>NZ_JBIAXC010000020.1:0-146813 GCF_042896295.1 Kitasatospora sp. NPDC001309 | reverse complement strand
TGACTTTTGGCACGCTGTTGAGTTCTCAAGGAACGGACGCTTCCTTCGGACCGCCTTCCAGCGGGCCCTCCGGGCGCTTCGTTCTTTCGTGTTTCAAGCTTATCAGATGTTTTCCACTCCGTTTTCCGGAGTTTCATTCATCGGATTCACTTTCCGCTTTGTCGCCCCGGTCTCCCGCGGCGACTCCGGAACTGTACGGGGACCGACCCGCCACATGCAAATCGCCTCCGCCCGGGGTCCGGGCGGAGGCGATCAGCAGTGACGACCGAGGAGGCGGTCAGCGGACCTCGGTGATCTCCGGGCCGCGCGCGAACGGGTCGAGCGAGCCGTAGCGGCCCTCGCCCTCGGGCGCAGCGGCGGCCCCGCCACCGTCGGCGACCATCTGGGCGTCCTCGGGGAGCTTGAGCACGATCGGGTCGCGCGGAGCCATCGGGGTCTCGCCGCGGACGACGACGGTCTGCCGGAAGACCTGCTCCAGGATGCCGGCCATCTCGGGCTGCACGGCGGCCTGGCCCGAGATCACACCGCGGAGGAACCAGCGCGGCCCGTCACAGCCGACGAAGCGCACCAGCTGGACGCCCTGGGTGCCGTCCGGCAGCTGCACCGGGACCTGGGCACGGAGGTGCCAGCCGAGCGGGCCCTCCTCCTCGTCGATCAGACCGCCCTGCGAGGTGATGCCGTTGGCGATCTCCTCGCGGACCTCCCCCCAGATGCCCTCCGACTTCGGGGCCGCGAAGGCCTGGAGCTGGATGGCGCTGTTGCCGAGCACCAGGGTGGCCGCGACGATCGCGTCACCGGCGACCTCGACGCGGAGCTCCATGCCCTCGACGCCGGGGACCAGCAGACCCCCGAGGTCGACCCGTCCCTCCTCCGGCGTCTCCAGCTCGGTGTGGTCCCACGGGCCGTCCGGCCGCGGGGCCGGCGGGAGGCCGACCTTGTCGGCCGGGTCCAGCTCGGTCACGTTCTCGCTCTCGGCGGAACCTTCGACGTCATCGGCCGTCTCGTCGGCGCTGATGGCGTCGTCGGCGAGCTGCTCGACAGCGTCCTCGCTCTTCTGGCGACGACGGAACACGGTCACTGTCCTTCCCGGTCCAAGACCGATGCGAATACCTGCTCGGCTTCCTGCGAGGCCGCGGGAATGCTAGACCGCGGCGTGGCCACCGGTCGACCCGAACCCACCCTCGGCGCGTGCCGACCCCGGCAGCTCGGCCACCTCGTGGAAGCGGGCCTTCTCGACCTGCTGGATGACCAGCTGGGCGATCCGGTCCCCTCGGCGGAAGCTGACCCCCTCGCGCGGGTCCAGATTGACGACGATCACCTTGATCTCTCCACGGTACCCGGCATCGACCGTCCCCGGGGCGTTCACGAGGGCAACTCCGCAACGAGCTGCCAGCCCGGAGCGCGGGTGGACGAAGGCCGCGTAGCCGTCCGGCAGGGCGATGGCGATGCCGGTGGGGAGCACCGCCCGCTCACCGGGGGCCAGCTCGGCGTCGACGGTGGTCCGCAGGTCGGCACCGGCGTCCCCGGGCTGCGCGTACTCGGGCAGCGGCAGCTCGGCGTCGATGCGCCTGATCAGGACGTCCAGCTGCGGACGGGGGGTCTCGCTCAAGGGTTCACCTCAAAGGCTCGTGCGCGCTTCATCAGATCCGGGTCGTCGAGGACCTTCTCGATGTCCTCGGGTCGACCGTGCGAGGTGAAGTGTTCCAGCTTCACCTGGATGAAGAGCGCCTGCGCACGCACGGCGACCGGTCCGTCGGGGCCGCCGATCCGCCCCTCGGCGGCGCTGTAGATCTTGCGGCCGTGCACCCCGGTGATCCAGGCGCGCAGGTGCAGCACCGAGTCGACGGGCACCGGGCTGAGGAAGTCGGTCTCCAGCCGGCCGGTCACCGCGGGCGCGTGGAGCAGCCAGTTCAGCGTTCCGAGGGTCTCGTCCATCGCCGTGGTGAGAACCCCGCCGTGGGCCAGCCCGGGGCCGCCCTGGTGCACGTCCCGGACGCTGAACTCGGCGGTGACGTCGAGTCCCTCGCCGGCGACCGCGTCGATCCGCAGTCCGCCGGGGTGCCGGGGGCCGCAGCCGAAGCAGTGCTCGTAGTGGGAGCCGAGGCGGGTGCCGGGGGCGGGCGCCTGGGGGTGGCGCTCCGGGATCACGGCGTCCGGCGGCGGGGTGGTCGGGGTCGGCGGCAACGCGGGCGCCGACCGGTCGGCGGGGGTGGTGGGGGTGGTCGTACCGGTCACGGCTCGCCAGCCTACCCAGGGGTAGCAAGACCTCCGGTGGGGGTGGCGTCCCGAGCCGGGCGTCAGGGCGCCCACAATGGAGGGCATGTACGACGAACGCCTCACGGTGCCTCGCTCCTGGTGGCTGCTCCCGGTCGCAGTCGGTCTGACCCTGGCACTGATCCTGATCCGGGTCAGCGGGCCGGCCGCCCTGGTCGGCCTGGTGGCCGGCATCGCCATCGGCGCGGTGGCGATCAGCAGTTACGGCTCGGCGCGGATCCGCGTGGTGCAGGGCTCGCTGGTGGCCGGGCCGGCCCGGATCCCGGTGGACGCGCTGGGTGCCGCCCACGCGCTGAGCCCCACCGAGGCGGCGGCCTGGCGCGGTCCGAAGGCCGATCCCCGCGCCTTCATGCTGCTGCGCAGCTACGTCCCGACGGCGCTGCGGGTCGAGGTGAGCGATCCGGCCGACCCGACGCCGTACCTCTACCTGTCGACGCGCTCGCCGATGAAGCTGGCCGAGGCCCTGGAGGAGGCCCGGCGCGGCGCCCGTACCTGACCGACGCGCCCGCCGGCCCGTGAACGGGCCCCGAAAGACCGAGAGGGACGGTTCCGCTGCTGCGGGACCGTCCCTACGACTTTGTCCTGGCCGGCACGTGGCCGACCGACTCCGTCCTCCCGGGTCCGTCCGCCAGGACGGGCCGCGGACCTGCCGTCCGGCCCCGCTGCCCGGGGCCGGAAGGGGCGGTGTGCCGGTGCCGCGGGAGCCACGGGCACCTGGCGCTGTCCGCTGCGGTGCTCAGGCGCCGCAGTCCCGGCAGATCGGGTTGCCGTTCTTCTCGCTGTAGAGCTGGCTGCGGTGGTGGACCAGGAAGCAGCTCATGCAGGTGAACTCGTCCGCCTGCTTGGGCAGGACACGGACGGCGAGCTCCTCGTTCGAGAGGTCGGCGCCGGGAAGCTCCATGCCCTCGGCGGCGTCGAACTCGTCGACGTCGACGGAGCCGCCGCCCTTGTCGTTCCGCCGAGCCTTGAGCTCCTCGATGCTGTCTTCGTTGAGCTCGTCGTCGGTCTTGCGTGGGGTGTCGTAGTCGGTTGCCATTGTCGCTCTCCCCCTCCGGGTTTGTGCGGTGTGTGCGGTATCTCCAGCGCACGTAACGCATGGGGGGTCGGTCTTGTGCCCGACCCGAGGCGGAGATTTTGCCTTACTTCAAGCCCCGTTACTCAATCGACACTCAGCCAGGGCTCCGTTGGGGTGATCCTCCAGGGCGCGAAAGGCCTCACGCAGGGCCATCGTCGACCCCTCGCGCGCCCTCCGAACCGGCGACTCACAGTGAGCGAACCCCGTACAGGTGTCCGTCGAATCCCTTGCCCACCAGGGATGCCGACCAATCCGACGGACCGGCGGCGGGCCGGAATCCGATCACGGACGGCGATCGGCACCCCCGATGGGGTGATCACTCTCCGGGGTCGCCCGGAATCGTGGAGCGACACGGTGTGAGCTTGGTCACGTTCAGAATCTTCCGGGGCAAACCACGGAAAATCCACCCACTCCGCCCCCTCCCTCAGGGGGCGCGACGGCTCGGCGGAAGCGCCCCCGGAGACGTCCTAGCCGGCGTTGCGGCGCGCCTCCCGGCGGGCCAGCAGCGCGGCCTGGCGCTCCTCGAACTTGCGCGCCTGACCGTCCAGCCCGTCCAGGAAGACGCCCAGCTCGTTCTGCGCCAGCAGGCCCTCGGGGCCGAGGCCGTCGATCTCCATCACCCGCAGGTGGCGCAGCACCGGCTGGAGCACGTCGTCGTGGTGGATGCGCAGGTTGTACACCCCGCCGATGGCGATCTGGGCGGCGGCGCGCTCGAAACCGGGGATCCCGTGGCCGGGCATCCGGAAGTCGATCACCACGTCGGCGATGGCGCGCATGGCCTGGTCCGGGGCGAGCTCCAGGGCGGCCTTCAGCAGGTTCCGGTAGAAGACCATGTGCAGGTTCTCGTCGTTGGCGATCTTCGCCAGCAGCTGGTCGCACAGCGGGTCGCCCGCGTACTTGCCGGTGTTGCGGTGCGAGATGCGGGTCGCGAGCTCCTGGAAGGCCACGTAGGCGACCGAGTGCAGCATGCTGTGCGCGTTGTCGGACTCGAAGCCCTCCGACATGTGGAACATCCGGGCCCGCTCCAGCTCCACCGGGTCGACGGCCCGGGTGGCGAGCAGGAAGTCGCGGATGGCTATTCCGTGCCGGCCCTCCTCCGCGGTCCAGCGGTGCACCCAGGTGCCCCAGGCGCCCTCGCGGCCGAACATGGTCGCGATCTCGTGGTGGTAGCTGGGCAGGTTGTCCTCGGTGAGCAGGTTCACCACCAGCGAGACCCGGCCGAGCGGGGTCACCTGGGACTGGTCCAGCGCCCAGGCCTCGCCGCCCAGCACGCCGTCGAAGTCGCGACCCTGGCTCCACGGGACGAACTCGTGCGGCATCCACTCCTTGGCCACGGTCAGGTGGCGGTTGAGCTCCTTCTCGACGACCTCTTCGAGGGCCAGGATCAGCCGCGCGTCGGTCCAGCCGCTCGATCCGAGCGAGGGGCTGCTCTGCACAGGGGCGATGGTCACGGGCTGCTCCTGGGGACGGATACACGCGCTGGACGGGCGCGTTGGGCGGGCACGCGTCGTGTCGGAGCCGTCGGCGGACGAACCGGCGGACGCACTTACGGTTGCGTAGGTTACGACACCGTAAGTTGCTGGGGCCGGAAAAGACAAGCCGCCCCCGCCAGGCCTTATGTCGTCTTGACGGTCTGGCGGGGGCGGCCGGGAACGGTCGCCCACGGAACGCGGCAGCGTCCGGGGCCGAGAGGGCGCAGAACGGCCCCAGGGGCGGCTACGGGGACGGAATCCGCACCCGCATGGTGAGGCCGCCCCCGGAGCGCGGGGTGGCCTCGATGGTGCCGCCGTGGGCGCGCACCACCGAGCGGACGATGGACAGGCCCAGACCGACCCCCTTGTCGCTGCGGGTGCGGTCGGCGCCCTTGATCCGGCGGAACGGCTCGAAGATGTGCTCCAGCTCGTACCCGGGCACCACCGGGCCGGTGTTGGAGACCACCAGCTCGCCGCCGCCCGGCACGGTGGCGGTGGCCAGCTCGACCCAGCCGCCCGCGGTGTTGTAGCGGACCGCGTTCTGCAGCAGGTTGAGCGCCAGCCGCTCCAGCAGCACGCCGTTGCCCGCGACCACCGCCGGGTCGAGCCTGGAGCGCAGCTCCACCTCCCGCTTGTCGGCCTCGCCCCGGGTCTGCTCCAGCGCCCGGGTGGCCACCTCGGACAGCTCCACGGCGCGCCGGTCGGTGAGTTCGTTCTCGCTGCGGGCGAGCAGCAGCAGGCCCTCGACCAGCTGCTCGCTGCGCTCGTTGGTGGCCAGCAGGGTCTTGCCGAGCTGCTGGAGGTCGGGCGAGGCGGCCGGGTCGGAGAGCTGGACCTCCAGCAGGGTCCGGTTGATCGCCAGCGGGGTGCGCAGCTCGTGCGAGGCGTTGGCGACGAAACGGCGCTGGGAGTCGAAGGAGCGGTCCAGCCGGTCCAGCATGTCGTCGAAGGTGTCGGCGAGCTCCTTGAGCTCGTCGTCCGGGCCGTCCAGCTCGATCCGGCGGTGCAGGTCGGAGGAGGCGACGTCACGGGCGGTGCGGGTGATCCGGCCGAGCGGGCGCAGCACCCGGCCGGCCATCGCGTAGCCGGCCGCGAAGGCGATCACGGCGAGGCAGACCAGCACGGTGAGCAGCTTGCGCAGCAGGGTGTTGAGCGCAGCGGCGGCCTGGATGGACTTGTTGTCGTTCAGCCACTGGTCGAGCGCGTTCTGGTTGGTCAGGACCTGGCCGTCCGGGGTGAGCACGGAGATGCCCGGTCCGGTGAGCCTCAGGTGCGGCTGGCCGACCTCCTGGAGCGACTGCTGGACGAAGAAGTACATGACCAGCAGCAGGACCACGCCGGCCATCAGGAACATGCCGCCGTAGAGCAGGGTGAGCCGCATCCGGATGGTCGGGCGGAACGGCAGCCAGGCGAGCAGGCCGTCACCGGGGACGTAGGTCTCGGGCTGGTGCGGACGGGACTGGCGGGGCGGGTGCACGGGCTTGGGCGGAACGGCTCGCGGGCCGCCGGCGGGCGCGCCGGAGGGCCCGCCGGCCGGGGGCGGCGGGGTGGTCATGATGGTCCTCTCGGGCGTCCGCCGGGGGCGGGCGCTGGGTACGGCGGGGGATCCCGGGGCGGATCCCGGGGCGGAGTCCGGCGGGCCGGACTACGGGGGGACGGACTCCGGGGGGCGGGTCCCGGTCAGATCCGGTAGCCGGAACCGGGCACGGTGACGATCACCGGCGGGTCGCCGAGCTTGCGGCGCAGCGTCATCACGGTGACCCGCACGACGTTGGTGAACGGGTCGGTGTGCTCGTCCCAGGCCTTCTCCAGGAGCTGCTCGGCCGAGACGACGGCGCCGCCGGCCCGCATCAGCACCTCCAGGACGGCGAACTCCTTGGGGGCGAGCTGGACGGTGCGCCCCTCCCGGATCACCTCGCGCCGGCCGGGGTCGAGCGAGATCCCGGCCCGTTCCAGCACCGGGGGCAGCGGGACGGTCGCGCGACGGCCCAGCGCCCTTACCCGGGCGACGAGTTCGCTGAAGGCGAACGGCTTCGGAAGGTAGTCGTCGGCGCCGATCTCCAGGCCCTCGACCCGGTCGCTGATGTCGCCGGAGGCGGTCAGCATGATCACCCGGGTGGCCAGGCCCTGCTCGACCACCTTGCGGCAGACGTCGTCGCCGTGGACCAGCGGGAGGTCGCGGTCCAGGACCACCACGTCGTAGTCGTTGACCGCGATGCGCTGGAGCGCGGCCTCCCCGTCGTACACCACGTCGACGGCCATCGCCTCGCGGCGCAGGCCGGTCGCGACAGCCTCGGCGAGCAGCTGCTCGTCCTCGACGACGAGAACCCGCACGGTCGTTGTCCCTTCTCCAGGCCGGCCCCGGAAGCGGACGCACGGCTCCGACGGTGGCTCCATCCTGCCTGGTCCTGCGGTAAAGCAGCGATAAGCTGCCCCTCGGGCAGGAGGCCCGGGGCCCTCGGCGGTGACCGTTCGTGTCGGGAGAACTCCGCTTGGACTGTGACACGGGCAACTTTCTTCCGCCGGGAGGTTTCCCGGCTCCCCGGGCGGGGAGGACAGCTGCACACCCGCGATCTGGCTGTTGGCCGATCGCACCCACCCGCCGTGCGTTCATCCGCGCCGGCCCTGGGGCTGGGAATTCACCGGGAGCGGCCGAAGGGCCGTCTCCGCGCCCGACCGGAGATCCACCACTCGTCGGACCGGGCGCATTCACCGGCTGGACCCTCCTCGGGGCGGAGAGCGCACGACCGTGCACGTCCGACACAGTAAGGGGGCCCGTATGGACGCCTTCAAGGCCGGAATCCTGCAGCGCATAGCCAACGCCGAGCAGGACCTGCACCGCGCGATCGAGGCCGGGGACGAGTTCCTCGCCGAGGTGGAGCAGTCCGAGCTGGACGACCTCCGTCGTCTGGCCGCCGAGCACGGTGTGGACACCGTGCTGGACCGCCACCGCACCGCCGCCTGACCCGACGCCGGCACTCCGGCACCAGCGGCCCTGCGGGGGCCGTGCGAAACCCCAAGGCCCTGGCATCCCCCGTGTGCCAGGGCTCTTCGCATGTCCGGAGGGTTCTCACCGGGGCCCTCCGGATTCGCGGGCCCTGGTCAGTCCGCCCAGGCGCGCAGCGCGGCCAGCCGCTCCTGCAAGGGCTGGTACACGCCCGGAGCGGCGGCCACGGTCAGCTCGCCATCCGGGCCGTGCCCGGGGCGGCCGCCGACCAGCGCACCGGCCTCGGTGGCGATCAGGCAGCCGGCCGCGCGGTCCCAGGGGGCGAGGCCCCGCTCGTAGTAGCCGTCCAGCCGCCCGGCGGCCACGTCGCACAGGTCGACGGCGGCCGCCCCGGCCCGGCGGACGTCCCGCACCTCGGGCATCAGGGCCAGCAGCACCTCGGCCTGGCGCACCCGCACCGGCTGGACGTAGTTGAAACCGGTGGCGATCAGCGCCTGTCCCCAGGGCGGGGCCGGGCGGGTCGAGACCGGCCGGCCGTCGAGGTGGGCGCCGCGGCCCAGCACGGCGTGGAACAGCTCACCGCGGGCCGGGGCGTACACCACCCCGACGACGGCCCGGCCGTCCACCTCGGCGGCCACGCTGACCGCCCAGGAGGGCAGCCCGTACAGGTAGTTGACCGTGCCGTCGAGCGGGTCGACGACCCAGCGCACCCCGCTGGTGCCGGGCCGCTCGGCGCCCTCCTCGCCCAGGTAGCCGTCCTGGGGGCGACGCTCGGCGATCAGCTGCACGACGAGCTTCTCGGAGGCGAGGTCCATCTCGGTGACCACGTCGACCGGGCTGCTCTTGGTGCCGGCCACGCCGAGGTCGGCGGGGCGGCCGTCGCGCAGCAGGGCGCCGGCCCGCCGGGCCGCGTCCAGGGCCACCTCCAGCAGGTCGTCGAGGAGCCGGTCGTCGGGCTGGGCGGGGGTGGGCACGGGATTCTCCTCCGGAAGGGGTCAGCGCTCGGCGGCGGCCGGGCGCGGGGCGCGCGGGTTGGGGCAGCAGGCCACCGCGCACACGTCGTGGCTGGGGCCGAGGGTGCCGAGGGCGCAGCGGGTCACGCCCTCACCGCGTTCGACGGCGGCCCGCTCCAGGACGAGCTCGCGCACCGCGGCCGTGAACCGCGGGTCGGCGCCGACGGTGGCCGCGCGGGAGACCGGCAGGCCCAGTTCGGCGGCCTTGGCGACGGCCTCGGTGTCGAGGTCGTACTTGACCTCCATGTGGTCGGAGACGAAACCGATCGGGACCATCACCACGGCCGGCGCGCCGTCGGCGTGCTGGGCCTCCAGGTGGTCGCAGATGTCCGGTTCCAGCCACGGGGTGTGCGGGGCGCCGCTGCGGCTCTGGAACACCAGCTGCCACGGCCGGTCGGCCACGCCGGTGCGCTCGGCGACGGCCGCGGCGATCAGCCGGGCCACGTCCAGGTGCTGGGCGACGTAGGCGCCGCCGGGGGTGCCCCGGGCCGGGTCGTCCGGGGCGCCGGAGGTCTCGGCCATCGCGTCCGGGATGGAGTGGGTGGTGAAGGCCAGCCGGGCACCGGGCCGGACGGCCTCGGGCAGCTCGGCCAGGGCGGCCAGGGCGGCGTCGATCATCGGCTCGACGAAGCCGGGGAGGTGGTAGAAGTGCCGCAGCTTGTCGACGGTCGGTACCGGGACGCCCTCCTCGGCGAGGACGGCCAGCGCGTCGGCCAGGTTCTCCCGGTACTGGCGGCAGCCCGAGTAGCCGGCGTAGGCGCTGGTCGCGAGCACCGCGATCCGGCGGTGGCCGGCCCCGGCCATCTCCCGCAGGGCATCCACCAGGTACGGGGCCCAGTTGCGGTTGCCCCAGTACACCGGCAGGTCCAGCCCGTGCTCGGCGAAGTCCTTGCGCAGGGCGGTGAGCAGCTCCCGGTTCTGCTCGTTGATCGGGCTGACGCCCCCGAACAGGAAGTAGTGCTTGCCCACCTCCTTGAGCCGTTCCTTGGGGATGCCGCGGCCCCGGGTGACGTTCTCCAGGAACGGGACGACGTCCTCGGGGGCCTCGGGCCCGCCGAAGGACAGCAGCAGCAGGGCGTCGTACGGGGCGGCGCCGGAGGCGGAGGGTTTGCGCGCGTCGGACATGGCACCGATCCTGCCACTGAGGGGCCGGGCACCGGCGCCGGGGCCGCGCGGGCGTCCGGAAAATACCGTTTGCCAACGTACGTAAGCTGTCTAGACCAGACTTGTTCCTTACCCCCCTGCCCGGAGCTCCCGTGCTGTCCAGCTACCGCCGAATATTCGCCGCGCCCGGCACCGTGGCCTTCTCCTCCACCGGTTTCGTCTCCCGGCTGCCGATCTCGATGACCGGCATCGGCATCGTGACCATGCTGTCCCAACTGCGCGGCTCGTACGGCGTGGCCGGACTGGTCTCGGCGGCCCTGGCCGTCTCCGCGGCGGTCCTGGGCCCCCAGGTCTCCCGCCTGGTGGACCGGCACGGCCAGGCGAGGATCATCGTCCCGGCCATGGCCCTGACCATCGGCTCCGTCGTCGGCCTGCTGCTCTGCGCCCGGCTGGGCGCCCCGGACTGGACGCTGTTCGTGTTCGCCGCCGGCATGGGCGTGATGCCGAGCACCGGCGCCATGGTCCGCGCCCGCTGGGCGCACCTCTACCGCGAGGACCCCGACCGGCTGCACACCGCCTACTCCTTCGAGGCCGTGGTCGACGAGGTCTGCTTCATCGTCGGCCCGATCCTCTCCATCGGCCTGGCCACCTCCGTCTTCCCGGAGGCCGGCGTGCTGCTCGCCGGGGTCTTCCTGACCGTCGGTGTGCTGCTGTTCGCCGGCCAGCGCTCCACCGAGCCCCCGGTCCACGAGGCCGCCCGGCACCAGGGCAGCTCGGTGATCCGCAACCGCGGCCTCCAGGTGCTGATCCTCACCTTCGTCGCCACCGGCGCGATCTTCGGCTCGGTCGAAGTGGTCACCGTCGCCTACTCCGAGGCCCAGGGGCACAAGTCGGTCTCCAGCGTGATCCTCGCCCTGTGGGCGCTCGGCTCCTGCGCGGCCGGGGTGGTGTTCGGCGCGGTCAAGCTCACCGGCTCGATGGCGAAGCGCTTCTTCCTCGGCGTGCTGTTCATGGCGCTCAGCATGGTGCCGATCCTGCTGGTCGCCCACGCCGTGCACGGCATCGGCGGACTCGCCGCGGTCGGCGCCGCCCTGCTCGTCGCCGGCATCGCCATCTCCCCCACCCTGATCACCGCGATGGCCCTGGTCGAACGGCTCGTCCCGGCCGCCCAGCTCACCGAGGGCATGACCTGGACCACCACCGGCCTGGCCCTCGGCGTCGCGGTCGGCTCCTCCGCCGCGGGCTGGGTGATCGACGCCTCCGGCGCCGCCGCCGGCTACTGGGTCCCGCTCACCGCCGGCGTGCTCGGCGCCCTCGCCGCCCTGGCCGGACTCGGCCGACTGCGCGCCGGACTCGACGCCCAGCAGCCCACCGACCAGGCCGGCGGAACGCCCGGCCGACCCGTAGACGTCGAACGGTGAACTGACTAATCTCGCCCTACCCGCGGCCCTTACCCGCGGGTAGGGCCTGTCTCCCGGGATCCGACGGACCAGGCCGCACCGGACCGCGCCGACCCGATCGGCCACGGAGCAGGAGGCAGCGCAATGCCCCAGGCCAGCACCGCGACCCCCACCCGGTGGACCAACTGGGCCGGCAACCAGAACGCCCGGCCGGCCCGGACCGCCACCCCCGGCACCGCGGCGGAACTGGCCAGGGAGATCGCCCGCGCCGCCGACCAGGGCCGCAGCGTCAAGGCCGTCGGCTCCGGCCACTCCTTCACCGCCATCGCCTCGCCCGGCAACGGCCTGCTGATCCGGCCGCACGCCCTCACCGCCGTCCGCGGGCTCGACCGCGAGGCCGGCACCGTCACCGTCGAGTCCGGCCTCCCGCTCAGCCGCCTCAACCGGCTGCTCGCCGCCGAGGGCCTCTCCCTCACCAACATGGGCGACATCGAGGTCCAGACCGTCGCCGGCGCCACCAGCACCGGCACCCACGGCACCGGCCGCGACTCCGGCTCGCTCGCCGCCCAGATCCGCGCCCTGGAGATCGTGCTCGCCGACGGCAGCGTCCGGCACTGCTCCCCCACCGAGAACCCCCGGCTCTTCCAGGGCGCCCGGCTCGGCCTCGGCGCCCTCGGCGTGATCACCGCCCTCACCTTCGGCGTCGAACCGGCCTTCCTGCTCACCGCCCACGAGCAGCCGATGACCTTCGACGAGGTGCTGGAACGCCTCGACGACCTCACCGCCGTCAACGAGCACTTCGAGTTCTACTGGTTCCCGCACACCGACCGCTGCGCCACCAAGCGCAACAACCGCAGCCAGGGACCGGCCGCCCCGCTGCCCCGGTTCAAGGAGTGGCTGGAGGACGACTTCCTCTCCAACACCGTCTGGGAGGGCGCCTGCCGGGTCGGCCGCCGCTTCCCCGGCGCCGTGCCCTCGATCGCCTCGCTCGCCAGCCGCGCCTGGTCCGACCGCAGCTACACCGACACCGCGTACAAGGTGTTCACCAGCCCGCGCAAGGTCCGCTTCCTGGAGATGGAGTACGCCGTCCCGCGCGCGGCCGTCGCCGGGGTGCTGCGCGAACTGAAGGCCCTGGTCGAACGCTCCGACTGGAAGGTCAGCTTCCCGGTCGAGGTGCGCTTCGCCCCCGCCGACGACCTCTGGCTCTCCACCGCCTCCGGCCGGGACAGCGCCTACATCGCCGTCCACCTCTACCGGGGCACCCGCGACCAGGGCTACTTCACCGGCGTGGAACAGCTGATGACCGCCCATCAGGGCCGCCCCCACTGGGGCAAGCTGCACACCCGCGACGCCGAGTACCTGGCGGGCGTCTACCCGCACTTCGAGGACTTCACCGCCCTGCGCGACGAGGTCGACCCCCGGCGCGTCTTCGGCAACGACTACCTGCGGCGGGTACTGGGGGCCTAAGTTCGACGACCGGCCCTAAGGAGTCGCGGTGGCGGGCGGGGGCGGGGGCACCGTCGCGTTCGCCGGGGCGTTGCTCGGCACGGGCGGCTGCGGCGTGGCCTCACCGGTGGGCCTGCCCGAGCCGCCCGCCGACGGCGAGGCACCGGCCGACGGGCTCGCACCGGGGCCCGCCGAGGGAGAGGCGCTCCCGCTCGCGCCGGTGCCCGGGGTGGCGGTCGGCTCCCGACCCGGCCGCGTCGTCGCCGGGGCCGAGGCTCCGCCGGACGGCGCGTCCTGCGAGCCGCGCCCGGTGGACGGGCGCTGCGACGGGACGTCCTGCGGCGGCGGGTCCTTGCGCGTCACCGTGCCGCCGAAGGACGTCCCGTCGCCCGACCGGCCCTTCACCGTCGCCGACACCGGCTGGCCGGTGGCCAGCTCGAACGCCACGATCGGCGTCATCGCCAGGACGAAGACCAGACCGGAGACCGCCGCGTAGCCCCGCCAGCCCAGCCGTCGGCGCGCCCGCACCACCTGCGGCGCGTTCCACTCCGAGGTGAGCACCGGCGGCCCGGCCGGCTCGTGCGCCGCGTACTGAGCCGGGTGCTCCTGCTCCGCGGGCGCCTGGCGCAGGCCGTTCACCGTCTGGTTCGGCCCGCGGTCCACCGCGTCGCGCAGCTGCTCGCCGGTCCGCCGGAACACGTGCTGGAACACCGCACCGCCGGTGGTGGCCCCGATGCTGACCACCGCGGCGCCCATGATCGTTCCGTACACGCCGAGTTCGGAGGCGAGCAGCGCGCCCACCACCGCGGCCAACGCGCTCGCCACGACCTGAGCCACACTCAGATCGATCCGCTTGCGCTCCTCCTTGCCGCCCTCCTCGGCGGGGCTCCGCTCCGGCATCAACATCCCTCGGTCCGTACGACTGCAACTCGAACAAGCCTCTCCATCTTGCCCAAAGAAGGACACAAGGGACGAAAATGCGGTTCTCCGCTCCCGGATTGTGTGAAGATGATCACCGTTCATCCGCCGGTGGTCCGCCGTTGGGGGCGCGCGCTCTTGAGATTCCCGTGAATCGCGGGAGACTTGAGCGGCGAGCCGCCCCTCCGGATGCCACGAATGGAGTACTGTTCGTAAAGCCCGAGCCTTGGGTCGACTTGTCGACTGTGCCTTCACCGGCAGCTTGACGAAGAGCCACTGAGCGGGCACGCACGGCGACGCCGGTCCCGGATCGTCGCGAACACTCCGCGTGCGAGGACGGCCGGGGCACCCAGACGCGACGTCGACGGATGACGTGGCAAAAAGGCAACCGTGCCACAGCGGTGTGGCCGGGCGTAAGCCCGACACGCCGGGGAACTCAGCAAGGTTGTGGCCAGTCGCGAGTGGGCAGGCCACACTCAGTACGGGAGCAGCGACGCAGGTGACGTCGGCAGGCACAACCCGGGAGGTGACCGTGCCCGAACTGCGGGTTGTGGCCGTCAGCAACGACGGCACACGGCTGGTGCTCAAGGCTGCCGACAGCACGGAGTACACCCTCCCCATCGACGAGCGGCTGCGCGCCGCCATCCGCGGCGACCGGCCGCGCCTCGGCCAGATCGAGATCGAGGTCGAGAGCCACCTCCGCCCCCGGGACATCCAGGCCCGGATACGAGCCGGAGCCTCCGCCGAGGAGGTCGCCCAGGCCGCCGGCATCTCCGTCGACCGGGTCCGCCGCTTCGAGGGGCCGGTCCTCGCCGAACGCGCCTTCATGGCCGAGCGCGCCCGCAAGACCGCGATCCGCCGCAACGGCGAGTCCCCCGGGCCGCAGCTCGGCGAGGCCGTCGCCGAGCGGCTCGCCCTGCGCGGCGCCGAGAAGGACACCGAACGCTGGGACTCCTGGCGGCGCGACGACGGCACCTGGGAGGTCATCCTCTCCTACCGCGCCGACGGCGAGGGCCGCAGCGCGTCCTGGACGTACGACCCGCCCCGGCGCCTGGTCCAGCCCAACGACGACGAGGCCCGCGCGCTGATCGGCGAGACGGTCGAGCGCGAGGAGGACTCGGTCTTCCCGTTCATCCCGCGGATCGCCCGGCTCCCCCAGGACCGGCCGCCCCGCCCGATGATCGACCGGCCCTCCGCCGACCGCATCATGTCGGCCCGCGAGGTCCGCGAGTCGCGCGAGGCCACCGCCGACTCCCGGGACTCGCTGACCAGCCTGCTCGACGTCGTCCCGGCCTTCCGCGGCGACCTCGCCGTCGGCGGCCCCGCCCCGATCGAACCGGTGCCCGCCGAGGTCGCCGAGGAGACCGAGGAGCCGGCCGCGGCCGCCGCCCCGGCGGTCGGCGCGGGCTCCGCCTACGCCGACATCCTGATGCCGCGCGCCGTCGCCCCGCACCGCGAACGCCTGGTCGGCACCACCGACCGGCAGGCCGAGGCGGACGGCGTCCGGCCCGGCCGCCGGGCCACCGTGCCCAGCTGGGACGAGATCGTCTTCGGCAGCCGGCGCAAGAAGCAGGAGTAGCGCACCGACAGTGCTGCGGGGCGCCGGCCGAGCCGGCGCCCCGCAGCACTGTGTGGCCGTCAGAAGACCTTGCCGCAGAACGGGTGCCCGCTCAGCCCGGCCGGTCGGTCAGCCCGGCTGGTCGGTCACCGCCACCGGGCGGCCCGGGTCGCTCGACCACTCGCTCCACGAACCCGGGTACAGCACCGCGTCCAGGCCCGCCGCCTCCATCGCCAGGATCTGGTGCGCCGCCGTCACGCCCGAACCGCAGTACACCGCGACCTCGCGCTCCCCCGCGCCCAACGCCCGGAACCGGGCCAGCAGTTCGGCCGCCGGGCGGAACCTCCCGTCCGGGCCCACGTTCTCGGCGGTCGGCGCCGACACCGCGCCCGGGATGTGTCCGGCCCGCGGGTCCACCGGCTCGCTCTCGCCCCGATAGCGCTCCCCCGACCGGGCGTCCAGCAGCAGACCGCTGCGCGCCCGGGCCGCGGCAGCGTCCGCGTCCAGCGTCGGCAACTGCCCCGGCACGGGCTTGAAGTCGCCCTCCGCCGGCTCCGGCAGCTCCGCCGTCACCGGCAGCCCGGCCGCCCGCCAGGCCGCGAAGCCGCCGTCCAGCACCCGGACGTCCGGGTGCCCGGCCCAGCGCAGCAGCCACCAGGCCCGCGCCGCCGCCATCGACGCCGCACCGTCGTACACCACGACCGGACGCCCGGAGCTCACCCCGAACCCGCGCATCGCCGCGCCGAACTCCTCCGGATCCGGCAGTGGGTGGCGCCCGCCCCGGCCCGGAGCGCCGGGCGGGGCCGCGAGATCCCGGTCCAGCTCGACGAAGTGGGCACCGGGCAGGTGCCCGGCCCGGTACTCCTCGGCCGCGGTCGGGCCGCCCGGCGCGGCACCGACCAACTGGTAGCGCACGTCCAGCAGCACCGGCGGCCGCGCGGAGGCGAGCGCCTCCCGCAGCTCGGCCGCGGAGATCAGCGGGGAACCGTCGTTGAAGGTGGTCATGCCGGCCATTGTCGCGCAGCGCGCCCGAACCGCGGCTCTTTGTGCGCTCTTTGCCGGACTTTCCGCGCGGGTCGAGGGTTGGGCGCGCGCCAGGGTGGAAGCATCACCCTCGCGCGCCCGGATCTCCGTGCGCCGAACACCCGTGAGGAGGCCCGCATTGCCTGCGGTGGAACTCCGACTGGCCCAGGGCACACCCTGCTGGGTCAGCCTGCTGACCGACGACCTGCCCGGCGCGCGCGCCTTCTACGGCGAGCTGCTCGGCTGGACGTACTCCCCCGGGCCCGGCCAACTCGGCGCCTACGTCCGGGCCGAGCTCGACGGCACCCCCGTCGCCGGCCTCGGCGTCTCCAGCACCACCGGCTTCCCGGTGCAGTGGACCACCTACTTCGCCGTGGACGACGCCGACCGCACCGCCCAACTGGTGCGCGAGTGCGGGGGCACCGTCGCGGTCGGGCCGCTGCAGGCCGACGACGCCGGGCGGATGGCCGTCGCCGCCGACCTCTCCGGAGCCGTCTTCGGCCTCTGGCAGGCCGAGCAGCACCTCGGCCGGGAGGCCGGGACGGACCCGGGCGGGCCCGCCTGGGCCGAACTGCTCACCCCGGACGCCGACGGCGCCGCCGCCTTCTACGGCACGGTGCTCGACCGGCCGGTCCGGCCCACCGCCGACGAGAGCGCGCTGCTGGTGCACGGACGCCCGGTCGCGGGCATCCGCCACCGCGCCGACCTGCGCGGCCACCCGCCGCGCTGGCGCACCCACTTCGCCGTCCGGGACGCCGAGCTGACCACCCGTCACACCGTCGAACTCGGCGGCCGCGTCCTGGTCGAACCGCACGACACCGCCCGCGGCCGGGCCGCCCGACTGGCCGACCCGCAGGGCGGGCACTTCTCGGTGCTCGAAGCCCTGTGACTCGCCCACTCGCCTCCGGGGCGCTCGGACCCGGCGCCGACGGTCGTCGCTCCGGCGCTCGTCCCCCGCTTGTCGCTCCTCGAATTCGGCACCGGCGCACCCCTTCGGCTCGGGGCGGTTAGGGCCTGTCCGGCGGATCTTGGCAGATCAGCGCGCGGCGTTGGGCGCCCGGCTGGGCGTGCGCCCGAGTCGGCCTCGTACTGGACGTACTTGGGCGATTCGGGCGTGCGTCCAGGCGGGATGCCCGGCGTCGCGCGCCTGGCAAGATCCGCCGGACAGGCCCTAGACCTGCTGCTCCTCGAAGGGCAGCACGTCCGGGGAGAGCACCGAGGCGCGGGCGGTCGCGGCGGTCATCCGGCGGCGGTGGTGGCGGCGGCACAGCACCTCGTAGCCGATCTCGTCCTCGCTCACCGAGATGTCGCCGATCACCACCTGGGCGCCCTCGACCACCATCACGCCGCCGACCGTACGGGCGTTGTGGGTCGCCCGCGCGCCGCACCAGCAGAGCGCCTCGACCTGGAGCACCTCCACCCGGTCGGCCAGCTCGATCAGCCGCTGCGAACCGGGGAACAGCCGGGTCCGGAAGTCGGTGGTGATGCCGAAGGTGTAGACGTCGATGTCCAGCTCGTCCACCACCCGGGCCAGTTGGTCCACCTGCTCGGCGGCGAAGAACTGGGCCTCGTCGCAGATCAGGTAGTCCACCCGGCCGCCCGCCGAGAGCCGCTGCACCACGTGGCCGTGGAAGTCGAAGTCGTCCGTCACCTCGACCGCGTCGGCGCGCAGGCCCAGCCGGCTGGAGATGGTGGCGGCGCCGGCCCGGTCGTTGCGGGTCAGGATGACACCCTGCCGGCCGCGCGCGGCGTGGTTGTGGTCCATCTGCAGCGCCAGCGTCGACTTGCCGCAGTCCATCGTGCCCGAGAAGAACACCAGTTCAGCCATGGGTGGAGCAAGGGCCTTTCACATCAAGGGGGTTCGGGCGCGAAGGGGTCAAGGGTCCGCCTCAGCCCCGGACTTCGAGCAGCGGCACGAACTGTTCGACCGGAGTCATCGAGCCGTGCAGGCCGATCATCGCGGACTCGCCGGGCTCGTTGCGGGAGGCGACGATCGCGATGTCGTCGCGCGCCGCGGCGACCACGTCGCCGATCCGCCGGTACACCCGCTCGTCGACGGTCGGGCCGAACCAGCCCGCCGCGATCGCCTCGTCCCGGGTGGCCACCCACATCCGGTCGCCCAGCACCTCACTCCAGACCGTGTGCACGTCGGCCGCGGCGCCCGGCACCGCGTACACGTGCCGGGCCCGGCCCTCGCCGCCCAGCAGGGCGACACCGGCACCGAGCTCCCAGTCCTCGTCGAAGTCGATCCGGTCCTCGGGGGCGATGTCGATCATGCCGTGGTCGGCCGTCACGTACATCGCCGACCGCGGCGGCAACTGCTCGGCCAGCCGGCGGGCCAGCCGGTCCACCGCGTCCAGCGTCATCCGCCACTCGTCGGAGTCCACCCCGAAACGGTGGCCGGCGCCGTCCAGCTCGCTGACGTAGGTGTACACCAGCGCCCGGTCGTGCTCGGCCAGCCAGGAGGCGGCCAGGTCCATCCGCTCCTCGCCGGTGGTACGGCCCAGGAAGGTCCCGCCGGACAGCGCCACCCTGGTCAGCGGGGTCTGGGCGAACAGCGGGGAGGACACCTGGGCGGTCGCCACCCCGGCCCGGTGGGTCTGCTCGAACACCGTCGGGTACGGCTGCCAGACCTTCGGGTCGGTGTGCGGCTGCCAGCGCAGCTGGTTCATCAGGTAGTCGGTGCCCGGCACCGCCACCGTGTACCCGGCCAGGCCGTGCAGGCCGGGCGGCGTACCCGTGCCGACCGAGGCCAGCGAGGTCGCGGTGGTCGACGGGAAGCCCGCGGTCAGCGGCCGGCCGGAGCCGCCCAGCGAGCTCCCGGCCAGCGAGGACAGGAACGGCGCGTACTCGGGGTGGCGCAGCAGCAGCTCCCAGCCCAGGCCGTCCACCAGGAAGACCACCGCCCGGTCGGCCGGGGCGATCGGCAGCGTCGCGGTGAACCCCGGGACGCCCAGGCCCGCCGCCACCGAGGGCAGCAGGTCGCAGAGCGAGCCGCTGCCGTACGGGGGCGCGGGGGCGTCGGCCGGGTCGAGGATCTCGAAGGCGTCGTAGCCGTCGGAGGGTGCGAAGGACATGGAACCGGATTCGTAGCGGGCGGGACCGCGGGCGGGCGCGCGATCGGGAACGGCGGGGCTCGGTGGCCGGGCGCGACGGGGCCCGGCCGGGACCTCAGACCCGCGGGCCGTTGTCGATCGTCGCGTCGGACAGCGCCCGGGCGAACAGCAGCGCCTGGGCCACCGTCTCCGGACCGTCCCCGGCCTCGCTCACCCGCAGCGAGAGGTCGTCGGCCGTCGCCGAACCGGTGTAGCCGTGGTCGGCCTCGCAGTTCGGGTCCGAGCAGCCGGCCGGCTCCAGGTCCAGGCGCTGCACCGCGCCCCAGCCGATGGTCAGCACCACCTCGCGCGGCAGCGTCCCGGGCGTGTACGTCTCCGGGTTCGCCACCATCCGGCTCAGCACGACCGAGCCGATCCGGTCCAGCCGGACACTCTCCGTCGACGTGGTGGCGAACGGCACGGCGGGGCTGCCCGCGTCACCCGACTGCTCGTCGGTGTGGCTCACCACGAACCGGGTCGGGGTCAGCACCAGCACCGTCACGTGCCGGCGCACCTCGTTGGAGTCGAAGGTCGTCTCCTGGTGCACCAGGTAGGAGCTGATCGGCTCCGGGCCCACCGCGGACTCGACCGCCTCGGACACCAGGGCCGGGTAGTAGCCGCTGCGCTCGATCGCCGAGCGCAGGTCCTGAGTGGTGGTGGTACCGGTCTTCGCCATAACTCCATCCTGGCATGGTCCGCCGACGAAGCGGGCGGCACGGCGCCGAGCTTCGGACATCAGCGCCCACGGGCAGGCGCAACCAAGGAAGATTACAGGGTGCTCATCGCGCGCGGGCCCAGATCGCTGCGGACGGGCAGCGGGGCGACCCGCACCCGCGCCCCCAGGATCGCCAGCCCGTGCGGGGCGACGACCACCGGTTCGAGATCCACCGAGGCGATCTCCGGTACGTCGTCCACCAACTGCGACACCCGCAGCAGCAACTCCTCCAGCGCGGCGGTGTCCACCGCCTCGGCGCCGCGCCAGCCGAACAGCAGCGGCGCCGCCCGCACCTCGCGGATCAGACCGGCGACGTCCTGGTCGGTGGCCGGGACGAGGCGGTGGGCCACGTCACCGAGCAGCTCGGCCGGGGCACCGGCCAGGCCGAAGGACAGGATCGCGCCGACGGCCGGATCGACCGTGGCACCGATCACGGTGTCCACGCCGCGCGGGGCCATCCGCTGCACCACCAGCTGGGCACCGGCCGCGCCGCCGAGCAGGGCGTCCAGCTCGCGGTGGGCGCGGCGCAGGCCCTCCTCGCCGGTCAGGTCCAGCCGGACGCTGCCCAGGTCGGGGCGGTGGCGCAGGTGCGGGGCGGTCGCCTTCAGGGCCACCGGGTAGCCGAGCTGCTCGGCGGCCCGGACGGCCTCCCGCTCGTCGGGGGCGGCCAGCGTGGGCGAGACGTCGACACCGTAGCGGGCCAGCAGCAGCCGGGCCTCGGAGTCGGACAGGGTGATCCGGGCGCCGCCGGGCTGGGTACGGGCGGCGACCGCGGTGCGGGTGCTGAGCGCCGCCTCCACCAGGGCGCGGGCGCCGGGCTCGTCGATCCGGTCCAGGTCGGGGACGCGCGCCGTCTCCTCCGCCGCGGCGGTGCGGCGGCGCCACTGCGCGTAGTGCACGGCGTGCGCGAGGGCGCGCACGGCCCGCTCGGGCGCCGCGTAGGCCGGGATCCCGCCCGGGCGCAGCCGGGTCGGCAGGTCGGTCAGGGCCAGGTGGGCCAGCACCAGGGGCTTGCCCAACTCCCGTGCCCGCTCGCCCGCTTCGAGCAGACCGGTGGCGATCTCCGGATCGTCCGAGCCCATCTCGGGGTCGTCCGGGCCGGTCAGCCGGCCGCCCATGAAGGCGTGCGCGGAAGTGCCGATCGGCGGGATGGCGACGGCGATCACCGCGTCCACGGCCGGGTCGCCGAGCGCGACGTCCAGGGCGATCCGGAAGTTCTCGCCGGTCGCCGCGGTGGTGAGGTCGACCGGTGTGCACGGGCGCAGCCCGGCGCTCAGGCAGGCGTCGTAGGTGAGCAGGCCCAGCGAGTCGGAGTTGCCGACCACGGCGACCCGGTCACCGGGCGGCAGCGGCTGCTGGGCGAGCAGCTCACCGGTGTCGAACAGCTCGGTGATGGTCGCCACCCTGGTGACCCCGGCCTGTTCGAACAGCGCGTCCACGGTGGCATCGTGCAGGCCGGTGGCGGTGGCCGGGACGGCGTGGCCGGGCGGCAGGCTGCCGGTGTGGCGGGCGCCCTTGACCACCACCACCGGCTTGGCGGTGGCCAGTCGGCGCGCGATCCGGGTGAACTTGCGGGGGTTGCCGAAGGACTCCAGGTAGAGCAGCACCACCTCGGTGGCCTCGTCCTCGGCCCAGTACTGCAGGAAGTCGTTGCCGGAGACGTCCGAGCGGTTGCCGACCGAGGCGAAGGAGGAGACCCCGAGGCCGCGCCGGTGGGCGGACTCCAGCAGGGCCACGCCGATCGCCCCGGACTGGCAGAAGATCCCGAAGCCGCCGCGGTCCGGCAGGTGCGGGGCGAGCGAGGCGTTCAGCGGGTGGTCTGGGTCGGTGTTGATCAGGCCGAAGGCGTTCGGGCCGATCACCCGCATGCCCGCCGCGCGGGCCTGGCGCACCAGGGCGCGCTGGCGGTCGCGGCCCTCCGGGCCGGTCTCGGCGTAGCCGGCGGTGACCACCACCAGGCCCTGCACGCCGTGCGCGCCGCACTCGGCGACGGCCGCCGGGACGACGCTCTCGGGGACGGCGATCACCGCGAGGTCCACCGGCCCGGGAATGTCCAGAATCGAGCGGTGCACCGGGACGCCGTCCAGCTCGGTGCCGGGCGGGGCGCTGCGGTTCACCGCGTAGACGGTGCGCGGGGCGCCCTTGGTCTCGTACCGGCTCTCGAACTCGGTGTCGAAGCTGCCGAGCAGGTCGCGCAGCAGGGCCCGGCCGACGGTCTGCGGATTGCGGGAGACGCCGATCACCGCCACCGAGCGCGGGGTCAGCAGCCGCTGCACCGAGCGGGCCTCGGCTCGGTGCTCGCGGGCGCGCATCACGGCGAGTGAGCGGTCGGTCTGTTCGAGGGCGAACTCCAGGTGCACCACGCCGTCGGCGAAGCTGCGGCGCTGGGTGTAGCCGGCGTCGGTGAAGACCTTCACCATCTTGCGGTTCTCCGGCAGCACCTCGGCCTGGAAGCGGCGGATGCCCCGCTCCTGGGCCACCGCCGCGATGTGCTCCAGCAGCGCGGAGGCCACGCCGCGGCCCTGGTGGGCGTCCTGGACGAGGAAGGCGACCTCGGCGTCGGTGCCGTGCTCGGAGGGGCGGCCGTCGGCGTCGATCCGGTCGTAGCGGACGGTCGCGATGAAGTGGTCCCGGACCACCACGGCGAGGCCGACCCGGTTCACGAAGTCGTGGTGGGTGAAGCGGCGCACGTCCTTGTCGGAGAGCCGCGGGTAGGGGGCGAAGAAGCGGAAGTACTTGGACTGGTCGGAGACCTGTTCGTAGAACTCCACCAACCGCCCGGCGTCGCCGGGGGTGATCGGCCGGATCCGGGCCGTGCCGCCGTCGCGCAGCAGGACGTCGGCTTCCCAGTGCTGCGGATAGTCGGGTTGCGCGGGGTTCGCCACCGCGGGGTCTTCCACATTCGTCAGGTTATCCGGCGGCGAGCCGAATGGCGCCGGGCGCGTGCCCACGGCAGGGTGGACAGGGCCGCTGGCCGGGCCTTATGCCCCGAAAAGAAACAATCACAAGTCCCGAACGCGGCGCCTCGCAGGGGTTGCCTGCGTGCAACACTGGTCTAGACAACACGGTCGTTCCCCCCGCTCGCCCGAGCACGGCCGTGACCAGCTTCACCGGAAAGGCACGTCTCATGGCTGAGCGCCGCGTCACCATCGGTTGGGCCGAGGGCCTGCACGCCCGTCCCGCCTCCGTCTTCGTCCGGGCCGTCACGGCCACCGGCGTGCCGATCACCATCGCCAAGCCCGGCGGCAACCCCGTGAACGCCGCCTCCATGCTCGGCCTGCTCGCCCTGGGCGCCCAGGGCGGCGACGAGGTCATCCTGGCCTCCGACGCCCCCAACGCCGACGAGGCCCTCGACCGCCTCGCCAAGCTCGTCGCCGAAGGCCTCGACGACCTCCCGGCCGCGGCCTGAGCCCTCGCGCGTCACGCACGAAGCGCCCGGCAGTGCTGTCTAGCACCGCCGGGCGCTTCTGTTCACGGATTCGATCGCATCCACACCATTGAGCGAACTGGTGGTCATTCGATCCTCTCGAACGACGGATCGCACTGATGCTCTCGGCATGACGTTCTTCGACCTCGAACGACCCGAGCACGCCTACATGTTCGCCTTCCTCCAGGCGGACGGACACCTCACCGAACAGTCCCGCAACCGCGGTCGACTCTCCGTGGAACTCGCCACACGGGACGCCCCGATCCTGGAGGAGTTCCAGCGGCTCTGCCCGTACAACAGCACCATCAGCTACCGGACGCGCGCAACGAACTTCAAGGCGGAGCACGCCTCAGTGATGTGGACCGTCTACGCTCGAGAGTTCCGCGAGGAATTGCAGGCGCTCGGCCTGCCAGCGGGGCGGAAGTCCGACATCATTGCGCCGCCGCACATGCCGCTCTCCGAGCGCGACTACCTTCGGGGGCTGATTGACGCCGACGGCTCGACGGGACGGACCTCACAGAATCTCCCCTTCGTCAGCCTCACGACCCAGAGCGACGCCATCGCCACGTTCGTCCATGGCTACCTGGACGGCCTCACCGGCACTCGACGCACATTCCGACGGAACAAGCGGGACGGGATCTTCAACCTCTTCTACTCCAGGGAAGAGGCGGTGGCTATCCTCAGCCACATCTACTACCCCGACTGCATGGCACTACACCGCAAGAAGGCCGCAGCCGCAGAAGCAGCGATGTGGGTCAGACCCTCGGGCGTGAGGCGCATGATCAAGCGCAGCTGGACCAAAGCCGAAGATGACGTCCTCATGGCAGCACCCAGCATCAAGGCAGCAGCAGAACAGCTCGGCCGCACCGAGAAGAGCTGCAATATCCGCCGATGGCGCCTCAATGGCTGCCAGTCACGAAGGATAGCTTCGTAGATGAGGCGCCCGGGAACGGTTCCGGGCGCCTCAACATTTGGTCAGCCCTTCACGCAGACCACCTGCTTGAGGTGGGCGACCACCTCGACCAGGTCCTTCTGCTGCTCGATGACCTTCTCGATGGACTTGTAGGCGCCCGGGATCTCGTCCACCACGCCGCTATCCTTGCGGCACTCCACACCCTTGGTCTGCTCAGCCAGGTCGCGCGTGGTGAACCGCTTCTTCGCGGCGGTGCGGCTCATCTTGCGGCCGGCGCCGTGCGAGGCGGAGTTGAACGACGCAGCGTTGCCCAGGCCGCGGACGATGTAGGAGCCCGTCCCCATCGAGCCCGGGATGATCCCGAGGTCGCCGGAGCCGGCCCTGATCGCACCCTTGCGGGTCACCAGCAGGTCGACGCCGTCGTAGCGCTCCTCCGAGACGTAGTTGTGGTGGCAGCTGATCACCTCCTCGAAGGTGACCTGCGCCTTGGCGAACTCGCCCCGGACAACGTCCTGGAAGAGCGCCATCATCAGGGCACGGTTGTGCTTCGCGTACTCCTGCGCCCAGAAGAGGTCCTGGCGGTAGTCGGCCATCTCTGGGGTCTTCGCGAGGAAGACCGCCAGATCGCGGTCGACCAGCCCCTGGTTGTGCGACAGAGAGCGGGCGACGGTCATGTGGTGCTCCGCCAGCTCCTTGCCGATGTTGCGCGACCCGGAGTGCAGCATCAGCCACACCGAATCGGACATATCTACACAAACCTCCGCAAAATGATTCCCCGAGCCGAGCGTTCCCATCTGCTGCATCGCCCGCTCGCGGCGCCACTTGACGTCCTCCGCGATGTCGTCGAAGCGGTGCCAGAAGTCGTCCCAGCCCTCCGTGCGGAAACCGTGCAGCGTGGTCGGGTCGACCGGGTCGGTGTGGAGGCCGCGGCCGACCGGGATGGCCTGCTCGATCTTGGAGCGCAGGGCGGAGAGGTCGTCCGGGAGGTCCTTGGCGGTGAGGGAGGTCTTCACCGCGCTCATCCCGCAGCCGATGTCGACGCCGACCGCCGCCGGGCAGACCGCGTCCTTCATGGCGATGACGGAGCCGACCGTCGCGCCCTTGCCCAGGTGGACGTCCGGCATCACGGCCAGGCCGTGCAGCCAGGGCAGGGAGCTGATGTTGCGCAGCTGCTGGAGGGCCGCGCCCTCGACCGTCGCCGGGTCGGTCCACATCCGGATCGGGACGCGGATGCCGGGAACTTCGGTGTACGACATGGGTGAACGACCTCCAGAGGTCGGGTAGTTCGGGAAGGAATTGCCGCGCGAAAGAGAATCCCGGTGCGGCTCGGGGAAGTTCGGGGACGGGTGCGCTCAGGCAGCCGTGGCGAGGCATGGGAGATACGGCCTCGGGGAGCGTCGTCGTATGGCTTGCTCGACCCGCATGGTGACCGCCTCCCTTCGCTGCTCGCAGTTCGCACGTGGTGTGCGTCGGGGAACATCTATCCACGGAACGGGCCGGACCCGCAACGGATTTACGGACGCGTCCGGAACGCGTCCGGCCCGGCGGAGCGAAAGCGCTCCACCGGGCCGGAGGGGACGTCGGAGGGCGTCAGCCGACGACGGTGACCTCGCCGATCCCGAGCGCCCGCACGTCCGCCTCGATGGCGGCGGCGTCGCCGACCAGGACGGTGATCAGGCGGTCCGGCGGGAAGGCCGCGACCACGGCCTCGGTGGCCGCCGCGGTGGGCAGTTCGGCCAGCTGCCGGTAGACCTCGGCCTGGTAGTCGTCGGCGAGGTACTGCTCGACCTGGTCGGCCAGGGTGCCGGCGACCGAGCCCGCGGTCTCGTACTTGAGCGGCGCGACGCCGACCAGGAACTGCACGGCCTCGTCGCGCTCGGCGTCGGTGAGGCCCTCGGCGGCGAGGGTGCGCAGGATGGTCCAGGTGTCGGCGAGCGCGGGGGCGGTGGAGGCGGTGTCCACCGAGCCGCTGATGGCGAGCAGCGAGCGCCCGCTGCCGTCGGCGGCGGAGCGCAGCGGCTGGGCGAAGGCCCGGACGCCGTAGGTGTAGCCCTTCTCCTCGCGCAGGACGCGGTCGAGGCGGGAGGTGAGGGTGCCGCCGAGGCAGTAGGTGCCGAGGATCTGGGCGGCCCAGACCGGGTCGTGGCGGTCGGGGCCGATGCGGCCGATCAGCAGCTGGGTCTGGACGGAGCCGGGGCGGTCGACGATGAGGACGCGGCCGTGGTCGTCGCCGGTGACCGGGGCGTGGGCGGAGGGTTCCGCGGTGGTGCCGGTCCAGGTGCCGAGGGTGCTCTCCAGCAGGGCGGGGAGGTCGACGCCGGTGAGGTCGCCGACCACCACGACGGTGGTGGTGGCGGGGCGCACGTGGGCGTCGTAGAAGGCCTTGACGGCGGCGCGGTCGATCGACTTGACGGTGTCGGCGGTGCCGCTGCGGGGCCGGGAGAGGCGGTCCGCGGCCTCGAAGAGCTCGGCGTAGAGGGCCTTGGCGGCGCGCCGGGCGGGGTTGGCCTGCTCGTGCACGATCTCGTCGAGGCGGTTGGCGACGAGGCGCTCGATCTCCTCGGCCGGGAGGGCGGGGGCGCGCAGGGCGTCGGCGAGCAGGGTGAGGCCGCGCTGGAGCCGGGAGGCGGGGACTTCGAGGGCGACCCGGATGCAGGGGTGGTCGGCGTGGGCGTCGAGGGTGGCCCCGGCGCGCTCGAGTTCGCCGGCGAACTCCTCGGCGGTGAGGGTGTCGGTGCCCTCGTTGAGGGCGCGGGCGAGGATGGCGGCGACGCCGTCGAGGCCCTCGGGCTCGGCGGCGAGCGGGGCGTCGAGGAGGACCTCGACGGCGACCAGCTGCTGGCCGGGCCGGTGGCAGTGCAGCACGGTGATGCCGTTGCCGAGGGCGGCCCGCTCGGGGGCGGGGAAGGCCCAGGGGCCGGGGGTGCCGGGCTGGGGCTGGGGGTGGAAGGTCATCGCGGGGACGTAGTCGGTGCTCATACGGCGGCACCCTCCTCTTCGGAAGCGGCGTCGGAAGCGTCGTCGGCGGCGGTCGCGGTCGGCTCGTAGACGAGGACGGCCCGGTTGTCGGGGTGGAGCCGGGCCTTGGCGACGGCCTGGACCTCCTCGGCGGTGACGTCGAGGACCTTGGGGAGGGCGTCGTTCAGCAGCTTGGGGTCGCCGAACAGGACGGCGTAGCGGCAGAGTTCGTCGGCGCGGCCGGCGACGGTGGTGAGCCGGTCGAGCCACTCGCGCTCGATCTGGGCCTGGGCGCGCTCGAGTTCCTCGGGGGTGGGGCCCTCGGCGGCGAAGCGGGCGAGCTCCTCGTCGACGGCGGCGTCGATCTGGGCGATGGTGGCGTCGCCGGAGGTCTTGACGTCGAGCCAGCCGAGGCTGGGGGCGCCGGCGAGGCGCAGCAGGCCGAAGCCGGCGGCGACGGCGGTGCGGTCGCGGCGGACGAGCCGGTTGTAGAGGCGGCTGGACTCGCCGCTGCCGAGGATGGTGAGCGCGAGGTCGGCGGCGTCGGCCTCGCGGGTGCCGTCGTGGGGCAGGCGGTAGGCGGCCATCAGGGCGCGGGAGGGGACGTCCTCGGCGAGTTCCTGGCGCAGTTCGCGGCCGATGGTGTCGGGGAGTTCGCCGGAGCGCGGGGGCTGCTTGCCGTCGTGCGCGGGGATGGAGCCGAAGTACTTCTCGACCCAGGCGATGGTCTGCTCGGGGTCGATGTCGCCGACCACGGAGAGCACCGCGTTGTTGGGCGCGTAGTAGGTGCGGAAGAACGCGCGGGCGTCCTCCAGGGTGGCGGCGTCGAGGTCGGCCATGGAGCCGATCGGGGTGTGGTGGTACGGGTGGCCGTCGGGGTACGAGAGCGCGGTGAGCTTCTCGAAGGCGGTGCCGTACGGGACGTTGTCGTAGCGCTGGCGGCGTTCGTTCTTGACGACGGCGCGCTGGTTCTCCATGGACGTCTCGTCGAGGGCGGCGAGCAGCGAGCCCATGCGGTCGGCCTCCAGCCAGAGGGCGAGCTCCAGCTGGTGGGCGGGCATGGTCTCGTAGTAGTTGGTGCGTTCGAAGCTGGTGGTGCCGTTGAGCGAGCCGCCGGCGCCCTGGACGAGCTCGAAGTGCCCGTTGTTGGTGACGTTGGCGGAGCCCTGGAACATCAGGTGCTCGAAGAGGTGGGCGAGGCCGGTGCGGCCCTTGACCTCGTGGCGGGAGCCGACGTCGTACCAGAGGCAGACCGCGGCGACCGGGGTGAGTCGGTCCTCGGAGAGGACGACGCGCAGGCCGTTGGCCAGGCGGTGCTCGGTGATGGCGATGCCTCGGCTGGAGGCGGGGGCCGGGTTGGCCATGCGCTCGGGTCCTTCCCGTCGTCGATGTCGGGGTTCGTGTGGCGTCCCCCATTGTGGTGCAACGCGCGGGAGGCGTGTTTGTGTCCGCGCGGATGCGGCGTTCGCCAGGGGCGGAAGAGGGCCGCTGACCGGGAGTGTCGGCGCGAGGGTCCACAATGGGGGCGCCGTGCCCTGTCGGTCGCGCCCGGTTGACGGGTCGCGGCGGTAGGACGGTGAATCAGGGAGCCGGGGCGGCGAAGCCCGTCCGGTGCCCGGACCGGACGCCCGGCGTCCGGCCGACGACACAGCCAGCGACACGTAAGGGAGCCCCGCCGCGATGGCCCGCCGCAGTTCGCAGACCCCGCCGCCCGGAGACTTCGAGGAGCGGATCCTCGACGTCGACGTCGTGGACGAGATGCAGGGCTCCTTCCTGGAGTACGCCTACTCGGTGATCTACTCGCGTGCGCTGCCCGACGCGCGGGACGGTCTCAAGCCGGTGCACCGCCGGATCCTGTACCAGGCCAACGAGATGGGCCTGCGTCCGGACCGGGCGCACGTGAAGTGCGCGCGCGTGGTGGGCGAGGTGATGGGCCGGCTGCACCCGCACGGCGACCAGTCGATCTACGACTCGGTGGTGCGCATGGCGCAGCCGTTCTCGATGCGGCTGCCGCTGATCGACGGGCACGGCAACTTCGGTTCGCTGGGCAACGACGACCCGCCGGCGGCGATGCGGTACACCGAGTCGCGGCTGACGGCGGCCTCGATGGCGATGGTGGAGTCGATCCACGAGGACACCGTCGACTTCGGGCCGAACTACGACGGCAGCGAGCAGGAGCCGCTGGCGTTGCCGGCCGCGTTCCCGAACCTGCTGGTGAACGGCGCGACGGGCATCGCGGTGGGCATGGCGACGAACATGCCGCCGCACAACCTGTCCGAGGTGGTGGCCGCGGCCCGGCACCTGATCAAGCACCCGAGCGCGGACCTGGACACGCTGATGCGGTTCGTGCCCGGTCCGGACCTGCCGACGGGCGGGCGGGTCGTGGGCCTGTCGGGCATCCGGGACGCGTACGAGTCGGGCCGCGGCACCTTCAAGATCCGGGCCACCACGACGATCGAGAACGTCACGGCGCGCCGCAAGGGCATCGTGGTGACCGAGCTGCCGTACAACGTCGGCCCGGAGAAGGTCATCGCGAAGATCAAGGACCTGGTCAACGCGAAGAAGCTGCAGGGCATCGCGGACGTCAAGGACCTGACCGACCGCGAGCACGGGCTGCGGCTGGTGATCGAGGTGAAGAACGGCTTCGTGCCGGAGGCGCTGCTGGAGCAGCTCTACAAGCTGACGCCGTTGGAGGAGACCTTCGGCATCAACAACGTGGCGCTGGTGGACGGGCAGCCGCTGACGCTGGGCCTCAAGGAGCTGCTGGAGGTCTACGTCGACCACCGCTTCACGGTGGTGCGCCGGCGCAGCGACTTCCGCCGCCGCAAGCGGCAGGAGCGGCTGCACCTGGTCGAGGGCCTGCTGGTGGCCCTGGTGGACATCGACGAGGTCATCTCGATCATCCGGTCGAGTGACAACGCCCAGCAGGCGAAGGAGCGCCTGATGGAGCGCTTCTCGCTGTCGGAGACGCAGACCGGCTACATCCTGGACACGCCGCTGCGCCGGTTGACCCGGTTCGACCGGGTGGAGCTGGAGCAGGAGAAGGAGAAGCTGAACGCGGAGATCGCGGAGCTGACCGAGATCCTGGAGTCGGACACCAGGCTGCGCAGTGTGGTGTCGTCCGAACTGGGCGCGGTGTCCAAGCAGTTCGGGACGGAGCGGCGCACGGTGCTGCTGGAGGCGGGGGCGGCTCCGGCCGCGGCGCTGACGGTGCCGCTGGAGGTGGCGGACGACCCGTGCCGGGTGCTGCTGTCCTCGACGGGGCTGCTGGCGCGGACGGCGGACGGTGAGCCGTTCGAGCTGTCGGAGAAGCGGGCGAAGCACGACGTGATCGTGTCGGCGGTGCCGGCCACGGCGCGGGCGGACGTGGGTGTGGTGACGTCCGCGGGCCGGGTGCTGCGGCTGCCGGTGATCGACCTGCCGGCACTGCCGCCGATGCCCTCGCCGACGCTGGCGGGCGGGGCCGCGGTGGAGGAGTTCCTGCGGCTGGAGGCCGGGGAGCGGGTGCTGGCGCTGACCACGCTGGACGAGTCCTCGCCGGGGCTGGCGCTAGGCACGGTGCAGGGTGTGGTGAAGCGGGTGGTGCCGGAGTGGCCGGCGAACAAGGACGAGTTCGAGGTGATCGGCCTCAAGGACGGCGACGAGCTGGTGGGCGCGGTCGAACTGCGCACCGGCGAGGAGGACTTGGTCTTCATCACCTCGGACGCCCAGCTGCTGCGCTACCCGGCGGGTCAGGTCCGTCCGCAGGGCCGTCCGGCGGGTGGCATGGCGGGCGTCAAGCTGTCGGACGGCGCCCGGGTGCTGTCGTTCACGGCGGTGGACCCGGCCGTGGACGCGGTGGTGGTCTCGGTGGCGGGCGCCTCGGGCACGCTGTCGGGTGACGAGCAGTCGTCCTGGAAGGTCACCCCGTTCGAGCAGTACCCGCGCAAGGGCCGGGCGACCGGCGGTGTGCGCTGCCAGCGCTTCCTGCGCGGCGAGGACGGCCTGGCGTTCGCCTGGGCGGGTGCCGCCCCGGCCCGGGCCGCCGGTGCCAAGGGCGTGCCGGTCGACCTGCCGGAGCGCGACCCGCGCCGGGACGGTTCGGGTACGCCGGTGACGGCGCCGATCGCGGTGGTGGCCGGCCCGGCGTGACGGCTCGCCCGTGCTGACGGGGTCGGAGGGCGGGGTGCCTGCGGGTGCCCCGCCCTCCGGCGCGTCCGGGGCCGGTCGCGGCCGCTCCGGGCCTGGTCGCGGGCGTTGCGCGGCCCCCGGGCCGGGCCGGACCGCCGGGGGTAGCCTTGCCCGGGTGAGCACCTGTGCGACCCTCTCGCGTGAACTTTCGGAACCGTTGACCGCGACGGCGGCGGTGGCGACCACCTGGCTGCTGCTGGAGCAGAACGGCCCCTGGGGCGCGAAGGCTCTGGGCGAGAGCCACCTGGACGGGGCGGTCGGGCGCGCGCTGGAGGCCGCCGCGGCGGGCACCGGCGTACGGGTCGCCCTGATCCGGCGCCCCGGGCGGCACGCGGACTGCCTGCCGACGGCGCGGCACGAGGTGGTCGTGGCGCACGCGGTGCCGGGCCGCGGCTGGGTCCGCCGGGCGCAGGTGGCGGATCCGGCGGAGCTGCTGGGGCTGGACTTCGCGGCGCTGGGCGCCGGTGACCACACGGGTTTCGGGGTGGAGCACGTCGGCGGCCCGCTGGCGCTGGTGTGCACCAACGGCCGCCGGGACCGCTGCTGCGCGCTGCTGGGCCGTCCGCTGGCCGCGGAGCTGGCGGCGGCCGGGCACAGCGAGGTGTGGGAGGTCACCCACCTGGGCGGGCACCGCTTCTCCCCCACGATGCTGGTGCTGCCGTACGGCTACGCGTACGGGCGGCTGACGCCGGAGAGCGCCAAGGAGGTGCTGGCGGCGACGGCGGCCGGGCACATGGTGCCGGAGTGGTCGCGGGGCTGCTCGGGCTGGGAGCGGCCGGGCCAGGCGGCCGAGCACGCGGTGCGGCTGGCGATCGGCGAGACCGGGGTGGACGCGCTGACCCTGGCGCAGCGGGTGGACGGCCCGGGCCGCTGGCTGGTGGCGGTGATCCACCGGGACGGGCGGGCCTGGGAGGTGGACGTGATCGAGTCGGTGAGCGAGCCGGCGCGCCCGGAGAGCTGCGGCAAGGCGGCGGGGACGCCGTCGCGGATGGACGTGCTCTCCGTACGGGGGATCTGAGCCGGGAACCGAGCCAGGGAACCGAGCCAGGGAACCGAGCGGGGGGTCCGAGCACCAGGGCGGCCCCGCGCCCGTGGGGGTGGGCGCGGGGCCGCGAGGGCCGGGCGTCAGCCGGCGGCCTTGCCGACGAACTCCGTGGTGTACGTCCTGGCCAGGTCGATCGTCCCTTCCTTGCCCTTGACGTCCGGGTGGAAGGCGGCGAGCACCGCGAGCACGGTCCTGGGCCCGTCGGCGGGCATCACCCCGTCGGTGGTGAACATCGGCAGGGTGGACTTGATGGCAGCCGCGTACTGCTCGGCGCCGCCCTGCGCGTAGTCGGCGGGCATCTTCGCGGCGATCTCCTCGGGGCTGTGGGTGGACATCCACTTGAGGGTCTTGACGAAGGCGTTGGTGAGCTTCTGGGTGGTGTCCTTGTTCTTCTCGACCCACTCGGTGTTCATGTACAGCGAGGAGGACGGGTAGAGCCCGCCGAGCGCCTGGCGCGAGCCCTCGGGGGTGCGCATGTCGTAGAGGATCTTGCCGAGGCCCTTGTCGAGGACGGTGGCGACGGTCGGGTCGGTGGTCATCCCGGCGTCGATGCTGCCCTGCTGGAGGGCGGCGATGAAGGTCTGCCCGGCGCCGACCGCGATCGGGCTGAAATCGCTGACGGAGGCGCCGTTCTTGACCGCGAGGTACTTGGTGAGGAAGTCGGTGGAGGAGCCGATGCTGGTGACGCCGAGCTTCTTGCCCTTGAAGTCGGCGCCGGACCTGATGGCGTCGGCCTGCTTGGCGGAGACCAGTTCGACCTCACCGGGGGCCTGGGCGAACTGGACCACGGACTCGACGTGCTTGCCCTTGGCCTGGAGGTCGATGGTGTGGTCGTAGAAGCCGACGGCGCCTTGGACGTCGCCGGCCAGCAGCGCGGTGGTGGCGTTGACGCCGGCCGGTTCGGTGAGCAGTTCGACGTTGACGCCGGCCTCGGCGAAGTAGCCGAGCCGCTGGGTGAGCATCGCGGGCAGGTAGATGACCTTGTCCAGGCCACCGACCATGATCTTGACCTTGGGTCCGTCGACCTGCTGCCCAGCCGGGGCCGCGCCGTGGGACGAGGTGGCGGCGTCGTTGGCGCAGGCGGAGAGCGGGACGAGCAGGGCGGCGGCGAGGACGGCAGTGAGAGCTCTGCGCATCGTGGGGGAACCTCTCGGTGCGTACGGGTGGGGGGAGTTCAGCGGCCGTCGCCCGCGTCGGCGGGCTTCCAGCGGAAGAGTCTCTTCTCGGCGAAGGTCAGCAGCCCCTCGGTGAGCAGCGCGACGACGGCGAGGATGGTCATGGCGGCGTACACCCCGGCCGCGTTGAAGGTGCCCTGGGCGGCGGCGACCAGCAGGCCGAGGCCCTTGGTGGCGCCGATGTACTCGCCGACGATCGCGCCGATCAGCGCGAAGCCGAAGCTGACGTGGAGGCTGGTGAAGATCCAGGTGGTGGCGGCGGGGATGACCACCTGGAGGGTGACCTTGCGGTTGTCGGCGCCCAGGATGCGGGCGTTGGCGACCAGGTTGCGGTCGACCTCGCGGGCGCCCTGGAAGGCGTTGAAGAACACCGGGAAGAACACCAGGACCACCGCGGAGGCGACCTTGGAGGCCGGGCCGAGGCCGAACCAGATCAGGAAGATCGGGGCGAGCACGATCCGCGGGATGGCGTTGAGGACCTTGATGTACGGCCCGAACACGTCGGCCAGGAAGCGGACCCGGCCGAGCGCGATGCCCAGCAGCACACCGCCGACCACGCCGATCACCCAGCCGGTGAGGGCCTCGTACAGGGTGTAGCCGATCTGCTCGCCGAGCGAGCCCTGGGCGGTGCCGTGGGTGGTCCACTGCCAGATCTGGTCCCAGATCCTGGACGGCTGGGAGAAGTTGAACGGGTCGATGACCTCGGTGCGGGCGCACACCTCCCACAGGCCGAGGAAGGCGACCAGCACCCCGAGCCGGGCCGCGTAGACGGTCAACTTCCGGTTGCGGGCGGCCCGTTCGCGGGCCTCGGTTCTGGTCGTGGCGGCCGGGGGCTTCCCGGCGGCGGTCGACGCGGTCTCGGACGCGGTCTCAAGCGGCACGACCCGCTCCTCTCTCCCGGGTGATGCGCACCTCTTCGCCGAGCGAGGCCCAGATCTCGCGGTACAGCTCGACGAACCTCGGTTCCAGCCGGACGGCCTCCACGGTGCGCGGTCGTGGCAGGTCGACGGTGAAGACCTCCTTGACGGTGGCCGGTCCGGCCGTCATCACGACGACCCGGTCGGCGAGCGCGATGGCTTCGTCCAGGTCGTGGGTGACGAAGACGACCGACGAGCCGGTGCCGGCCCACAGCTCCAGCAGCTGGTCGGACATCAGGGCGCGGGTCTGCACGTCCAGCGCCGAGAACGGCTCGTCCATCAGCAGGATGGTCGGGTCGTTGACGAAGGTCTGGGCGAGTGCGACGCGCTTGCGCATGCCGCCGGACAGCTGGTGCGGGTAGCGGTCCTCGAAGGCGGCCAGGCCCACCCGGCCCAGCCAGTCCCGGGCCCGCTCCTTCGCCTCGGCGGCGGTCACGCCGCGGAAGCGCGGCCCGGCCATCACGTTGGACAGCACGGTGCGCCAGGGGAAGACGGCGTCCTGCTGGAAGACGAACCCGACCTTGGGGTCGATCCCGCGCACGGGCTCGCCGTACACCCGGACCTCGCCCTCGGTGGGCTCCTCCAGGCCGCTGACCAGGGTCAGCGTGGTGGACTTGCCGCAGCCGGTGGGGCCGACGACGGCGACGAACTCGCCCTGGGCGACGGTCAGATCGAGATCGCGGACGGCGGTGTGCAGCGCACCGGAGGGGGTGCGGAAGCGTTTCGTCGCGCCGGTCAGCTCGATCGCCGGGGTATCGGTCATTCATTCCTCCCGGATCAGTGCTTGCCCCGGAAAGGTAGGAGCGGGCCCGGCCCCGGCGGGAGCCATCTGCGCGTAGTGCGACTTCTCCGCATTGAGGGGTGTTCTGCTCCTTTTGCTTCCGCTACAACTGCGGGGACGCGGGCTGACAGAAACACGTCGGAAACATAGGGTGTCCCGACCCCACCCCTGTCGGCCCCCACCCCTCAGGACCCCGCCCCTCGGGACCCCGCCCCTCGGGACCCCGCCCAGCAGGCCCCCACCTGGTGGGTCCCCGCCACACCCAGCCGCCGAGAGGAGGCCCGGATGAAGCTCCCCCACTGGCCCCGCCGGGTCTTCGCCCAGCTCCTGCTGAGCCAGACCGTCGTCACCGTCGGCGTCACCGCCCTGACCGCCGGGCTGTTCCTGGCCCCGGTCAGCAGCGAACTGGACCACGACGCCATGCAGCGGGCGCTGTCCATCGCCCAGGCCACCGCCACCGACGAGACCCTCGCCCGGGCCGCCGACGCCCGCGACGTCGTCACCGCGCAGCGCAACGCCGAGCAGATCCGGCTCGCCACCGGCGCCAGCTTCGTCGTGGTCACCGACCTGGACGGCATCCGCCTCTCGCACACCGACCCGGGCCGGATCGGCCAGCGGGTCAGCACCGACCCCGAGCCGGCACTGGCCGGCCGCAGCGTCACCGCGATCCAGCAGGGCACCCTGGGCCGCACCGCCCGCGGCAAGGTGCCGCTGCGGACGACGGACGGCCGGATCGTCGGCGAGGTGTCGGTCGGCATCAGCGACGACTCGATCCGCCGCCGGCTGCTGAAGATGCTCACCGGCATCCTGCTGTGCGCCGCCGCCGGCCTGACCGCCGGCACCGTCGCCACCCTGGTGCTGGCCCGCCGGCTCAAGCGCCGCACCCACAACATCGCGCTGGCCGACATCTCGGCCCTGCTGGTCGAGCGCGAGGCCATGCTGCACGGCATCCGCGAGGGCCTGGTCGCGCTGGACGAACGGGGCCGGATCCGGCTGGCCAACGACGAGGCCCTGCGGCTGCTCGACCTGCCCGGGGAGTGCACCGGCCGCCCGATCGCCGCGGTGCTGCCGCCGGGCCGGCTGGCCGACGTGCTGACCGGGCGGATCACCGGCACCGACCTGCCGGCCGTCCGGGACGACCGGGTGCTGGTGGTGAACCGGACGGCCACCGCCGAGGGCGCCGTGGTGACGCTGCGCGACCGCACCGAGCTGGAGTCGCTGGTCCGCGAGCTGGACACCACCCGCAGCCTCACCGAGGCGCTGCGCGCCCAGGACCACGAGCACGCCAACCGGATGCACACCCTGCTCGGCCTGCTCGAACTCGGCCGCCACGAGCAGGCGGTGGCCTTCATCTCGGAGCAGTCCGGCTCGCACGCCGTGGTCGCCGCGCGGATCGCCGAACAGGTGCAGGACCCGCACGTGGCGGCGCTGCTGGCGGGCAAGACGGCGGTGGCCGACGAGCGCGGGGTGCGGTTGGTGCTCGCCCCGGCGGCGCACCTGCCGGACGCGGTGGTGGACGCCCGGGCACTGGTGACGGTGCTCGGCAACCTGATCGACAACGCGGTGGACGCCCTGGTGCCCGGCGGCAGCGGGCGGACAGGCCCGGGCGGGCGGCTGGAGGTGACCCTGGCGGCGGCCGGCTCCACCCTGCTGCTGCAGGTCGCGGACAGCGGCCCGGGCGTGCCGGAGGAGCTGCGCGAGCAGGTCTTCGAGGAGGGGTGGACCAGCAAGGACGCGCCCGCGCACCGTCCGCGCGGGCTGGGCCTGGCGATGGTGCGGCGGCTGGTCGAACGGACCGGCGGCCGGATCGTGCTCGACACCGGCCCGCTCGGCGGCGCCCGGTTCACCGTCGAGCTGCCCGAGGCCCTGCTCACCACTCAGCTCGTGGAGGCGTGATGATCGACGTACTCGTGGTGGACGACGACTTCCGGGTCGCGGACGTGCACGCCGCCTACGTGGCCAAGGTGCAGGGCTTCCGGGTCACCGGCACCGCCCACTCGGCCGGAGAGGCGCTGGCCGCGCTGGAGCGCCGCCCGGTCGACCTCCTGCTGCTCGACCACCACCTGCCGGACGAGACCGGCCTGGCGCTGGTCCGCCGGCTGCGGGAACGCCAGGTGACCTGCGACGTGATGATGGTGACCGCCGCCCGGGACGTCTCCACCGTGCACGCCGCGATGCAGCACGGCGCCCTGCAGTACCTGGTCAAGCCGTTCACCTTCGCCGGGCTGCGGGACAAGCTGGTCTCCTACGCCCAGCTGCGGCACGCCCTGGCCACCCCGGCCCGGGAGGCCGGCCAGGACGAGGTGGACCGGCTGTTCGCCACCCTGCGCAGCGCCGCCGCGCCCGCCGGGACACTGCCCAAGGGCCACTCGGCGCCCACCACCGACCTGGTGCTGGGCGTGCTGCGCCGGGCGGGCCGGCCGCTGTCCGCCCAGGAGGTCGCCGATGCCACCGGGCTGAGCCGCTCGACCGCCCAGCGCTACCTCAAGCAGCTGGAACGGGACAGCCGGCTGCGGCTGACCCTGCGCTACGGCGACACCGGCCGCCCCGAGCACCGCTACGGGCTGTCCGCCCGGGCGTGACCGGCCCCGGACGCCCGACCCGCCAGGGCACAACCGCCCCCGGACGCCCGACCGGCCCGGGTCACGGCGGCTACGCCGCACCCGCTCCGGTGAGGGCCCGCACCTCCAGCTCGGCGAAGCGGTCCGCGTCGGCCGGTTCGGGAGAGGTGAGCGTCCCGATCCAGCCCGCCAGGAAGCCGAGCGGGATGGAGACGATCCCGGGGTTCTCCAGCGGGAACCAGTGGAAGTCGACGCCGGGGAACAGCGCCACCTTCGAGCCGGAGACCACCGGCGAGAAGAACACCAGCACGATCGCCGGGACGAGCCCGCCGTACACCGACCAGACCGCGCCCCGGGCGGTGAACCGCGACCAGAACAGGCTGTACAGCAGCACCGGCAGGTTCGAGGAGGCGGCCACCGCGAAGGCCAGGCCGACCAGGAAGGCGACGTTCAGCTGCTGGGCGTAGAGGCTGATCACGATCGCCACCGCGCCGATCCCGCCGGCCGCGAACCGGGCCACCACCACCTCCTGCTGCTCGCTCGGCTTCTCCTCGGTGCGCTCCGCGCCGCGCCGGCCCGGCCGGCTCCGCCAGGCGCCGGCCCAGATGTCGTGGGCGAAGGCGGCGGAGGAGGCCAGGGTCAGCCCGGCGACCACGGCGAGGATGGTGGCGAAGGCGATCGCCGAGATCAGCGCGAACAGCACCACCCCGCCGGTGCTGCCGTTGCCGCCGCCGAGCACCAGGGCGAGCAGCGGGACGGCGGTGTTCCCGGCCGCGTTGGCGTGCCGCACCTCGGCGGAGCCGACCAGTGCGGTGGCGCCCAGGCCGAGCGCGATGGCCATCAGGTAGAAGCCGCCGACCAGGCCGATCGCCCACATCGTGGAGCGGCGGGCGGCCCGCGCGGTGGGCACCGTGTAGAAGCGGGACAGGATGTGCGGCAGGCCGGCGGTGCCGAGCACCAGGGCCAGGCCGAGGCTGAAGAAGTCCAGCCGGCTGGTGAAGGTGGCGCCGTACTTGAGCCCGGGTTCGAGGTAGCGCTGACCGGCGCCGCTGTGCCGGGCGGCCTGGCGCATCAGCTCGAACAGGTCGCCGTGGAAGCGGGCCACCAGCAGCACGGTGAGCAGCACCGAACCGGCGATCAGCAGGAACGCCTTGACGATCTGGATCCAGGTGGTGGCCCGCATCCCGCCGATGGTGACGTAGACGATCATCAGCGCGCCGACCGCGATGATCGTCCAGGTCCGGGCCTGGGCGCTGTTGGTGCCAAGCAGCAGGGCGACCAGCGAGCCGGCGCCGACCATCTGGGCGACCAGGTAGAGCAGGGTGACCACGACGCTGGCGCCGCCGGCCGCCGCCCGCACCTTGCGGCGGCGCAGCCGCAGCGCGAGCACGTCGGCGAGGGTGTACCGGCCCGCGTTGCGGACGAGTTCGGCGACCAGCATCAGCACGACCAGCCAGGCGACCAGGAAGCCGATGCTGTACAGCACGCCGTCGTAGCCGTACAGGGCGATCAGCCCGGCGACGCCCAGGAAGGAGGCGGCGGACAGGTAGTCGCCGGAGAGCGCGAAGCCGTTCTGCAGCGGGGTGAAGTCGCGTCCGCCGGTGTAGAAGTCCTCGGCGGCGCTGCCCTGGCGGCCGACCCAGAGGGTGATCCCCAGGGTGACCAGGACGATCACGGCGAACAGCACGATCGCCAGGCCGTGGTGCTGGCCGGCCGGGGCGACGGGGGGCGGGGTGGCGGTGGTCAGCACGCCGGTGGCGGCGGTCACCGCAGCTGGTCCTGGGTGTCCCAGCGCAGGCCCAGGGCGGCGCGGTCGCGCTTGGTCCGGGCGTTGCGGGCGTAGAGCCAGGTGAGCAGGAAGGTGGAGGCGAACTGGAGCAGGCCCAGTACCCAGGCCACGTTGAGCGGGCCGACCACCGGGCTGCGCATCACGCCGGGCGCGGCGGCCTCGGCGGCGACGTACATCAGGTACCAGCCGAGGAAGGCGCCGCTGGTGGGGAAGACGAACGAGCGGTAGCTGCGGCGGATGTCCTGGAAGGCCGCGCTGGCCTGGACGTTCCGGTAGACCTCGGTGCTGTCGGTGGTGCTCACCGCCGCTGCCGGTGCCTGCGGCACCACGGGCGGTACGGCGGGCGGGGCGAGCGGCGGGGCGGCGGCCGGTACCCGCGGCGGTACGGCGGGTGGCGCGACCGGCCGCGCGGCGACGGCCGGGGCGGGCGGCGCGGCCACCGGCTCGGGAGCGGCGGCCGACCGGGCGGCGGCCGGACGGGTGGCAACCGGCTGGCCCGGTACGGCCGTTCGGCGGGTGGCGGCAGTCGGCTCGGACGCAGTGGCGGCGGCCGCCGGAGCGGCCCACCAGTCGAATCGCTGCCCCTGTCCGGGACTGCTGGTCTGCTGCTGTGGCACTGCTGCTCCTGGGCGCGGGCCGGGCGTTCTGACCCCAACCATCATGGAGGCCCCCGGACACCGTCCCTGACCATCGCAGATACGTTCACTCAATGAGGTGATCGATCATCTGACGGACGCTCATCCGACTACTGCTGCGTACCGGTGATTCCGTGCCGGAAGGCGTACGCGACCGCTTGCGCCCGGTCCCGCACCGCCGTCTTGGCGAACAGGTTGTTGATGTGCGTCTTGACCGTCGCCTGGCTGACGAACAGCCGCTGGGCGATCTCCGCGTTGGAGAGCCCCTCGGCGATCAGCGCGAGCACCTCGGCCTCGCGCAGCGTCAACCCGTCCGGCAGCTGACCGCCCCTCCCGCCCGGCGGCACGCCCGGCGCGGCCGGTGCGGCCGGTGCGGTCGGTGCGGCCGGTGCGGTCGGTACGGTTGACCCGCTCTTCGCCGGCCCCTCCGAAAGCCGCTCCAGCAAGCGGAGTTGGACCTGCGGGGAGAGTCCGGCCGCACCCGAGCGGACGTCCGCGATGGCCTTGGCGATCTCCTCACCGCCGGCGTCCTTGGTGAGGTAGCCGCGCGCCCCGGCCTGCAACGCCGGGAACAGCGACTCGTCGTCGGCGTAGGTGGTGAGCACCACGACCTCGGTCCCCGGGTGGGCGGCCCGGATCCGCCGGGTCGCCTCGACGCCGTCCACCCGCGGCATCCGCAGGTCCATCAGCACCACGTCCGGGTGGTACCGCTCCACCAGGGTGACGGCCTCCTCCCCGTCCGCCGCCGCGCCGACCACCTCGATGCCGGGCAGCAGGCCCAGCAGCATCACGATGCCCTCGCGCACCACCGTCTGGTCGTCCGCCACCAGCACCCTGATGACCCCGCCGTTCATGCCGGCACCCGCAGCAACACCCGCCACCCTCCGTCCTCCGGGCCCGCCAGCAGGGTGCCGCCGAGCAGTTCCGCGCGTTCGCGCATCCCCAGCAGACCGTACCCGCTGCCGCTCCCGGCCAGGTCGCCGGAGGACGGCTCGCCCGTCGACTGGCCGCGCGGCGCCCGGGTGTTGCGCACCTCCAGCTCCACCGCGTCGTCCAGGTAGCGCAGTTCGACCGAGCAGCGGGCGCCCGGCGCGTGCTTGCGGACGTTGGTCACCGCCTCCTGCGCCGTGCGCCGCACCGCCAGCCCGGCCTCGGCGGCCAGCGGCCGGGGCGTACCGGTCACGGTAAGCGGAGCCCGCTCGCGCTCGGTCAGCTCCACCAGGAACTCCCCGACCGGGGTGAACTCCCCGCGCAGCGCGGACAGCGCCTGCCGCGTCTCGACCAGCCCGTCCTGGGCCATCCGCCGTGCGGCCACGACCCGTTCGCGGACCTGCGCGCGGTCCGTCCCGGCGTCCAGCATCAGCCGGGCCGCCTCCAGGTGGACCAGCTGCGCGGAGAGGCTGTGGGCCAGCACGTCGTGGATCTCCCGGGCGATCCGGGCCCGTTCGGCGAGCGCCGCGCTCTCCGCCTCGGCGGCCCGGACGGCGCGCTCCTGGACCAGCAGCCGACGGGCGGTGCCGCGGGCCTCGATGTCCAGCCTCAGCAGGAAGCCGACCAGCAGCGACCCTCCGACGGTGGCGGCCACGCTGAGCCAACTCGCCGGGGAGGCCGCCGTGTACGAGGCCAGCGCGGCCGCCGCGGTGAGCAGGGCCGGCGCGGGCGGCAGCCGGATCAGGGCCGTGACGGCCAGCCCGATCCAGAGGAAGTCGGCCAGCGTGTAGGCCTGTCCCTGGTTGGCGAGCCAGCCGGCGCCGATCAGCACCGCGGCCAGCAGGTACGAGGGGACGGGGCGCTGTTCCCGGCTGACCCTCAGGTACAGCACGCTGAGGGCGACGGCCGCGACCAGCCCGGCCGCCGCGGCCGCCGCCGCCCAGCCGGCGTACCTGCCGCCGGAGAAGGTCGCCCAGCCGACGACGACCAGCAGGACGGTCCGGCCGAACACGGTGAGGACCCGCCGCGGTCGGCTCTCGGCCTCGCGCTCCAGTCCCTCCCGGGACTGCCAGCGGGTCCAGTACCACCCGGGCAAGGGGGCCTCCTCGGTGCTCACGGCGACGGTTCAGTGCAGCAGGGCGGTCGCCCGCGCGGGCTCCAGCGTCCGGGCCCTCCAGTTGACCACGAGCGAGCGGACCAGCAGCAGGACCGCCATGCCGAGCATCAGCGAGCTGCCCGCCTGGTGGACGCCCAGGGCCGAGCCGGCCGCGTACAGGCCGATCCGGACGACGACCATGCCGCCCCAGGCGGCCAGGGTGGCCTTGGTTCCCTTGACCATGACGTTGCCGTCGGCGGCCCGCCAGACCCGGACGGTCCAGCCCCACACCGTCCCCATCGCGAGGGTGGTGACCAGCCCGGCGGCGAGCAGGGCGCCCGACAGCGCGGTGTGCTGGTGGTCGATGATCTGGGGGTCGCGCAGCGCGAGCACGCCCAGGATCAGCGGGAGCAGCCAGAAGCGGCGTTCGGTGTCCAGTCGCTGGACGCGCATCTGGCGTCCGACGACCAGAACCACCACCGCGGCGATCACGAGGAGGTTGGCGAGGGATCCCATCGGATTCTCCGTCCCGGGAGAGGCGTGTTGCTGACCTCTCCGACGCTACGGATCCGGCGCTCCCCGCTGATCGGAGCCGGGGTGGACCCCGGGTGGAACCGACGGCGCGGGGGCCCTCCACCCGTGGGTGGAGGGCCCCCGTCGGCCGGCCGCGTCAGGCGTCGATGCGGGAGCGGTCCAGGGTGGCCGCCGAGTCCACGATGAACTCCTTGCGCGGGGCGACGTCGTTGCCCATCAGCAGGTCGAAGATCTTCTCGGCCTGCTCCAGGTCGCCCAGGTTGATCCGGCGCAGGGTGCGGTGGCGCGGGTCCACGGTGGTCTCGGCCAGCTGGTCGGCGTCCATCTCGCCCAGGCCCTTGTACCGCTGCACCGGCTCCTTCCAGCGCTGCCCCTTGCGCTGGAACTCCAGCAGGGTGGAGCGCAGCTCGGCGTCGGAGTAGGTGTAGTGGTACTTCTCCTGGCCGCGCTTGGGGCTGGTGAGCTCGATCCGGTGCAGCGGCGGGACGGCGGCGAAGACCCGGCCCTGCTCGACCATCGGCCGCATGTAGCGGTGGAAGAGGGTCAGCAGCAGGGTGCGGATGTGCGAGCCGTCGACGTCGGCGTCGGCCATGAAGATCACACGGCCGTAGCGGGCCTGGTCGATGTCGAAGGTGCGGCCCGAGCCGGCCCCTATCACCTGGATGATCGCGGCGCACTCGGCGTTCTTGAGCATGTCGCTCACCGACGCCTTCTGCACGTTGAGGATCTTGCCGCGGATCGGTAGCAGCGCCTGGAACTCGGAGTTGCGGGCGAGCTTGGCGGTGCCGAGCGCGGAGTCGCCCTCGACGATGAACAGTTCGCTGCGGTCGACGTCGTCGCTGCGGCAGTCGGCCAGCTTGGCGGGCAGCGAGCTGGTCTCCAGCGCGGTCTTGCGGCGCTGGGCCTCCTTGTGCTGCCGGGCGGCGACCCGGGTGCGGGCGGCCGCGACGACCTTCTCCAGCACGGCCCGGGCCTGCTGCTTCTGGTCCTTCTTGGCCGAGGTGAGGAAGGCCTTGAGCTCCTTGGCGACGACGGCCGCGACGATCCGGTTGGCCGCCGAGGTGCCGAGCACCTCCTTGGTCTGGCCCTCGAACTGCGGCTCGGCGAGCCGGACGGTGACCACGGCGGTGAGGCCCTCGGTGGCGTCGTCCTTGGTGATGTCGTCCTCGGCGACGCGCAGCAGCTTGGCGCCGCGCAGCGCCTCGTTGACGGTCTTGGCCAGCGAGCGCTCGAAGCCGGTGACGTGGGTGCCGCCCTTGGGGGTGGCGATGATGTTGACGAAGGAGCGCAGGGTGGTGTCGTACCCGGTGCCCCAGCGCAGCGCGATGTCCACGCCGAGGTGGCGGGTCACCTCGGTCGGGGTCATGTGGCCGAGGTCGTCCAGGACCGGCACGGTCTCCTTGAAGGTGCCCTCGCCCTGCAGCCGCACCACGTCGCTGACCGGCTTGTCGGGGGCCAGGAACTCGCAGAACTCGGCGATGCCGCCGTCGTAGTGGAAGACCGACTCCTCGACCTGCTCGCTCTCGGTGAGCCGCTCGTCACGCACGACGATGGTCAGGCCGGGGACGAGGAAGGCCGTCTGCCGGGCGCGGTTGTGCAGGTGCTCCAGGGAGAGCTTGGCGTCCTTGAGGAAGATCTGCCGGTCGGCCCAGTAACGGATCCGGGTGCCGGTGCGGGTCTTGGGCACCTTGCGGGTCCTGGTGGTGCCGTTGGCGGGCTCGAAGGGCGCGTCCGGGCTGGCCTCGGTGAAGATGCCGGGGGTGCCGCGGCGGAAGCTGATCGCGTGGGTGTGGCCGCTGCGGTCGACCTCGACGTCCAGCCGCGCGGAGAGCGCGTTCACGACCGAGGCGCCGACGCCGTGCAGACCGCCGGAGGCCGCGTAGGAGCCGCCGCCGAACTTGCCGCCGGCGTGCAGCTTGGTCATCACGACCTCGACGCCGGACAGCCCGGTCTTGGGCTCGACGTCCACCGGGATGCCGCGGCCGTTGTCGCGGACCTCCACCGAGGAGTCCGGGTGCAGCAGCACCTCGATCCGGTCGCAGTAGCCGCCCAGCGCCTCGTCCACCGAGTTGTCGATGATCTCCCAGAGGCAGTGCATCAGGCCGCGGCTGTCCGTGGAGCCGATGTACATGCCGGGGCGCTTGCGGACGGCCTCCAGGCCTTCCAGGACGAGCAGGTGCCGCGCGGTGTAGTTGGAACCGTCGTCGCCGGCCAGCAGCGCGGACGGCACGGTCGTTTCGGCACTCACGCGGCACTCTCCTCGGTGAAGTTCTGTCTCATCGGTCACATCCGGACGCATCCGGACCAACCGCCAGTGCAGCACGCCGCACCGACAGTCGTCGCTCTGTGTGCTCGCACCCCTGCGACGGGTGCACAGCACGGCGGGCCGGCCCCGCGCAGCTTGTACGCGCTGCGCGAACAAGGACCGCGCCCGGGCTTGGGCCCCGGGGGCGCCATCTCCTCCCGGTACCACCGGTCCTGGCGGATCGTGGGGTCCGGCACAGGCTCCGGAACTGCCGTTATGCAGGCTACCGGGGCCCGGGACGGGGCTTATGCTCCAACCCGGCAGAGGATTATGCTACGCGGACCTCGACCCCGGTCCCGATCGGACGTTCGAGCGACGGGCGGATCCCGGGATTCGGTACGCATGAACCACCGACGCCCGGGGCACCTCCTCATCAACACAGCAGAATCCTCAGAGAAGAAAAGCCACGAGCGGGAACGTTTTCGGCCTGGTTGGATGTTGACCCTGGTACGACAGCTCGTCGAGCTAGAGAAGAGGCGACGTGACTACTGTTCTGACACCTGCGAGCCCGCTCACCGCGGCGGACCGCTGCGACCGCTGCGGCGCCCAGGCCTACCTGCGCGTCGTACTCGCCAGCGGCGGAGAGCTGCTCTTCTGCGCCCACCACGGCCGGAAGTTCGAGCCGGAGCTCAAGAAGATCGCCGTGGAGATACAGGACGAGAGCGGCCGTCTCACCACCAGCACCACCGCGACGGCCGCCGAAGAAGAGCGCTGATCCCAGGCGCCGCCACCAGCAGCCAGCGTCGAGCTGTGTCCGGCCGCGCACCGCGCGCGACCGGGGAGCCGGGTGGTCGACCCCTTCGGGGGCCGACCACCCGGCTCCGCTGTTCTCCCGACCGCTCTCCCGCGTTCACCGCCACCCGGACCGCGGGGCCCCGGGCCGGAGCCGAAACGGCGTCAGGACGTCATCGCCCCATCACCCTCGGCGATGGTCAGAGCGCGGAGCGCACCGCGTCCGTGACCGAGGACACCCTGGTGTAGACCCCGGGGTGGGCCGCCTCGGCACAGCCCGTCCCCCAGGAGACCAGCCCGACCAGCCGGCCGGCCACGATCAGCGGGCCGCCGCTGTCGCCCTGGCAGGCGTCCTTACCGCCCTTCTCCTCGCCCGCGCAGACCATGCCGCGGGCGTCGAACTTGCCGTCCTGCCCGCCCGGGTAGGCGTGGGCGCAGGTCTGGTCCGCGACGATCGGCACGTCCACCCGGCGCAGCACCGGCGAGTAGTCGCCCCGCCCGCTGGTGTCGCCCCAGCCGTAGACCTGCGCCGCCGTCCCGGCCGCGTACGGTCCGCTCTCGCCCTGGCCGACCAGCTCGACCACCGGCCGGGAGCCCTGCGACTCGTCCAGGGTGAGCACCGCGACGTCGTTCATGTTCGCGGCGAAGTTGTAGTCGGGGTGGACCCAGATCCGCTGGACGGCCACCTCGTGGCCGGCCGAGCCGCGCATGTCGTCCCGGCCGACGACCACCTTGAGCCCCGGGCGGTCCACCCGGCCCTTGGCCTCGTCGTAGAAGCAGTGCGCGGCCGTCACCACCTTGGTCGGGGTGACCAGCGCGCCCCCGCAGAACTGGCCGGAGCGCCCGCTGCCGAACTGCTGGCGGCTGGCCAGCGCCACGATCCACGGGTGGTCGGCGGTGCTCACGGTGGCACCCCCGACGACCCGGCGCTGCGCCTGCGCCGGGCCGGCCGCACCGAGCGCCGCCAGCGGCACCGGAACGGCGGCGAGCAGCGCCAGCAGCGCGCCCCGTCGCCGCAGGCGGCGGCCGGTCCGGGCGACGGCCGGGACGACGGCGCGGTCGCTCCGGCGCGGGACGGGGGTCGGCAGGTCGACTGGGTCCGGGTCGGTCAGCACCGTCACTCCACAAGGCTCGGCAGCAGGCAACCGGCACAGCGTAGGTGACCGACTACACTGGGCGACCGCTTCCGGGTGTGCCGCCACCCGGACGAGCGACAAGCGCCACCCGGACGCTGACGCACCGCCCCCGAACGGCCCGAAGGCCCGGAACCGTGGGGTTCCGGGCCTTCGTCACGTACTGCCGCCGGTCGGACCTGCCGACCGGTCGGGCCGCCGATCAGTCCAGGTAGTCGCGCAGCACCTGGGAGCGGGACGGGTGGCGCAGCTTCGACATGGTCTTCGACTCGATCTGGCGGATGCGCTCACGGGTGACCCCGTACACCTTGCCGATCTCGTCGAGCGTCTTCGGCTGGCCGTCGGTCAGGCCGAAGCGCATCGAGACCACGCCGGCCTCGCGCTCGGACAGGGTGTCCAGCACCGAGTGCAGCTGCTCCTGGAGCAGGGTGAAGGAGACCGCGTCGGCCGGGACGACCGCCTCGGAGTCCTCGATCAGGTCACCGAACTCGCTGTCGCCGTCCTCGCCGAGCGGGGTGTGCAGCGAGATCGGCTCACGGCCGTACTTCTGGACCTCGATGACCTTCTCGGGGGTCATGTCGAGTTCCTTGGCCAGCTCCTCCGGGGTGGGCTCGCGGCCCAGGTCCTGGAGCATCTGGCGCTGGACGCGGGCCAGCTTGTTGATGACCTCGACCATGTGCACCGGGATGCGGATGGTGCGGGCCTGGTCGGCCATGGCGCGGGTGATCGCCTGGCGGATCCACCAGGTGGCGTAGGTCGAGAACTTGTAGCCCTTGGTGTAGTCGAACTTCTCGACCGCACGGATCAGACCGAGGTTGCCCTCCTGGATCAGGTCCAGGAACAGCATGCCGCGACCGGTGTAGCGCTTGGCCAGCGAGACCACCAGGCGGAGGTTGGCCTCCAGCAGGTGGTTCTTGGCCCGGCGGCCGTCCTCGGCGATGATCTCCAGCTCGCGCTTGAGCTTCGGGGCGAGCTTGTCGGCGGCCGAGAGCTTGTCCTCGGCGAACAGGCCGGCCTCGATGCGCTTGGCGAGCTCGACCTCCTGCTCGGCGTTGAGCAGCGGGACCTTGCCGATCTGCTTGAGGTAGTCCTTGACGGGGTCGGCGGTGGCACCGGCGACGGCGACCTGCTGGGCCGGCGCGTCGTCCTCGTCGTCGTCGGAGAGCACGAAGCCCTGCGACTCCTCCTCGGGCTCCGCCTCCTCGCCCGCCTTGTCGCCGGGCAGCGCGACGTCCTCGAGCAGCTCCTCCTCGCCGATGAGCTCCTCGTCGCCCTTGCCGGCCTTGGCGCCGGCGGTCTTCTTGGCGGCGGTCTTCTTGGCCGGGGCGGCGGTCTTCTTGGCCGCGGCCTTCTTGGCCGGGGCGGCCTTCTTCGCCGCGACGGCCTTCGCCTCGGTGACGACCGTGGTCGTCTCCACGACGGTGATGTCGGCGGACACGGTGGGGGCGGGCGCCGCGGCGGCGGCGACGGCCGGAGCCGCGACGGGAGCGCCGGGGGCGATCCGCACGGGCGGCTTGGTAGGGGCCGACGGAGCGGCCGGGGTCCGGGTGGTGACAGCCTTGGTGGCGGTGCGCTTGGTGGGGCTCTTGGCGGCAACGCTCTTGCGCTTGGCGCCGGCCGGCTCGGCCGCGCTGACCATGAGGTCCACGCCCTCCTCAATCAGCACCTGATTGAGGCTGCGCATGACGTTCTTCCACTTGGTGACCGGGATCTGGTCCGCCTCGAACGCCTGGCGCACGTCGTCACCGGCGATCTGCCCCTGGGCCTTGCCCCGCTCGATGAGCGCCAGCAGAGCCGCGGACTCGGCGATCTCGGGGGGAAGCGAACGGGATGTGCTGGCCGACACGAACAACCTCTCGGACGATGAGTGGACTCGAACCCGTACCGGCCGCCCGAGCGGGCGGGGAAGGAAATCGCGCGTCGGACGCGCGGTGTCGATTCCGACCGACTCGGGCTTGAGGACTGGGTTTGCAGGACGGCAGCAGCGCCGCGGACCAACACAGCATTCTGACATGTTGGAGTATTCCGGAGCTGCTCCCGCTCAGGAGACATCGCTGCTACTCGTCAAGTGTTACGCATGGCCTTGGTGTCGCGGGTCACACCGTTCGGTGCCCTCGACCCCGGGCCGCCATCCATCATCGCGCACTCGCGGTGAAGTCTATTGTCATGCGCGGAACATTGGCGGGGCGCGGGGCCGGACGCGGGCAGAACTCGGGCGGGACGTGGGCGGGCACGGGCTGGACCCGGGCGGGACGCCGACCCCACGCGAAGGCCCTCCGGCTGCGCCGCGCGGTGCGGCGGCCGGAGGGCCCTGGCGGAGCGGCCCGCACCCGGCGGGCCCGCTCGCGGAGAACAGCCCGCTCAGTGCTCCCGGGGGGCGGGGACGGAGGGCTCCAGCTCGGGGTGGACGGTGAGCAGCGCGCGCATCGCGGCCTCGCCCGCGGTGCCGTCGCCGGTGCCCAGCGCATCCACCAGCCGGGCGTGCAGGTTGACCGAGGACTCGGAGGGCCGCTCGCAGGAGATGGTCGGACCGCCCGAGACCTGCAGCGCGCAGGAGACGATCCCGGACAGGTGCTCCAGCATCCGGTTGCCGGCCATCTGCAGGATCAGCACGTGCAGCTCGGCGTCGGCCCGGGTGTAGGTGGACAGGTCGGCCTGGGCAGCGGCGTGGCCCATGATCTCGACCAGCTCGTCCAGCCGCTGCTGGACGTCCTCCCGGCCGTGGCCGGCCGCGAGCCGGGCGGCCAGCGGCTCGATCGCCCAGCGGAGCTCGAACAGCTCCCGGCGCTGCTCGTCCCGCTGCGGCCCGAAGGCCCGCCACTCGATGATGTCCGGGTCCAGCAGGTTCCAGTCGCCGACCGGGCGGACCCGGGTGCCGACGTTCGGGCGGGCACTGACCAGGCCCTTGGCCTCCAGCACGCGCAGCGACTCGCGGACGACGGTCCGGGACACCTCGAACCGCTGGCCGATCTCCTCCGGCACGAGCGGACGGTCGGCGCCGAGGTCGCCGGAGACGATCATCTGGCCGAGCTGCTGGACCAGCTGGCCGTGCAGACCGCGACCGCGGCTGCTGGTGGTCTTGCGGCCGACCCGGCCGATGTCGGACTCGGCGCCCTCCCAACGGGGCGCCGGCGGCATCGGCCGGTCGGCGTACGAGAAGCGGTCCAGGTCGCCGGGGCCGTGGATCGGCCCGTCGGCGGAACGGGCGGGGGTCATGGTGGGGTGCGCAAGGGTACTCACGCCTCCTTTGTCGGCGATCGGCAGGCGCAGCTTGAGAATTCTCGTGAAAAGCACACGAAAGGGTGATCGACCGTGACTGGATAATTGACTTCTTATCAGGAAGAACCGCGCATTGCGGTCACTGCTGGTCGATCTTGGTGCTTCGGGACGGCGCACCGCCCCGGGACGGGCGGTACCGGTCCGCAGCACCGGTACCGCGGCGGCGGGTCCGCGGCGCGGGCCCGAGGTCCACGGGGTGGGTCACCCATGGGTCACAGCGCGCGGCGGCGGGCCTGGACGAGCAGGGCGGCCAGCAGCAGGGCCCCCGCGGGGGCCGCGACCGCCGCGAGCAGCGCCGGGTCCGTCAACGCCGCGCCCCCGGCCGCCGCCTCGCGCGTTCCGCCGTACACCCAGCCGTAGGCCCACTCGACGCCGGACTGGAAGGGCAGCAGCTCCGCCGCCCGGGTCGGCCACGGACGGCCGGTGCGCCGCAGCAGCAGGGCGACGCCGGACTGCAGCAGCGGCGGCAGCGCGCACAGCAGCAAGACCCCGGCGGCGGCGCTGCGGGTCAGCGAGGCGGTCAGCACACCGGTCCAGGCGGCCACCACGGTCAGCAGGACGAAGGCCAGCAGCGCGCCCGGCACCCCGTGACCGGTCGCCGGCGCCAGCGGGGCGAACAGGCCCGGCAGGTCGGCCGGCCGGTCCAGCCCGACCGCGCCCAGTGCCGCGGACGCCCCGCCGGACAGCGCGCCCGGATCCGTCCGGGCCGCCACCGTCACGCCGTCCGGCAGCGCGAGGTGCACGGCCACCAGGTCGACCAGCAGGGTGGCCAGCGCCAGCAGCGCCGCCACCGGACCGACCACCAGCAGCTTGGCCAGCAGCAGCCGCACCCGGCGCCCGTACGCCACCTGCGAGGCCGCCAGCCCCGGGTGGCGCACCTCGTGGCCGTACGAGAGCGCGCCCAGCACACCGGCGCCGAGCGCCGCGAAGGGCAGCGGGATCAGCGGGACGGCGGCGGTCAGCAGGCGCACCCCGGCCGGACCGGCCAGTGGGCCGGGAGGGGCCTGGCTCGCCAGGACGGCGGCCACGACCGCGTCGCAGAGCAGGACGGCGGCGAGCAGCAGCCAGGTGGAACGCAGGCCGCGCAGGCGGCGCAGCTCGTAGGCCAGGACACGCACGGTTCACTCGCTCCGGTGGTCGTCGGGGGTGGCGGGGGCGGCAGCGGGGCCGTTGCCGGGGATGACCCGGCCGAGGCGGACGGTGTCGTCGGTGAGCAGGTCGGCCCCGCTCCCGACAGCGGGCCGCGGCTCGGGCGTGCGCACGGTCACGGGCTCGGCCGGGGGCACCGCCTCGGTCGCGGTGGCGGTGGCGGCCTCGGCCACGGTGCGGACCGGGGCGGTGGGGAGGGGCTCGACGGGGAGGGGCCCGGGTGCCGGGGCGGGACGGTCGCGGAAGAGCCGCTCCACGGCGACGGTGGGCGCTGGCGCGGGGGCCTGCTTCCGCGCGGGGGCGGCGAGAACCGGCAGGGCGGCCGTCACGGCGGCGACCGGGAGCGCCCGGGTGCTCCGGAGCGCGTCCTCGCGGGAACGGCCCTCCGAGGCGGGCTCCGGGACGGCGGCTGCGGGGAGCCCGGGCTCGGGGGCGGCGAGCTCGGGGGCGGGATCGGGGACGGGACCAGCGGCTGCCTCGACGGCGGCCTCGGCCTCCGGCTGGAGGGGGAGGCTGCCCGAGCGGCCGGAGGCCACCGGCAGGGCGGTGCGGGGCACCGGCTGCTCGACCACCCGGTCGGCCAGCTCGTGCAGCAGGATCCCGTGGCGGTAGGCGAGTTCACCGATCTCGGTGCGGTCGATGCCCGCCACCGCGATCCCCGCCCCGCCGTCCCGGCGGACCTCGGCGCCCTGACTGACCAGCAGGTCCGCGAGCCGTGCCATCTGCGGCCCCCGGACGGCCACTTCGGGGCTCAGCCTGGTCCGGCAGAACTCCGCCACCGGCTGGTCGGCCAGCATCCGGCCACGGTCCAGGGTCACCACCCGGTCCGCCAGCTGGGCCGCCTCCTGCGGGGTGCGGGTGGTCACCAGCACGGTTCCGCCCGCGACGGCGAAGGAGCGCAGGAAGGAGTGGAACCACTCGACGTTGCGCGGGGACAGGCCCTCGGTCGGGGCGTCCAGCAGCAACGTGCCGGGATCGCCGAGCAGCGCGGCGGCCAGCGAGAGCCGGCGGTGCATCCCCGGGGAGAAGGTGCGCAGCCGCTGTCCGGCGACGGAGGCCAGCCGGGTCTGCTCCAGCAGTTCGTCGGCCCGCCGGGTCGGGACCCCGACCGCCGCGGCCAGCATCCGCAGGTGGCCGCGCGCCTTGCGGCCCGGGTTCCCGGACACCGCCGCGGCACCTTCCCCCAAGGCCGGCAGCAGCACGCCGATCTCGCGCTCGGGGCGGCGGATCCGGCGGTAGGTGCGGCCCTCGAAGAGCGTGATGCCCTGGCCGCGTTCGAGTTCGAGCATCAGCCGCAGCGCCGTGGACTTGCCCGCCCCCTCGTCGCCGAGCAGTGCGGTCACCATCCCGGGCCGGGCGTCGAAGGTCAGATCGAGCACCGCGGGCGGGGCGCCCTTGCGATGGACCTTGGTCAGTCCGGTGATCTGGATCATCGCTGGCTGCTCCCATGCCCTCGGCCGACCTGTTCGACGCCAGCACATTAGGGGTCAGCAGCGCCGATTCCGGGCATTACCGAACCGCGACGGGCCCACCGCCTGCCCACCTCACCCGATCAGGGGACAATCCGATCCTGCGATTCACCGGAGGAGGCGGCCGGGGGACAGCCGTGTGGGCCGTGGGTCGACAAGCGTCCGCGGGGCGCGCCCTACGGCGACACGAAGACCTTGGCACCGGGCGGGAGCGGCTGGCCGACGCACTCGCCCCGGTACTCGTCGACGGCGGCCCGGCCCTGGACGGCGGTCTCGGCCAACTGCTCCTTCTCCGCGCTCAGCCGCTCCTCCACGGAGGCGATCGCCTGCGGGTCACCGTGCGCGGCCTTCAGCGCGGCCAGCTCCTTCTCGGTCCGTTCGGTGACCTCGGTGAGGTTCTCGAAGTCCGCGACGAAGGTCTCGATGATGCCTCGCTGCCGGGCGCAGTCGTCGGTGACGGCCATCGCAGGGCTCCCAGGGTCCGCAGGCCTTCGGTCCGGTGACCGAAGCGTCCACCGCCACTGTGCCCCGGTGCCGCCGGTCCGGCTCCCGGGCCGGGGCCGTTCGGTGGGGGCTCAGGAGTCGGGGCGGAGCATCGGCGGGTTGAGGACGGTCGCGCCGCCGGCGGTGAAGAGCTGCGCCGGGCGGCCGCCCTGGCGGGTGGTGGTGCCCCCGGAGGGGAGGAGGAAGCCGGGGGTGCCGGTGACCTTGCGGTGGAAGTTGCGCGGGTCGAGGGCGACGCCCCAGACGGCCTCGTAGACGCGGCGCAGCTCACCCACGGTGAACTCGGTCGGGCAGAAGGCGGTGGCCAGGGAGGAGTACTCGATCTTGGAGCGGGCGCGCTCCACACCGTCGGCGAGGATCAGGCCGTGGTCGAAGGCCAGCGGGACTCCGTCGGCCGGGCTCCCGCCGAGGAGTTCGCCGACCGGCGCCCAGCGGGCGCCGCTGGCGTCACCGCCGGCCCGGGGGGTCGGCAGGTCGGGGGCGAGCACCAGGTAGGCGACGCTGACCACGCGCATCCGGGGGTCGCGCTGCGGGTGGCCGTAGGTGGCGAGCTGCTCCAGGTGGGCACCGGCCGCGCCGGGGCCGACCGCTTCGTGGCCGGGGGCGGAGTGGGCGCGCAGACCGGTCTCCTCGGCCAGCTCGCGGGAGGCCGCCTCGGCCAGGCCCTCGTCCGGTCGGACGAAGCCGCCGGGCAGCGCCCAGTACCCCTGGTAGGGCGGCTCACCCCGTCTGACCAGCAGGGCGCAGAGCGAGTGGTCGCGCACCGTCAGAACCACCAGGTCAACCGTGACAGCGAACGGGGGGAAGGCCGACGGATCGTAGCGCGACATGGCGACGATCATAGTCGTCTCTCTGACGATAAGCACAGGCCCGTACGCGGAGCGCACAGCAGCCGGCCGCCGTCCGTCCGAGACGGTTCGCGCACGGGTGGTCCCGGCTCGGGAGCCGGTGTCAGCGGGCGACCAGTTGCAGGTGCGCGGGGGCCTCCTCCACCATCGCCACTCCGATCCGACTCACCCGCACCGAGAAGGGCTCCCCCGCCACCCGCAGGCCGGTCAGTTCGAGTTCGCCGAGCGGGGCGGTGCTGGCCGGGCGGACCAGGACCCGGCCGCCGGGGACGTCCGGCCGGACTCCGGCGAGTGCGAACACCGCGTGAACGGCTCCGGCCGCGGAGACCGCCGCCGGGCGGCAGGCGGCCGGGTGCGGCACCGGTGGGCAGCCGGGGGTGCGCTGCTCGCCCGCGTACATCTCCGGCAACCGCCCCTCGAAGTGGGCGGAGGCGGCGAGCAGGCCCTCCAGCAGGGCGCCGGCCTCGTTCTCGTGGCCGGCCTCGGCGAGCCCGGCGATCGCCAGCGCGGTCTCGTGGATCCGCACCGCGCCGCCGCGGTGGCCCAGCGGGTTGAAGCGGGGTGACTTGGCGCTGAGGGTGCGCAGGCCCCAGCCACTGTCCAGCTCGGGCGCGACCAGCCGCTGGGCGAGCAGCCGGGTGTGCTCGCGGTCCAGCAGGCTCTCGTGCCGGCCGCCGTCGGCGGCGAGCCCGGTGTCGAGCAGGTGCACCAGGGAGGAGGCGACGGCGGGCAGCGGCTGGCCGCCCGGGGCCAGCCCGGCGGCGGGACGGCCGCCGGAGAGGTCGTCGATCCAGAACCGCTCGCGGAAGCGTCCGCGCAGCCCGGCGGCCCAGGCCCGCCATTCCCCGGCGCCCGGCCTGCCGAAGGCCTCCAGGAGTTCGGCGCCGTGCAGGGCGGCGCGGTGGGCCTGCGCCTGCACCTCGGCACGGGCGGCGACCGGCTGGGCGGCGCGGTCCTCCGCCGGGCGGCCGAGGTCGGTGACGAAGCCGTCGACCAGGCCCTCGCGCAGGGCGGCCAGGGCCCGCTCGGCGGACGGGAGCAGCTCGGCGACCTCCGCCCGGGGCAGCCCCCAGCGCCAGGCCTCGGCCAGCACGGTGACGAACAGCAGGGTGGCCTCGGTGGCCGTGCAGGTGGGCGGCAGCTCGGGGCCGCCGTGCCGCAGGGCGCCGGGGAGCAGGCCCTCGGTGCGGCCGGGGGCGGGGGCGAGCTGCTGACGGCGGGCCAGGGCGCGCAGGGTGCCGGCCGCGAGCCGGGTGCCGAGCGGGAGCGCCAGCCGGGCGGCCCAGAGCGCGTCGGCCGGGGCGAGTCCGAAGCGCCAGGGCGCGCCGGAGGCCGGGTAGAGGTCGGTCGGGCGGTCCGGGTCGGCGAACAGCAGCCCGCCGAGGGCGTCCAGGGAGCGGTCGACCAGCAGCGTGGCGCGCGGGTCGTCGCAGCGCACCTCCGGTTCGGCCCAGGGCAACGGGACGCCGGTGCCGCGCCCGCCGGGCGGGCGCGGGCCGCCGGGGACACTCTCCAGTTCGACCCGTAGCTCGACCGACCAGCGGGCGCCGGGCTGGACCTCCAAGTCCCAGCGGAGCACCCCGGCCCCGGCGAGGACGGCGTGTGGCGAGGGCTTGGCGCCGACCACGGCACTGTGCACCGGGCCGGACCAGCGCAGCCCGGCCGACTGCACCTGGCCGGGCAGGTCGGGCGGGCGGTGCCCGGCGGCGATCTCGGCGACCGGGCCCAGGTCGGTGCCGAGGGCGATCTCCAGCGGCAGCCGCGCGGGCCGGGCGCCGGTGTTGCGCACCGTGACGGTCTCCACGCCGTCCGCGTGGCGCAGCCGCTCGACGGTGAGCGCCGGGTCCGGGTCGGGGTCGCCGGGGAGGCGGACGGCGCCGAGGAAGCGGGCCTGGGCGGTGCTGGTCAGGGTGCCCTGGAGCGGCAGCGGCTCCATCCCGCCCAGCCGCAGCTCCATCCGGGCCAGCACCCGGACGCCGTTGCGGTAGAAGCCGTGCAGACCGTGGCCGCGCAGCTGGCCGTCCGGGCCGGAGGCCGCCATCGCGGGGGCGTTGACGCAGAGCAGCGCGTGGTGGACGGCCGGGGGCTGGGGGCGCGGCGGGGCCGCCGGTCGGCCGGGGCCGGCGGGTGCGCCCGTGGGCCCGGCCGGCGGGACCTGGTCGGGACGGCCGACCGGTCTGGGCGCGCCGACCACGCTCTCGGCCGGCATGGCCTGCAGTGGCCTCATGGCGGTCACCGGACTCTCCTCCCCTCGGCGGTCCGGTGGCCGTCAGGCCGGTGGGCCGCGAGCATGCTCGATCGCGTGCTGGTGGTGCCCGGCCGACGGGGACGCTCCCGTCGGCGGTCGTGCCGTGTCTGGCCGTACCCGACGGTGGGCCGTGCCATGCGGTGTGCGGTACCGGTCCGGTACCGGCGCTCCGCGCCTTTCGCGTCGGGCACACCCGTCGTGCCCGGTACTCCGTCACACCCGGCGCCCCGGCCTACCTGTGACGCCCCGCCCGTGCCACCCCGCCCCGCGACCCGCGCCCGCCGGACACAGGGCCCCGGGGGGTGAACGCCGCGCACCGCCGCCAGGTCACGCCCGCCGGGACTGTCGCTGGTCGCACCCAGCCCCCGACGGTGGCGCCGCCCCTGCCGGGCCGTCACCGGAGGCCTGCCCGGGAGCTCGGAGCCGCCCCTGACCCGGGCCGCACTCCGGGGCCGGGGCGCTGCCGGCCGCCCGGTCCGCTGGGCGGAGGCGGTCGAACCGGTGCTCGACCGCGGTCAGGATACGGTGCGGGAGTCGCGGCGCCCGTACCCGGTGACCCCGTGAACCGCGACGCAACCGCTGTGACCAGCAGAGACCGAGGAGTTGCATGTCCACCGTCAGCCGGCTGCCCGGGATTGTCACGACCGACCACGTCTTCCAGGTCCCGCTCGACCACGCCTCCCCGGAGGGCGAGCAGATCGAGGTCTACGCCCGCGAGGTGGTGGCCTCCGGCCGCGAGCGCGGCGACCTGCCCTGGTTGCTGTTCCTCCAGGGCGGCCCCGGAGGCAAGGCCGCCCGCCCGCTCGGCCGGGACGCCTGGCTGGAGCGCGCCCTGGACGACTACCGGGTGCTGCTGCTCGACCAGCGCGGCACCGGCCGGTCCACCCCCGCGACCCGGCAGACCCTCGCCCGTCGCGGTGGCCCGCAGGAGCAGGCGGACTACCTCGCCCACTTCCGCGCGGACGCCATCGTCCGGGACGCCGAGCTGATCCGCCACCGGCTGCTCGGCGCCGACCGGCGCTGGAGCGTGCTCGGCCAGAGCTTCGGCGGCTTCTGCACCCTCACCTACCTCTCCTTCGCTCCCGAAGGCCTGACGGAGGCCTTCATCACCGGTGGCCTCTCCGGCCTCGGCAGTTCGGCGGACGACGTCTACCGCGCCGCCTACCCGCGTGTCGTCCGCAAGAACGAGGAGCACTACGCCCGCTTCCCGCAGGACGTCGAGGCCGTCCGGCGGATCGCCGCCCACCTGGCCGACTCCCCCGCCACGCTGCCCGACGGCGGACTGCTCACCGTCGAGGCCTTCCAGGTGCTCGGGATGATGCTCGGCGGGGGCAGCGGCTCCGGCTCCCTGCACTACCTCCTGGAGGAGGCCTGGGTGGAGGGCCCGGCCGGGGCCGAGCTCTCCGACACCTTCCTGGCCGGCGTCCAGGCCCGGCTCTCCTTCGCCGAGGGCCCGCTGTACGCCGTGCTGCACGAGTCGATCTACGGTCAGCGCTCGGTGGACCAGGGCGGCACCGCCTGGTCGGCGGAGCGCGTCCGCAAGGAGTTCCCGCAGTTCGACGCCCGGGCCGCGCTGGAGGGCGACGCCCCGGTGCTGTTCACCGGGGAGATGATCTACCCCTGGATGTTCGACACCGACCCGGCGCTGCGCCCGATCAAGGAGACGGCGGACCTGCTCGCCGCCCGCACCGACTGGCCCGACCTCTACGACCCGGCGCGGCTGGCCGCCAACACCGTGCCCGTCGTGGCGGCGGTGTACCACGACGACATGTACGTGGACACCGCCGACTCGCTGGAGACCGCCCGCGCGGTGCGCGGGCTGCGGACCTGGATCACCAACGAGTGGGAGCACGACGGCCTGCGGACGAGCGGCGGCAAGGTGCTGGACCGGCTGATCAAGATGGCGCACGGGGAGGCGTAGCACCCTGCCGACCGGTGGGGCGGCGGGCGGTTCAGTGCGCACGGTGGGCTCCTCCCGCCCCCTGTCGGGCACCGCGGCCCCGGTGCAGGCCGGCGCCGGACCGGACGGCGGCCGAGGCGCAGGCCGCCGCCCGGCCGAGGCGCACACCCCGGGTGGGCCGTGCCCCGGCCGCCGGCCCGCAGCCCAGGGCCGGGAGCAGGGCGACCGAGCCCCGGGGTCGACCGGCCGGCCCCGGCCCACCGGGGTGGTCGGGACCGCCCTGGCTCTGATCCTCCGGAGCCGGAGTCGGCATCGCGGTCGGCGTCGGGGCCGCGGAACCGCCCTTCCGGCGCCCGCCCCGGTGCCGTCGGCGCGCCTTGCCCGGCGAGCCTGAGCGCGGCCCGGGTTCGCCGCCCGGGGCCCGCTCGGCACCCGGCGGCGCCCCCGGCCCGTCCTCGGCCGCGGGCCCGGAAGCGCGCCGCACCGCCGCCGCGCGCTCCTCGCGGCGCCGCCGCTGGGCCTCGACGGCGGACAGCAGCGCCCCGGGCGTCATGCCGTCGTTCATCGACTCGTACAACAGCTCCGCCAGCAGGTAGCCCGGCGAGAGCCGCAGGACGTGGCCGAGCACCACCCGGGCGGTGGCCGTGTCCCCCGCGACCCAGGACGCCCAGGCCAACAGGGTGAGCGGGGCCACCGCGCAGCCCTCGTACGGCGGGACGGCCCGCCGTACGAGGAAGCGCCAGAGCCGCTCGGCGGGCGCGAGCTCGGCCGGCCGGACGAACTCGACGCCGCGGTCCCGGGTGAGGCGGTCGCGCAGGGCGAACAGCAGCCGGGCCGTCCGCTCCTCGTCGAGCTCCCGGGCACCGGCCGCGAACTCGGCGAAGGCCTGCTCCAGCAGTTCGAGACCCTGCTCCCGGGAGACCGACCCGGCGAGCGCCTCGGCACGGGCGAGCGCCTCGCGCTGCGCGGCGTCCGCCGGCGGGCCGACCGGGGCCAGCGCACCGACGATCGCCTTCCGGCTGCCGCGCGGCACGAGGCCGGCCACCGTCGCGGCGGCGGCCGCCGGGCCCGGATCGGGCCCGCGCCGCACCGGGTTGCCCGCCGGATCGCAGCAGCCCTCCCGGCGGCAGAGGAAGGACCACCAGCGGCCGTCCGAGACGCACAGCGACTCCTTGACCGCCACTCCCCTGCGTCCGAAGGCCGCGCGCAGTTGGTCGGCCAGCGGCCGCAGTTCGTCCACCGCGGGCGGGGCGTGCGCCGTGACCGGATCCTGGCAGAGGTAGAGGAGCACTTCGAGCGGCCGGCCGCCGTGCCGCTCGGAGAGGGCGACCAGCAGGGCGGCCGTCTCCTCCGCCGCCGCCGGCCAGTCCGCGGACGAGAGCGGGAGATCCGCCCGGATGACCCCGCCCTGGTGGAGGTCGGGGCCCTGGAGACCCACCGCGACGATGCTGTCGTCGGGGTAGAACCCCAGGAGATAGGGCAACAGCTCGGCCATATCGGCCGGACCGCGCATGACGACGGGCCGCTGCTCGGAAGCCGGACCCAGGGACAGGGTGACGTGTTCGTTGTTCATCGCGTTCATGGCCGCAAGCGTGGGCGCAATGCGCGAACGACTCCGGCACTTTCTTTTTTCCTGTGGATAACTCGGCCCCCGAATTTTCCTTCGCTCGATCGGAGCGCAGAACGGCCACTCCGGAGAGTGAATTTTGGCGGCCGTTCAGCGGATCAGCGGATGAAATACGCCCGGCCTTCCACTCCACCACCCCACCCGCATTCGCCCCTTGTCGGCGGCATGGGGTTACATCGACGCCATGCAGCAGCCCGACATCCACACCACCGCCACCGCCGACCGCGCCGAGGTCCGGGCGCGGGCCGAGGCCGTCCTGCGCGAGCTGGCCGGCCCCGCCGCCAGCCTGCGCGAGGACCAGTGGACGGCGATCGAGGCCCTCGTGGTCGACCACCGCCGCGCACTGGTCGTCCAGCGCACCGGCTGGGGGAAGTCCGCGGTCTACTTCATCTCCACCGCCCTGCTCCGGGCCCGCGGCGCCGGGCCGACGGTGATCGTCTCCCCGCTGCTCGCCCTGATGCGCAACCAGGTCGAGTCGGCGGCCCGGGCCGGGATCCACGCCCGCACCATCAACTCGGCCAACACCGACGAGTGGGACGAGGTCCAGGCCGAGGTCGCCGCCGGGAAGGTCGACGTCCTGCTGGTCAGCCCCGAGCGGCTGAACAACCCGGACTTCCGCGACCAGGTGCTGCCGAAGCTCGCCGCCTCCACCGGCCTGCTGGTGGTCGACGAGGCCCACTGCATCTCCGACTGGGGCCACGACTTCCGCCCGGACTACCGCCGGCTGCGCACCATGCTGGCCGACCTGCCGCCCGGCGTCCCGGTGCTGGCCACCACCGCCACCGCCAACGCCCGGGTCACCGCCGACGTCGCCGAGCAGCTCGGCACCGGCAGCACCGACGAGCACGCCCTGGTGCTGCGCGGACCGCTCGACCGGGAGAGCCTCACCCTGGGCGTGCTCGCGCTGCCCGACCCGGCGCACCGGCTCGCCTGGCTGGCCGACCACCTCGACCGGCTCCCCGGCTCGGGCATCGTCTACACCCTGACGGTGGCCGCCGCCGAGGAGGTGACGGCCTTCCTGCGCGAGCGCGGCTTCCCGGTGGCCTCCTACTCCGGCCGCACCGAGGACGCCGAACGCCGCACCGCCGAGGCCGACCTGCTGGCCAACCGGGTCAAGGCGCTGGTCGCCACCTCCGCGCTCGGCATGGGCTTCGACAAGCCCGACCTCGGCTTCGTCGTCCACCTGGGCTCGCCCAGCTCCCCGATCGCCTACTACCAGCAGGTCGGCCGGGCCGGCCGCGGGGTGGACCGGGCCGAGGTGCTGCTGCTGCCCGGGCGCGAGGACGAGGCGATCTGGCGCTACTTCGCCTCGCTCGCCTTCCCGCCGGAGGAGCAGGTGCGGCGCACCATCGACGCGCTCGCCGACGCCGGCCGCCCGCTCTCCACCGCTGCCCTGGAGCCCCGGGTGGACCTGCGCCGCGCCCGGCTGGAGACCATGCTCAAGGTGCTGGACGTGGACGGAGCCGTCCGCCGGGTCAAGGGCGGCTGGACGGCCACCGGGCAGAGCTGGGCCTACGACGCCGCCCGCTACGCCAAGGTCGCCGCCTCCCGGGAGGCGGAACAGCGGGCGATGCGCGAATATGCGGCGACCACCGGCTGCCGGATGGAGTTCCTGCGCCGCCAGCTGGACGACGAGCAGGCCGTGCCGTGCGGGCGGTGCGACAACTGCGCGGGGCCGCTGCACACCCCGGAGGTCTCCGCGGAGGCACTGGCCGCCGCCCGGGCCGCACTCGGCCGCCCGGGCGTGAGCTTCGAACCGCGCCGGCTCTGGCCGACCGGGATGGACTCGCTCGGGGTGCCGTTGAAGGGCCGGATCCCGGCGGGCGAACAGGCGGAGACCGGCCGGGCGCTCGGCCGGCTGTCCGACATCGGATGGGGCACCCGGCTGCGCACCCTGCTCGCCGACCAGGCGCCGGACGTGCCGGTGCCCGGCGAGGCGGTGGACGCCCTGGTGGCGGTGCTCGCCGACTGGGCCCGCGGCCCCGGCGGCTGGGCCGGGCCCGCGACGGCGGAGGGCACCCGGCTGGAGCGGCCGGTCGGTGTGGTGACCATGGCCTCCTCGACCCGCCCGCAGCTGGTCGGCAGCCTCGGCGCGCGGATCGCCGAGGTCGGACGGCTGCCGCTGCTCGGCCGGATCGAGTACGCCGGCGGGCTGCCGCCGCACGGGGCCCGCAGCAACAGCGCCCAGCGGCTGCACTCACTGGCCGGATCGCTGGTGCTGCCGCCGGAGCTGGAGCAGGCGGTGGCGGCCGCCGGCGGACCGGTGCTGCTGGTGGACGACCTCGTGGACTCGGGGTGGACGGTCACCGTGGCCGCCCGGCTGCTGCGCCGCGCGGGGGCCGGCGCGGTGCTGCCGCTGGTCCTGGGGGTGCAGGGGTGAGCGGGCGGCGGGCGGCCGCCGCTCCCGAGGCCGTCATCACTCGAATGGTCTAACGGAAAGGAGTTGCCAGGGCGATTTCGATCACACCGGAGATCCGACCCGGGATAAGGAGGGCCCAGCGTGCCGACAACGGTTCGACATGCCCTTCGCGTGGTGTGGATCAAGGTCGGGCGTCACCCGAACCCCACTCGGGCCGACGTGGAACATATCCGGCAGAACATGGGCTATCGGGTGGCGTTCATCATTTCATCGTTGCCGCTCCGGCCCCGTTGCCCTGAGAATTGGGAGGTACCCGAAATCCGGTCCGCTGGGCCCGCCCTTCGGCGTACCCAGGCACCCGCCTGCCCACGGGCCAGGAAGGAGGATCGTGATCAACGGTATCGGCCGAGGTCAGCATCCCCTCTCCGGAGGTTCGGCGCCCAGACGGCTGCTGGACCTGGAGACCTGGACCGCCTCGGGGATCCCGTTGCTGCGCGATCCGCGCGAGTTCGTCCTGGAACTGCACCAGCGTCACCTGCCCCAGCCGGGCACGGTCGTGGTGGCGGTCCTGGACGCGCTCCACCACCTGGCCGCCTCGGCCTCGTTCACGCCCTGGCCGCACGACACCGACGGCTGGCAGCACCGGAACGCCCTGCTGACGCACCTGCGCCGGGTCACCCCGCACGACCTGCGCCAGCCCGAGCCGACCCGGACGGCCGTGCTGCTGCGCTGCCGCGACGGTGCGCCCGGCTGGACGGAACAGGACGGCGCCTGGATGTGGGCACTGCGGGACGCGGCCGGGCTGCACGGGCTGCGCTGCGGCTCGTACATCGGGCTCACCGCGACGGGCTGGCAGATCCTCGGCGACGGGCGGGGCGGACGCAACCCGCACGCGGGTTCGTGGGCGGACGGACCGCTGCACATCGTGACGGAGCTGCCGCCGCGGTCGGTGCTCGACGACGCCCCGCGCAGCCAGCGGGCCCGGCAGCAGGCCGCCGAGCAGGCCAAACGGGTCGACGCCCCACAGCGCTCCGCGCAGGCCGAGCCGCCCTGGATCCCGGCGCGGGTCACGGCCGTGGAACCGGGCCGTCGCACCGGGACGCGCTGATCGGTCCTCAGCGCTCGGCCCTCACCGCTGGACCCTCACCGCGCAGCCCTCACCGCTCGGTCCTCGGCGCCTGACCCTCAGCACTCGGTCCGGGCCTCGGCCACGGGCCGCCGGCCGTGCGGACGGGCCCGGGCCCGGCACCGTAGGCACCGGACCCGGAGCGAGGACGACGGTCGGAGTTCCGGTCAGGCCTTGACCGGACGCGCGGGTGCGGTTGCGGACGCCGCCGTGGCGGCCGGGCCGGCCTCCCCACACACGAGCAGCAGGGCGTTGGCTCGGCCGAGCGCGTCGGCGTACGCCTCGGCGGCCCGGGCGGGCGGACCGCCGTTGACCACCAGGACGACCACGTCGCGGCGGACCGGCCTGGCCGGCGCCGCGTCCGCGTAGAACACGTCGCCGCCCTCGGCGAGTTGCGCCCAGTAGCGCTCCTCGCCGAAGGACAGCTCGTGCTGCTGCCAGGGGTGGGCGTCGCCGACGGTCAGCACCAGGATCTCGCCCGGGTTGCGGCCCGAGTCCAGGAGCAGGTCGACCGCGTCGTCGGCGCGTTCCAGCGCCTGCGCCGGGGTGGCGGCGATGCGCTGGACCTCGACCTGCGACGTGGTCGGGGCCGACGACGTGGCCTGGGCCGGCAACGTGGCCGACGACGCGACCGGGGCCGGGGCAGGGGCCGGGCGGCGCGGTGCCGGACCGGGCTTGGGGATCAGGCGCGACGGTCCCGGGCGGTCGGCACGCGGCGGTGCCGGACGGGGCGCCGGTCGCGGGCCGGGCACCGGGAGCGGCGCGGCGGTGGTGGGTGCGGTGGCGGGTGCGCCGCCGTTGGCAGGCGCGTGGAGGGCTTGTGCGTCCGACTCGCGGGGGAAGGGAACGCCGGGGCCCGGGAGGCTCTCGTGAATCTCCGGCTCCTCGGGGAAGACAGGCATACCCGGATATCTATCAAATGCCGGTCGAACGCGCACGGGCGCCCCACCCATTGGGCACGGGACTTCCGTCACCCCCACCCCGGGCAATCCCAGACGGACCGTCAGAAACCGAGCGTCAACTGTTCGTCGGCGGATCCCTGACCGGCACCGAAGGCGTCCCGACCGCGCTTCAGATGGCGCCACTTGGGCAGTGCGTCCAAGTACGCCCAGGAGAGCCGGTGGTGGTCGGTGGGGCCGAACTCCTCCAGTGCGGAACGGTGCACCGGGGACGGATAGCCGGCGTTGTCCGCGAAGCCGTACTCCGGGCAGGTCTCGCCGAGTTCGGCCATCAGCCCGTCACGGTGGACCTTGGCGAGCACCGAGGCGGCGGAGACGCAGATGCAGGACTGGTCGCCCTTGATCACCGTGCGCACCCGCCAGGGGCCGCCGAGGTAGTCGTGCTTGCCGTCCAGGATCACCGCGTCGGGTTCGACCGGCAGCGCCTCCAGCGCGCGGACGGCGGCCAGCCGCAGCGCCGCCGTCATGCCGAGTTCGTCGCACTCCTGCGGCGAGGCGTGACCGAACGCGTACGCGGTGACCCAGTCGGCGAGCACCGGCGCGAGGGCCTCGCGGCGCAGCTCGGTGAGCAGCTTGGAGTCGGTGAGCCCCTCCGGCGGCTTCCGCAGGCCGGTGACGGCGGCCCCGACGGTGACCGGTCCGGCCCAGGCGCCGCGCCCCACCTCGTCCAGCCCGACCACGACCTTGGCGCCGGCCCGGCGGAGCGAGCGTTCGACGGAGTGCGTCGGCGGGACGATGGGCATCACGGACTCCGTTCGGCAGTGCGGCCCCCCTGCGGTGGGGCGCTCTCCAGCCTAAGCCCGCCCGCACGGGCCCCGGACCGGCTACGTCCGCCGGACCATCGGGACCAGCACGTCGTCCACCAGCCGGACCGCGAAGTCGGGGGCCAGGTCGCGTTCGGCGACCTTCACCTGGAACATCAGCATCGCGGGGACGACGTCGGCGACCAGTGGGGTGACCGCGTCGGGGCGCACGTCGCCGCGCTCGACGCCGCGGCGCAGGATGTCCAGGATGCTGTCCTTGGTCGGCCCGATCACCCGCTGCACGATGAAGTCCTTGAACACCTCGGCCTGTTGCTGGGAGAGCTCGGCCATCAGCGCGTGCAGGGCGGCGCCCGCCCGGGAGCAGATCGCGTCCGTGAACAGCTCGATGAGCTGCAGCAACTCGGCCCGGGCGGACCCGAGGTCGGGGATGCCGTAGGGGCGTGGCAGAGTGGCGTCCAGGGCGTCGATGACGAGTTCGTCCTTGGACGCCCAGCGCCGGTAGAGCGCGGCCTTCCCAGTCCGCGCCGCACCGGCGACGCCTTCCATCGTCAGCCGCGCGAATCCGCCGGAGGTGAGCTGGTCGAGCGCGGCCTCGAAGATCGCGTTCTCCAACTCCTTCCCCCGCCGCCGCACCGGCCGGGCCAGCGCCTCCCGGACGGCCTGCACCGGGCAGCAGTGCTCGGCCCCCTCCCCCGGCACACCCGACACCGCCGATACCGCCGATATCGCCGACACCGCCGACCCTCCCGACACCCCGGGCGTTGCCGGGAGTCCGCCGGACGGCAGCGGCACGGCGGGCCCCCCGGGCGCCCGGTCCGCCGCCGGTCGCCGTATCAACCGATCCATTGCCACCATCCTTAAGGAACGCTTGCGTTCACTATCGAGCCCAGGCTATCGTCCAGATTAGTGAACGGCATCGTTCCTTCCCAGTCTGCGCCGACGCGCAGCTGCGCGTTCGGGGCGGCGGATCCGCTGCGCCCCCGAACACGCGAAGGACCACCGATGCACCGCCGATGCACCGCTGACGCACCACCGACACACCACTGACGCACCGCAGTTCCCGCGCACCGAGCGCACCACCACACCCACCACACCCATCGCACCCACCGCACCGCGCGCGTAGCCAGCAGGGGGCACATTCGTGGCTATCTCCGACACGCTCAGCAAGAACCCACCACCGAAGACCGGCCAGGGCCGGGGGAAGAACATCACCCTGGCCGTCATCGCGGCCACCCAGCTCATGGTGGTGCTCGACGCGACCATCGTGAACATCGCGCTGCCGCACATCAAGGACGCGCTGAACTTCTCGACCACCGACCTGTCCTGGGTCATCAACGCCTACACGCTGACCTTCGGCGGCCTGCTGCTGCTCGGTGGCCGGGCGGGCGACATCCTCGGCCGCCGCCGGGTGTTCATCTTCGGCACGCTGCTGTTCGGCCTGGCCTCGCTGCTGGGCGGCTTCGCCCAGGACAGCACGCTGCTGCTGGCCGCCCGCGCGCTCCAGGGCATCGGTGGCGCGATCTGCTCGCCCACCGCCTTCGCCCTGATCGCCACCAACTTCGAGGAGGGGCCGGAACGCAACAAGGCGTTCGGCGTCTTCTCCGCGGTGGCCGGCTCGGGAGCGGCGATCGGCCTGCTGGCCGGCGGCCTGCTGACCGAGTACCTGGACTGGCGCTGGGTGTTCTTCGTCAACGTGCCGATCGCCGCGCTGATCGCGATCGCCGCGCCGCGCTACATCGCCGAGTCCGAGCGCCACCCGGGCCGCTTCGACCTGCCCGGCGCCTTCACCTCGACCCTCGGCCTGGTCGGCCTCGTCTACGGCTTCATCCGGGCCGCCTCGGACGGCTGGTCGGACCCCCTGACGCTCGGCTCCTTCGCCGCCGGTGCGGTCCTGCTGGCCGCCTTCGTCGTGATCGAGCGGCGCACCGACCAGCCGATCACCCCGCTGCACCTGTTCGCCGACCGCAACCGCACCGGCGGCCTGGTGATGATGCTCTGCCTGGCCGCGGCCATGTTCGGCATCTTCTTCTACGTCGTCCTGTTCGTGCAGGGACCGCTCGGGTACAGCCCGCTCAAGGCCGGTGTCTCGTTCCTGCCGATCAGCGTGGCGATCATCATCGCCGCGCAGCTCGCCTCGACCTTCCAGGCCAAGTACGGCCCGAAGCCGTTCATGGCGGGCGGTGCGCTGCTGGTCACCGTCGGCCTCACCTGGCTGACCCAGATGGGCAAGGACAGCGGCTACCTCGACGGTGTCCTCGGCCCCACGGTGATCTTCGGCTTCGGCATGGGCCTGATCTTCGTCCCGGTGATGCTGCTCTCGGTCGCGGGCGTCCCGGGCGAGGAGACCGGCGCCGCCTCCGGTCTGCTCAACTCGATGCAGCAGATCGGCGGTTCGCTCGGCCTCTCGATCCTGACCACGGTCTTCGCGCACTACGCGACCGCCGAGGGCAAGCTCCAGATGCCGGCGTTCCTGCAGAACGGCAGTCCGGCGGAGCACAGCTACTTCGAACAGCACCACGAGTTCCTCCCGGGCTCCGACGCCGCCAACTCGGTGCTCGCCCAGGGAATCTCACACGGCTTCATCGTCGGCGCGGTGCTCGCCGGGATCGCGCTGCTGATCGCGGTCTTCGTCGTCAAGGCGAAGGCGAGCGACCTGCCGAGCGGCGACAGCGCCGGCATCGCGATGCACTGATCCGCACCGGGCCCCGGCGAGGCACCGGAACCCCCGCAGGGCACCGGGCCCCCGCGGGGCACCGGAACCGCCGAGGGGCATCGGAACCGCCGAGGGGCACCGGAACCGCCGCAGGGCACGGAACCGCCGAGGGCCGGCCGGGAGCAGCACGCTCCCGGCCGGCCCCGCGGCGTTCCCAGCCGCCCCCGGCCCGGGCCCGGCGGCCGCTACCAGCCCCGCTCGGACGCCAGCCCGGCCCACTCGCAGGGCCCCCGCCCCGACCGCGGCCCCTCCACCAACGGCCGTTCGGCCAGCACCTGCCGCGCCCCGGTGACCGAGCCGCCGGCCGCGTACCAGGGCCGGGTGTCCCGGTCGAGGTCGCGTCGGATCAGTTGCAGCGCGCAGGACCGCTGCGGCTCGGGCAGCCGGTCCAGGGCGGGCACCGCGTCGGCCGAGAGGTCGCGGACGTTGCGCAGGTCGATCTGCTGCGACCGCTCGTACCGGGCCACGTTCTGCTCCGCGACGATCGCGTCCGGCCCCATCAGCCCGTAGACGGCGACGGTGAGCATCCCGCTGAGGACGACGGCGCGCGGCAGCCAGCCCCCGCCCCGGCGGGTGAGCCCGGCGGCCAGCAGCAGCAGGAACACGGCGCCCAGCCAGATCTCGACCACCAGCACCCACAGCCGCAGTGTGGTCAGCCCGGAGGCGTCCACGTAGAACCACATCCGGCCGAGCGCCGAGGCGACCACGGCCAGCGCGAGCAGGCAGAGCAGTCCGAGCAGGATCCGGGCCAGCCGGCGGTCATTCGGGGTGGTGCGCGGCGCCCAGCGCTTGGCGACGGCCACCACGACCAGGGTCAGCACGGTGATCACGCTCAGCTGCCAGAAGCCCTGCCGGGCATACGCGGAGCGGCTCATCCCGGTGTTGGCCAGCACGGCGTCCGCGCCGCCGAGCACCATGACCGCCTGGATCACCGCGAAGGCGCCGAACAGCAGGTCGAGCGCGACCAGCGGCAGCGCCCACTCCAGCCGTCGCCGTTCGCGGCCCGGGCGGACCTCCAGCCGGTCCCAGCGGCGCGGCCCGGCGGCGATGTGCGCGAAGCCGAGGGCGGTGAGCGTGCCGAGCCCGAACAGGGTGCCGCGCCCCGGCAGCTGGTGGACGTCGAAACTGGGGACCAGGCCGGCCAGCAGGTCCGCCATGGCGGCGTCGGCGCCGGCGAACAGCAGGCCGAAGACGGTCAGCAGGACGGCGGCGACGGCGAGCGCCTTGAGCACCGGGACGAGCCGTCCGGCTCCCGGCAGCGGGCGGCCCTCCAGGCTGTCCCAGATCCAGCTCAGCCCTGGGATCAGCTGCCAGACCAGGGCGGGCAGGGCGAGCAGCACCCCCGGCCAGCGGCGCCCGCCGTGCAGGGCGAGCGAGGCCAGTCCCAGCGCACAGCCGGAGGCGAGCAGGGCGGGCCAGCCCGCGTCCCAGCGGGCCGGGACGGCGAGCAGGGCGAGGGCCAGCAGGCTCCAGGCGAGCGTCCAGGGCCGGATCCGGCGGCCGGCGGTTCGGGCGACCAGGCCGGCGGCGCCGGCCGTGGCGGCGCCGCAGATCAGCAGGTTGGCGCCGATCCCGTCGTACAGCAGCCAGGCCGTCAGCAGTCCGGCGAGCACGGCGAGCAGGAGGACCCGGGGGGTGGCGGCCGCGTGCCGCTCGGGGTCGGTGGCGCGCAGCCGACCGGGCTGCGGGGGCACGGGGGCGTCCGGCGCGCGGTGCGGGGCGCCGGGCCGGTACATGTCGAACGGCGAGTCCGGGGCGGCTTGCGCGTCCGGCTCGGCCGACGGGCCGTACTCGGCCGACAGGCTGTGCTCGACCGACGGGCTGTGGCCGGCCGACAGGCTGTGGCCGGCCGACGGGCCGTGCTCGGCTCCGGGCTGCGGATCGGTCGGGGCAGGCGTGGACGGGCCTGGCATGAGTCCCCCTCGGTGGTCGGCGGGCATGCGGAAGCCGTCCTCCGGGCGGTCCGCGGGGCGGGCGTACTCGACGCCTCCCGCAGCCGACTGTAGACGATTCTGAACAAGTTCAAAAGTTGGTTCTGAACGCGTTCAGAAGAGCCCGGAGGGCCGCCACCCCGGCGCCCGCCACAGCCGGACCCGAGCCGGACCCGAGCCGGACCCGAGCCGGATCCGAGCCGGATCCGAGCCGGACCCGAGCCGGGCCGTCCGCCCTACCCCTTGACCGAACCCGCCAGCAGTCCGCGGACGAAGTACCGCTGGAGAGCGAAGAAGACGATCAGCGGCACGATGATCGACAGGAACGCCCCCGCCGTGAGCAGCTCCCAACGCCCGCCCAGCGACCCGGACAGCTGTGCCAGCCGGACCGTCATCGGCGCCACCTCCGGTGTGCCGCCGGCGAAGGTGAGCGCGACCAGCAGGTCGTTCCAGACCCAGAGGAACTGGAAGATCGCGAACGAGGCCAGCGCCGGGGCGCACAGTGGCAGCACGATCGAACGGAAGATCTTGAAGTGCGAGGCGCCGTCCACCACCGCCGCCTCCATCAGGTCGCGCGGCAGCTGGGCGATGAAGTTGTGCAGCAGGAACACCGCCAGCGGCATCGCGAACATGGTGTGCGCCAGCCAGACCGGCGCGTAGCTGCCCTTGAGGTCCACCGCCGGGATCAGCGTCAGCGCCCCCAGGTGCGCACCGCCGGAGAACAGCCGCAGCAGCGGGATCAGCGCCATCTGGAGCGGCACCACCTGGAGCGCGAACACCGTGAAGAACACCGCGTCGCTCCCCCGGAACCGCACCCACGCCAGCGCGTACGCCGCCATCGCCGCGAGCACCAGCGGGAAGAGGGTGGCCGGGATGCTGATCGCCAGCGAGTTCACCAGGAAGGGCAGCAGGCCGGTGGAGCCGCCGGAGCCGCCCTCGAACAGCACCGTGTGGTAGTTGCCGAGGCCGAAGTCCGGGTGGAGCAGGGCGTTCCACCAGCCGTCCTTCGTCACGTCCTGCTTGGGGCGCAGCGAGGTCACCAGCAGGCCGAGGGTCGGGACCGTCCAGAGCACCGTCACGGCGATCACGAACAGCGAGGCCAGGGGGCTGCTGAAAGCCTTCCGCACGGGGCTCCCCCCGACCGGACGGCGGCTGACGGCTTTCGCCTCAGGAATGCTCACCGCACCTCACGCTCCCTCCGCAGCTGGACGATGTTGTAGGCCACCAGCGGCAGCACCGCGAGGAACAGCAGGACCGCGAGGGCGCCGCCCCGCCCGTCGTCGAACTGCGCGAAGGACTGCGTGTACATCTCGTTGGCCAGCACCTGGGTGCCGAAGTTGCCGCCGGTCATGGTGCGGACGATGTCGAAGGCCTTCAAAGTGATGATCATGACCGTGGTCAGGACGACCATCACCGTGGTGCGGATCATCGGCACGGTGACGTGCCAGAACAGCCTCACCCCGGTCGCACCGTCGAGCCGGGCCGCCTCCACCACCTCGTCCGGGATCGCCTTGATCGCCGCCGAGAGCACCACCATCGCGAAGCCGGTCTGCACCCAGACCATCACCGCCATCAGCAGGAAGGTGTTCAGCGGCTGGCTGAGCAGCCAGTTCGGCGGGTCCGACCAGCCCACCGCGTGGGCGAGCTGGCTGAGCAGGCCGATCTGCGGCTGGTCCTTGCCGCGCGCCTCGTAGACGAACTTGAAGATGATCGAGGCGCCCACCAGTGAGATCGCCATCGGCATGAAGATCAGCGACTTGTAGACCGACTGGCCGCGCATCCGGTCCACCAGCAGGGCCAGCACCAGGCCCAGACCGGTCGCCACCAGCGGCGCGACCACCAGCCACAACAGGGTGTTGAGCAGCACCTTCCGCACCGATTCGGTGGTGAACGCCCAGCCGAAGTTCTCAGCGCCGACGAAGGTGCTGCCGTCCGGGCCGTGCAGGCTCAGGTAGACCGTGCGGATCAGCGGCACCACCAGGCCGACCGCCAGCAGCAGCACCGCCGGGCCGAGGAGGACCAGGACGGCCAGCGGGCGGGCCAGCCGGCCCCGGGCGCGCCCGGCGACCAGGAAGACCACCAGCAGGACGCCGAGGAAGCCCGCGATCGCGCCGAAGCTGTTGCCGAACTTGATCGCCGCGTCGCCCCAGGCGCCGACGGCCAGGGAGTCGGCGGCCGGCGGGGAGCCGGTTACGGGCATGGCTGCACGTCCCTTCGGTTCGTCCAGCGGGAAGGGGAAGCGGGTCGGGAAGCAGGGTCGGGAAGCAGGGTCGGGGAGCAGGTCAGGGGAGCAGGTGAGAGAGGAGGGGCGGGCGGTGCGGGTGGGTGGCCCCGCACCGCCCTCGGCGGGTGGTCCCGGACGCCGGCCGGGCGGGCTGCTCCGGCGGCCGCTCGGTCGGCTGCCCTGCCAGCTGCTCAGTCAGCTGTTCCGTCAGCTGCTCGGTCGGCGGCCGCTCGGGCGGCTACTTCGGCCAGGCGGCGTCGATGTCGGCGGCGACCTTCTGGATCGACTGCCCCTCGGCGAACCAGGCGGTCAGCGACGTCCACTCCTGCCCGGAGCCGATGGCCGCCGGCATCATGTCGGAGGCGTCGAAGCGGAAGGTGGCGCTCGGGTCGGTCAGCGCCTCCGCGGAGAGCTTGTCGATCGGGTCGGTGTAGAGGCTCTTGTCCACGCCCTGGTTGGCCGAGACCCAGCCGGTCGCGGTCCTCACCCGGCTGCTCGCCCAGTCCGCACTGGACAGGTAGTTCTGCACCGCCTGCGCCTCGGGCTTGCTGGAGAAGGCGGCCAGGAACTCGCCGCCGCCCTCGACCGGGTTGGCGATCGACGGGTTGACGGCGGGCAGGTGGAAGGCGAAGACGTCGCCGTCCGGGGCGACCTTGGTGCCCTTGGGCCACTGCGCCTCGTAGAAGGAGGCCTGCTGGAGCATCGCGCACTTGCCGGTGAGGATCGGCGCGCCCGCGTCCTGGAACGTGGTGGTGGCGATCGACTTGACGCCGCCGTAGCCGCCGTTGACCCAGGCCGGGTTCTGCATCCAGTCGGCGACCGTCCGCATCGCCGTGGCGATCTTCTCGTCGGAGAACTTCACCTGGTGGCCGACCCACTGGTCGTACACCTCACCGCCGTACGTGCCCAGCACCACCTCCTCCAGCCAGTCGGTGGCCGGCCAGCCGGTGGCCGTGCCGGAGGCGATGCCCCCGCACCAGGGCTTGGGACCGCCCGCCTTGGCGATCCGGTCGCTGAGCGCCATGAGGTCCGCCCAGGTCTTCGGCACCTCGTAGCCGGCCGCCTTGAAGGTCTTCGGCGAGTACCAGACCAGGGACTTCATGTTGGCGCTCATCGGCGCCGCGTAGAAGGTGCCGTCGACCGAGCCGTAGGTCTTCCAGACCGGGCTCCACTTGCCCTGGTTGGCGACGGTCTCAGCGGGCGGCTTGACCACCTTGCCGCTCTTCACCATCTGCGCCAGCAGGCCCGGCTGGGGGATGATCGCGAAGTCCGGGGCGTTGCCGCCGGCCACCCGGACCGGCAGCTGGGACTCGAAGTCGTTGGACCCCTCGTAGCTGATCTTGATCCCGGTGCACGAGCTGAACTCGGCCCAGGACTTCTCCAGGTTGTCCGACTCCGGGCTGAGGATCGAGGCGAACATCGTCACCGTGGTGCCCGAATGCCCTGCGTACGGCTGGTACTTGGCGCAGTCACCGGTCAGCGTCCGGGCCGCCCCGTCGCCGCCGCCCGAACCGCCGGAGCTGTTCGAGCAGGCCGCGGTCAGGGCCAGCGCCGCCAGCAGAGCGGATACGGCCAGCGGTCGACGGCGCGAACTCGCGGACGGCGCGGTCGGGTTGAAGGTCAATGCGGTCCTCCTCGCCAGGGCATGCTGCCTCGGGTGGGCTGAACGACATTGCGCTGTACCGGAGATGGGCGTGCAGGGATCGCTGGGCGAGCGGGCGGCCGAACCGATTCGACGACGTTAACGCAGCCTTCCGCCGCCGCCAAGGTCCATGGTCGACCTTCCCCACACCGGTGCCCCGATCATCACGTCCGAAACCGGCGAACGCCCGCGGCCCCGCCCGGAATCCGGACGGGGCCGCTCATCTGACGTACTGTCAACACGCTTCGGCCAGGCCGGTCGGGCTGGTCGGGCCGGTCGGGCCGGTCACCAGAGCCGGACGGGCAGCTCCCGCAGGCTGTTCACCACCAGCGACGGGCTCGGCCGCAGCTCGCCGTCCGGCACCGCCGGAGCCAGCCCGGGGAAGCGCTCGAACAGCGCCGGCAGCGCGACCGCCGCCTCCAGCCGGGCCAGCGGCGAGCCGGGGCAGACGTGCGGACCGTGGCCGAAGGACAGGTGCCGGGTCGGGTCCCGGGTGATGTCGAACAGCTCCGCCGTCACCCCGTGCTGCAACGGGTCCCGGCCGATCGCGTTGTACGAGACCAGCACCGGGTCGCCCGCCGGGATCACCAGCTCGCCGACCTCGATCGGCTCGGCGGCGAAGCGGAACAGGAAGTTGCTGGTCGGCGGGGTCCAGCGGAGCGACTCCTCGACCACCGCGTCCCAGGAGACCTCGCCCGCGCGCACCAGCGCCAGCTGGTCCGGGTGCGCCAGCAGCGCCCGCACCGCGTTGCCGATCAGGTTGACGGTGGTCTCGTGGCCGGCCGCGATGATCACCCGCAGGGTGGCCGCCGCCTCCGCGTCGGTGAGCGCCCCGCCCTCGGTGTCCGCCGCCAGCAGCACGCTCGCCAGGTCCTCGCCCGGCGCCGAACGGCGCTGCGCCACCAGGCCGTTGACGAAGGCGTTCAGCCCGGCGACGGTCGCCTGGATGCCCTCCGGGTCGGGCTTGACCCCGAAGAACCGCTCGTACAGGTCGCGCAGCAGGCCGTGGTCCGACTCCGGGACGCCCAGCAGCGAGCAGATCACCGTCATCGGCAGCGGGAAGGCGAAGGCCGACTTGAGGTCGACCAGCGGCTCCCCGGCCGCCAGGGCGTCCAGCAGCGCGTGGGTGATCTCCTCCACCCGCGGGCGCATCAGCTCGACCCGGCGCGGGGTGAAGGCCTGGGCGACCAGCGCCCGCAGTCGGCGGTGCTCGGCACCGTCCGTGGTCACCATGCTCGGGCCCGGCACCGCCAGGCCGATCAGCGGCCAGGTCTTCGGCACCTCACCGCGCTGGTAGGCCGCCCAGTGCCGGGCGTCCTTGACCAGCCGGGCGTCGGTCAGCAGGTCGCGCGCGGCCGCGTGCCGGGTCACCGCCCAGGCGGCGACCCCGCCGGGCAGCACGACCGGCACCGCCGGACCGGCGGCCCGCAGCAGGGCACCCTCGGCGGCGTTGTCGCGGGCCAACGGGTCGAGGGCGATCGGGGCCGGGGCCGGGGCAGCGGTCATCGGCGGCAACTCTCCTTGACGTAAAGGTTCTTCGAACGGTTGTGCACGTCCTGTGGATCCTGACCCGCCCGACCAAGATCCGCAAGGCCTCGCCGGGGCCCGTCCTCGAACGCCCCGCGGGCGGGAGTCGGAAGACAGGCCCTCGGCACATCGGACGGAACCTAGTACCCCGGGCTGAACGAGACCGGCAGCGCGACCAGTCCGCGCACCCAGGCCGAGGGCCGCCACACCAGGGCGTGCTCGGCCACCGCCAGCCGCAGGTCCGGCAGCCGGTCCAGCAGCACCTCGATCGCGGTGGTGGCGATCACCTCGGCCGCCTCCTGGGCCGGGAACGGGCAGCCGTGCTCGCCGTACGAGTAGCTCATGTGCGCCCGGTTCCCCTCGGCCGGACGGCCGTCGGGCCGGCGCACCGACGGATCCGCGTTGGCCCCGGCGAAACCCAGCAGCAGCATGTCGCCCTCGGCGATCCGCTGGCCGCCGAGCTGGGTGTCCCGCACCGCCCAGCGGCCGGCGAAGATCTGGGTCGGGGTGTCCTCCCAGAGCGCCTCGTTGAGGGCCTGGCTGATGCTGCGCCGGCCGCCGGCCAGCGAGGCCGCGAAACGCTCGTCGGTGAGCATCAGCCGCAAGGTGTTGGAGATCCAGTACGAACTGGGCTGGTGACCGGCGATCAGCAGCACCCGCAGGTCGCGCATCACCTCGTCGTGGGTCAGCCCCGCCGGGTGCTCCAGCATCCGCGAGGCCACGTCGGCCCCCGGGTGCTCGGACTTCTCCTCCACCAGCGCGAGCATCAGCTCCAGCAGCCGCTGGGCGCCGGCCGGGGCGTCCGCACCGCCGTCCAGCATGGCCAGCAGCGCCGCGATCAGCTGCGGCGCCTGCTCCTCGTCCAGACCGAGGACCCGGCACAGCACCAGCAGCGGCATCCGGTGCGCGTACTCGGCGACCAGGTCGGCCTCGCCGCGCCCGGCGAACTCGTCGATCAGCCCGTCGGCGATCTCCTCGGCGTGCTTGCGCAGCTCGTACGGGTCGATCCCGGCCAGCGCGTCGGTGACCGCCCGGGAGCGCCGGACGTGCTCCTCGCCCTCCGCGTACAGGATCGACGGCACCGGGGCCATCATCGGCTTCAACGGCCAGTCCGCGGGCAGCGTCCGCCACGCGTGCCAGCGGCTGGAGTCCCGGCCGAACAACTGCGGCTGGCCGGTGACCTGCTGGAGCTCCCGGTAGCCGATGACCAGCCACGCGGGCACGCCGCCGGCCAGCTCGACCGGGGCGACCGGGCCGTGCGCGGCGCGCAGCTCGCGGTAGAGCTGGGCCGGGTCGGTCTGGAAGCGCGGCCCGTACAGCGGCGTGGCGCCGGCGTGCGCCGGGCAGCCCGGGGGCGGGGTGACGGCGGGCTCGGTCACGGGGTGCTCTCCTCGTAGATCGCGTCGGGTGCTCCGGGTCCGGCCAGCGCGGCCGCGTCCGCCCCGGCGAGGGCGGCCAGGTGGTGGACCAGCTCGATCAGCACCTGCTTGCCGGACTCCCGGTCACGGGCGTCGCAGTCCACCAGCGGGACCTCCGGCGGCAGGTCCAGCGCCTCCCGGACCTGCTCCAGGGTGTGGCCAGGCTCGCCGAAGTTGTTGCGGGCCACGACGAACGGCGTGCCGTGGTGCTCCAGCCGGTCGATCGCGTACCAGGAGTCCTCCAGCCGCCGGGTGTCCACCAGCACGACCGCCCCCAGCGCACCGCTGAACAGCCGGTCCCAGAGGAACCAGAAGCGCTCCTGCCCGGGCGCGCCGAACAGGTACAGCACCTGGCGCTCCGACAGGGTGATCCGGCCGAAGTCGAAGGCGACGGTGGTGGAGCGCTTGCCCCAGCTGCCCGCCGGGTCGATGCCCTCCCCCGCCCGGGTCATCACCTCCTCGGTGTTCAGCGGGCGGATCTCGCTGACCGAGCCGACCAACGTGGTCTTGCCCACCCCGAACCCGCCGACCACGACGATCTTCAACGCGTTGTCGGCGGTCGCCCGCAGCGGGGTGCGCCCCACGGGCCGGAGGTCCTGGACGTCCGGGACGTCCTGGACATCCTGGACGTCCTGGAGGTCCTGGAGGTCCTGGACATCCTGGAGGTCAGAGCCGTTGGAGGCCATGCAGCACCTGCTTCAACGTGTCGAGATCGGGCAGCCGGGCCTTGTTCGGCGCGAACCTGGGGTGCCGGGCGGTGACCGCCCCGGCCTCCAGCAGGTCGCCGAGCAGGATCTTCACCACCGAGACCGGCAGCTGCAGCTCCGCCGCCACCTCCACCACGGCGGTCGGGGCCTCGCACATCCGCAGGATCCGGACGTGCTCCGACTGCATCCCCGGCGCCGGCTGCCGCTCCGCGACGATCAGGGTGACCAGGTCGAAGGCGACCGAAGGGGCGCGGCTGCGGCCCCCGGTGATGGTGTAGAGGCGGTCCGGGTCGTCGTCCCGACCCGGCAGCAGGGGCCCGGCGTTCATATCCCGGCGCTCTCGCCCGCGGCGTCCGCGCCGGGTTCCGCGTCCGCCTCCCGGGCGGGCGCGCTGAGGTGGACGCCGATCTGCTCGATCAGGCCGTGCATGTTGTGGCCGACCACGCCCACGTCCGCCTCGTCGTCCGTGACCACCGCGAGGTGCGCGCCCTCACCGGCCGCCACGATGCACAGGATGCCGCCGTGGAACTCGGTCATCGACTGCCGCACGCCGCCGCTGCCGTCCCCGAACTCGATCGAGGCGCCGTGCGCCAGGCTCTGCAGTCCGGAGGCGATCGCCGACAGCTGGTCGGCCTGGTCGGCGCTCAGCCCGGCGGTGTGGCAGAGCTTGAGGCCGTCGGCGGACAGCACCAGGGCGTGCCGGCTGCCGGGGGTGGCCGCCAGCAGGTTTTCCAACAGCCAGTCGAGGTCGCGGTCGGTGGCGCTGCTCATCAGGAGTCCTTCTCGGTGACGGGGGAAGCGTCGGGCGTGGTCTCGGTGTCGGTGTCCGCGGTCGGCGCCGCCCCGGGGGCGGGCAGCGCCGGCTGGGCGGCCCGGCGGAAGGCCCCGAACCGGGCGGCGGCGCGCACCGCGTCGGTCCGTACGGGCTTCGCGGCCGGGGCCGTCGCCGGGGTGGTGGTGGCCATCGTCTGGCCGCGGCGGCGCTGCGGCAGGCCGCTGTCGGTCATCCGGGTCGGCCCGGACGGGGTCTGGGCGGGGGCGGCAGCCGCCGGGACGGCGTGTGCTGCGACGGCGTGGGCCGGGGCAGCAGGTGCCGGGACGACAGGTACCGGGACGGCCACGGCGGGCGGGGTCGAGGCAGTCGGGTTCGAGGCGGTCGGGGTCGAGGCGAGCGGCAGCGAGGCGGGCGCCGGGCGGGCGGGGGTGAGCGCCGGGCGCACGGACTCCACGGCCGGCGCGGACGGCGTCACGGGCGCGGCCGCCGGGGCGGGCGTCGGAACCAGGTGGGTGACCACCTGCTGCGGGATCAGCATCACCACCCCGGTACCGCCGCGGGCCGACGGCCGGAAGGAGATCTGCAGCCCGTGCTTGCGCGCCAGCACGCCGACCACCGCGAGGCCCAGCCGGGTACCGGCGGACAGCGTGGCGAGGTCCAGCGGCTCGGCGGAGACGGCCCGTTCGGCCCGGCGCAGCCAACTGTCGCTCAGGCCCAGCCCGCTGTCCTCGACGGTCACCGCCAGACCGGCCGGCACCTCCTCGACGTAGACGTGCACCTCGGCCGGCGGAGCGGAGAAGTTGGTGGCGTTGTCCAGCAGTTCGGCCAGCGCGTGCATCACGCCTTCGGCCGCGAAGCCGGCCACCGCGGCGGTGCTGGCGTTGTGCAGCCGGACCCGCTGGTAGGCGCCGATCCGGCCGAGCGCACCGCGCAGTACCGACTCCACCGCGATCGGCTTGGCCCAGCGGCGGCCGGAGCGGGCGCCGGTGAGTACCGCGATGCTGTCCGCCATCCGGCCCGCCTGGGCGGTCGAGTGGTCCAGCCGCAGCAGGTCGCCGAGGACCTCCTCGTCGTGCCGGTGCTGCATCTCGCGCAGTTCGGCGTGCATGCTCGTGGCCAGCGCCTGGACCCGGCCGGCGGCGGTCGCGCAGACCGCGAGCGCGGCGGCCCGCAGCCGCTCGCCGCGGCCGACCTCCTCGCCGACCGCGCGCAGCAGCGCGTACTGGGGGTGCTTGCGGTGGGCGGCCAGCGCGCTGTCCACGGACGAGCCCCCGCGCAGCTTCTCCACCACCTCGGGCAGGACGCCCTCGGGAATCCGCTCCAGTTCGGCCCGCTCGTCGGCGGCCCGCTCCCGCTCCGCCCCGGCCGCGGCCCGCTCGGCCTCCAGCCGAGCCCCCAGCCGGGCCAGTTCGGCGTGCGCGGCGGTGAGGTCCGCCTCGACCCGGGCGTGCTCGGCGCGGGCGGCGTCCCGTTCGGCGAACGCGGCGGCGGCCCGGTCCTGGGCGGCCGTCTCGGCCTGCCGGGCGGTTCCGGCGGCGACCAGCGCGGCCCGGGTCTCCCCGTGCTGGACGGCCAGGTCGTCGGTCAGCCGGCGGGCGCGCTCGGCGCCGCTCGCGGCCAGGCCGACCACGATCAGCCAGAGCACCGCCACGGCGGCCACCGCGAGCGCGGTGAGCGGTTGGTGCGCGCCCAGGGCCCGGCTGACGCCGACCGGCGCGGCGACCAGCGCCAGCAGCACGGCGGCCGCGGTCAGGGCGATGGTGCGCGGCGCGGAGCGGCGGCGCGGCCGACCGTCGGGGCTGGTGGCTTCTCTCATCGGGGCGGTCCTCGGCAACGTCGGCGGGCGGCGGCGCGGGCGGCGGGTCGGCGACGGTTGCGGCCGCCGCCAGCTGGTCGGGCGCATACCAGACCGCCCGGTGGCGTCGCGAAACGCCTCCGGGCGGCTGATCGGTTCACGCTTTCGGCCGATCATATCGATTCAGACATTGGCCTCAACCCGCTAGTTGACGGTCAATCTCCTTCATTCACGCCGAGTACACCGCACGGCGACACCTTCCACCCCTTCCCGGCACCGCCGCTCAGGCCAGTTCCGCCTCCACCGCCTGCCGCACGGCGGCCGTGTCCAGCCCGTGGTCGGCGACCACCAGCACCCCGAGCCCCTCCCCCTCGCGGAGCACCCCGAGCAGCAGGTGGCCCACCCCGATCTCCTTCGACCCCAGGCGCAGCGACTCCCGCAGGGAGAGCTCCAGCGCCTTCTTCGCCGGGGTCGAGAACCGGATGTGCCCGGCCGTCGAGCCACCGGAGCGGAACCGGCCTCAGCGCTTGCGCCCCTCCTCCGGCGGGGCGTCCAGCGCCCCCTCCCCGAAGGCCGCCTCGACCGCCTCCCGCACCGCGTCCAGGTCGACCCCGATCGTGGCCAGGACCTGCCGGTCCCCCTTCCCCCGCAGGCGCCGCACCGCCTGCCGCGCGGCCTCCTGGTCCAGGCCGGCCCCGATCAGCACGGACGCCGCCGGATCCTGCGACTGCTCCAGGACCCCCAGCAGGAGGTGCTCCGTCCCGACCCGGTCGTCCCGCAGCTGCCTCGCCTCCTCCTGGGCGATGACCACAACCCTCCGGGCCTCCTGGGTGAACCGTTCGAACATCGCTCAGTCTCCGTCCTCGCCCTTGCCGGGCCCCCGTCGTGCGTGCTTCTTGTGGACCGCCTGCCTGGTCACCCCGAGGCAGACCGCGATGTCCTGCCAGGACCAGCCCTGCGACCGGGCGTTGTCCACCTGGAGGGCCTCCAGACGGTCCGCCAGATCACGCAGGGCGCGGACCGCCCGGAGCCCCACGGCGGGGTCACGACTGCTCGCGGCGGCCGCGAGCTCTCCGCTCTCGCTCATGACGTCATCTCTGGTTGACGCCCTCGGGAATGTCAACCCTGGTTGACAACTGCGTGGCAGTTCGGCCGAGCGGCGGGCCCCCGGCTCAGCCGAACCGCCGCGCCAACGCCTCCTCGAAGGTCCCCCGCCCCACCGCCCGCTCCGGCGTCGTCAGCCCACCCGCCCGCAGGGCCCGCCCCACCGCCCCCGGCACCCGCAGCGGCAGCACCGGCCGCCGCCGACCCGCCGCCCGCAGGTACGCCTCCGCCAGCTCCCGGTACGACCGCACCCGCGGCCCGCCCACCTCCGGCGCGAACCCGGCCGGCTCCCGCCCCACCAGCTCCACCAGCCGCTCCGCCACCTCCCGGACGTCCACCGGCTGCACCCCGGCGCCGCTCACCACCGGGAACACCGGCAGCCGCGCGCTCAGGTCGAAGGCCTTGAACAGCAGGTCGTGGAACTGCGTCGCCCGCAGCACCGTCCACCCCAGCCCCGACTCCCGCACCACCCGCTCGCAGTCGAGCTTCGCCCGGTAGTACCCGAGCGGCACCCGGTCGATCCCCACGATCGACACGTACACCAGGTGCCGCACCCCGGCCCGCCGGGCCTGCGCCACCAGCCGCCCGACCCCCGCCACGTCCTTCCGCCCCTGCGTGGTCGCACAGTCCAGCACCGTCTCCACCCCGGCCACGGCCGCCGCGATCCCGGCCCCGCCCACCAGGTCCCCGACCACCCACTCGACCCCGTCACCCGCCGCCCGCGCCCGACGGCTCAACCCCCGCACCGCCACCCCGCGCGCCACCAGCAGCCGCACCACCTCCCGCCCCAACGTCCCCGTCGCCCCGGTCACCAGCACCGTCCCCGTCACCGCACCACTCCTCTCACCGAACGCCGAGCACCCGCGCACCCGCGCACCCCCTACGACCGACCACCACCCCCATCCGTGACATCGGCGCCCCGGGACAACGAGAAGAGGCGGGGCGAGGACGTGAAGTCCTCGCCCCGCCTCAGCGGTTGCTCACCCGCGCGGGGTCAGCGCTGCGGTCAGCTGCAGCCGCTGGTGGAGCCGCAGCCCTCGCAGAGGTAGCAGCTGCCGGCGCGGCGCATCTTGGTGCCGCAGGAGAAGCAGAGCGGCGCGTCGGCGTTGAGGCCGAGCTGGATCTCCATCAGCTCCGTGGAGTTGTGGGCCTGCTTCGGGGCCGCCTTGGGCGCCTCGACGGCCGGGGCGGGGGCCGGGGCCGGCTTGGCCGCGGCGACCGGGGCGGACTGGGCGAGGGACTCGGTGTCGAGCTCCTCGGCCTCCAGCGGCTCGTAGGAGCCGGTCTCCAGGTGGCGGGTGCGCTCCTCGACGGAGTGGATCCCCAGCGCCGAGCGGGTCTCGAACGGCAGGAAGTCCAGCGCCAGGCGGCGGAAGATGTAGTCGACGATCGACTGGGCCATCCGCACGTCCGGGTCGTCGGTCAGGCCGGCCGGCTCGAAGCGCATGTTGGTGAACTTCGAGACGTAGGTCTCCAGCGGCACGCCGTACTGGAGGCCGACCGAGACGGCGATGGAGAAGGCGTCCATCATGCCCGCGAGGGTCGAACCCTGCTTGGACATCTTCAGGAAGACCTCGCCGAGGCCGTCGTCCGGGTAGGAGTTGGCGGTCATGTAGCCCTCGGCGCCACCGACCGTGAAGGAGGTGGTGATGCCCGGGCGGCCCTTGGGCAGGCGCTTGCGAACGGGGCGGTACTCGACGACCTTCTCGACCACGGCCGCGGGGGCGGGGGCCTCCTCCGCCTTGGCCTCGGTCTCGGAGTCCTTCTTCTTGGCCGAGAGCGGCTGGCCGACCTTCGAGTTTTCGCGGTAGATGGCGAGCGCCTTGACGCCCATCTTCCACGCCTCGAAGTAGATCTCCTCGACGTCCTCGACGGTCGCCGTGGCGGGCATGTTCACGGTCTTGGAGATGGCGCCGGAGATCCACGGCTGGATCGCCGACATCATCCGCACGTGGCCCATCGGGGAGATGGAGCGCTCGCCCATCGCGCAGTCGAACACCTCGTAGTGCTCGGTCTTGAGGCCCGGCGCGTCCACCACGTTGCCGTGCTCGGCGATGTGGGCGACGACCGCCTCGATCTGCTCGTCCTGGTAGCCGAGGCGCTTGAGGGCGCGCGGGACGGTGCCGTTGACGATCTGCATCGAGCCGCCGCCGACGAGCTTCTTGAACTTGACCAGGGCGAGGTCGGGCTCGACGCCGGTGGTGTCGCAGTCCATCATCAGGCCGATGGTGCCGGTCGGGGCGAGGACCGAGGCCTGGGCGTTGCGGAAGCCGTTCTGCGCGCCGATGCGCAGCACGTCCTGCCAGGACTTGTTGGCCCGGAGCCAGACCGGGGCGTCCAGGTCGTCGAAGGAGACGGCGTCCAGGGAGGCGTCGGCGTGCTGCTTCATGACCCGCTGGTGGGCGGTGGCGTTGCGGGCGTAGCCGTCGTACGGGCCGACGACGCCGGCGAGTTCGGCGCCGCGGCGGTAGGCGGTGCCGGTCATCAGCGAGGTGATGGCGCCGGCCAGGGCGCGGCCGCCGTCGCTGTCGTAGGCGTGGCCGGTGGCCATCAGCAGGGCGCCGAGGTTGGCGTAGCCGATGCCGAGCTGGCGGTAGGCGCGGGTGGTCTCGCCGATCTTCTCGGTGGGGAAGTCGGCGAAGCAGATGGAGATGTCCATCGCGGTGATGACCAGCTCGACGACCTTGGCGAACCGCTCCGCGTCGAACGAGTCGTCGTCGCGCAGGAACTTCATCAGGTTCAGCGAGGCCAGGTTGCAGCTGGAGTTGTCCAGGTGCATGTACTCCGAGCACGGGTTGGAGGCGTTGATGCGTCCGGACTCGGGGCAGGTGTGCCACTGGTTGATGGTGGAGTCGTACTGGATGCCGGGGTCGGCGCAGGCCCAGGCGGCCTCGGCCATCTTGCGGAACAGCTTCTTGGCGTCGACGGTCTCGATGACCTCGCCGGTCATCCGGGCGCGCAGGCCGAATTCGGTGCCGTTCTCGACGGCGGTCATGAATTCGTCGTTGACGCGGACCGAGTTGTTGGCGTTCTGGTACTGGACGGACGTGATGTCGTCGCCGCCGAGGTCCATGTCGAAGCCCGCGTCGCGCAGGGCGCGGATCTTCTCCTCCTCCTTCACCTTGGTCTCGATGAAGGCCTCGACGTCCGGGTGGTCGACGTCCAGGACGACCATCTTGGCCGCGCGCCGGGTGGCGCCGCCTGACTTGATGGTGCCGGCGGAGGCGTCGGCGCCGCGCATGAAGGAGACCGGGCCGGAGGCGTTGCCGCCGGAGGAGAGCAGCTCCTTGGAGGAGCGGATCCGGGAGAGGTTGAGGCCGGCGCCGGAGCCGCCCTTGAAGATCATGCCCTCTTCCTTGTACCAGTCGAGGATCGACTCCATGGAGTCGTCGACGGACAGGATGAAGCAGGCGCTGACCTGCTGGGGCTGCTTGGTGCCGACGTTGAACCAGACCGGCGAGTTGAAGCTGAACACCTGGTGGAGGAGGGCGTGGGTCAGCTCGTGCTCGAAGGTCTCGGCGTCGTCCTTGGTGGCGAAGTAGCCGTGCTTCTCGCCGGCCGCGCGGTAGGTGAGCACCACGCGGTCGATGATCTGCTTGAGGCTCCACTCGCGCTGGGGGGTGCCGACGGCGCCGCGGAAGTACTTGGACGTGACGATGTTGACGGCGTTGACCGACCAGAAGTCGGGGAACTCGACGCCGCGCTGCTCGAAGTTGATGGAGCCGTCACGCCAGTTGGTCATGACGACGTCGCGCCGCTCCCAGCTGACCTCGTCGTACGGGTGCACGCCAGGGGTGGTGTGGATGCGCTCGATCCGGAGACCGCCCTTGGGGGCCTTGGCACCCTTGGTCACGGCCTTCTCGGACTTCGACCCGCGTGCGGAACCGCTCGTGGTGTCTGTCACTTCTCGCTCCTCCTCCTGGGCAAACGCCCGAAGTGCCCCGAAAAATCCGGGCACCGCTGGTTCGTTCTTCCGGTGTGCGGGCAGACGGGACCCCGTCCGCTTACGCACGGTTTGTAGTGTTCTGTGCCCCGTTTTCGGGCACGCGTGGGCCCACGCGGGGCCGGTGTGGTGCTACCGGCCCACGGGGGCCGCATGGTGGTGGCTCCTGGGCGGGCCCGCGTGGGGCCCGGCGCGCCTCCTAGGGCGCGGCGGCGGGAACGGGCACGCAGGTGCCGTCCGCCTCGGGGGCGGGCCGCTCGGCGCGGATCTCCGCGATGGCGGCCTCGAAGTCCTCGAGTCCGTCGTACGCCTGGTACACGCTGGCGAAGCGCAGGTAGGCGACCACGTCGAGGTCCCGCAGCGGGCCGAGTATGGCCAGCCCGACGTCGTGGGTGGTCAGCTCGGCGCTGCCGCTGGCCCGCACGCACTCCTCGACCCGCTGGCCGAGCTGGGCGAGGGCGTCCTCGGTGACCGGGCGGCCCTGGCAGGCCTTGCGGACTCCGGTGATGACCTTCTGCCGGGAAAACGGCTCGGTGACGCCACTGCGCTTGATGACCATCAGCGCGGCCGTCTCCACGGTGGTGAAACGGCGACCGCAGTCCGGGCACTGTCGACGACGGCGAATGCAGCTGCCGTCCTCGGTGGTCCGACTGTCGACGACGCGGCTGTCGGAGTGCCGGCAGAAGGGGCAGTGCACCTGGGGATCCCTCCCTGGCAGGACGTGCGGACCGGTTGAGTCTATGCGATGCGCCCCCGCCTTCGGCAAGCTGATCATGCGGCGCGACCACTAGTACTGGGCACGGAGAGGACTCTAGCCACTACATCTAGGTCTCGGGGGGAGGTGACACCCCTGGCGTGTCGGCGCCGATTAGACTTCCGGAGTCGACATCCGGTCGAACATTTACTCGATGTACAACAAAGCCTTGATCGAGTCAGTCAACTCCCGAATAATTCACTCGAACGTGTGTTTGGCGCAACCTTTCGATAGGAGGCGCGTTGGGTTGGAAAAGGGGAGAGGACAGCCGTCGAGAGGGGCCGCCGTGAACACCGTCGAAACCAACACCATCCCGGTGCAGGAACACTCCCAGTTCAAGGTGGGGCAGCGCACCACGAATCAGCAGAGCGTGGACATCAGCATGGACCGCAGCGAAGACCACCGCCTCTCCGGCCCGGCCGTTTCCACCACGGGCCGCGTCCCCGACCAGCCGATCGAGCACTCCCCCACCATGGACGACACCCATCCCTCCCCGGCCCGCGCGATGCCCGGCCGCCCCCCCGGCATCCGCACCGACGAGGCCGGGCTCACCGAGCGCCAGCGCCGGGTGATCGAGGTCATCCGCGACTCCGTCCAGCGCCGCGGCTACCCGCCGTCCATGCGCGAGATCGGCCAGGCCGTCGGCCTGTCCAGCACCTCCTCGGTCGCCCACCAGCTGATGGCCCTGGAGCGCAAGGGCTTCCTGCGCCGCGACCCGCACCGCCCGCGCGCCTACGAGGTCCGCGGCGTCGAGGTGGCCCGCCCCAACACCGCCGAGACGGCCGGGCGGCCCTCCACCTCCTACGTGCCGCTGGTCGGCCGGATCGCGGCCGGTGGTCCGATCCTGGCCGAGCAGACGGTCGAGGACGTCTTCCCGCTGCCCCGCCAGCTGGTCGGCGAGGGCGAGCTGTTCGCCCTCACCGTGCGCGGCGACTCGATGATCGAGGCGGCCATCTGCGACGGCGACTGGGTCACGGTGCGCCGCCAGCCGGTCGCCGAGAACGGCGACATCGTGGCCGCCATGATCGACGGCGAGGCCACCGTCAAGCGGCTCAAGCGCGAGGACGGCCGGATCTGGCTGATGCCGCACAACCCGGCCTACGAGCCGATCAACGGCGACAACGCCACCATCCTGGGCAAGGTGGTCGCGGTCCTGCGCCGCCTCTGACGGCGACACCCGGCCGCCACCGCGAGCGGTCGGCACGACGGGAAGGGGCTCCACCGCGTCAGCGGGGAGCCCCTCCGTCCGTCCTGCGCCACGCGCCGGGGCCGCTCAGCCCCGCTTCACCACCGGCCGCACCGGCGCCGCCGAGGCGTCGATCGCCGCCAGCGAGCGCCGCACCTGGTTGCGGTCCGTGGTGTACCAGAACTCCGGCATCGAGGACCGGAAGAAGCCCCCGTACCGCTTGGTCTCCACCCGCGGGTCGAGCACCGCGACCACGCCCCGGTCCTCCGCCGCGCGCACCAGCCGGCCCGCGCCCTGTGCCATCAGCAGCGCCGCGTGGGTCGCCGCGACCGCCATGAAGCCGTTCCCGCCGTGCTGTTCGACGTCCTTCTGGCGGGCGCTCATCAGCGGGTCGTCCGGCCGCGGGAAGGGGATCCGGTCCATCACGACCAGCTGGCAGGCCGAGCCGGGCACGTCCACGCCCTGCCAGAGCGAGAGGGTGCCGAACAGGCAGGTGGTGGCGTCCGAGGCGAACTCGCGGATCAACTCGCCGAGGGTGTCCTCCCCCTGGAGCAGGATCCGGTGGTCGAGCCGCTCCCGCATCGCCTCGGCGGCGGCCTGGGCGCCGCGCATCGAGGAGAACAGGCCCAGGGTGCGCCCGCCGGCCGCTTCGACCAGCTCGGCCAACTCGTCCAGCATGTCGGGCCGTTCGGGGTCGCGCCCGGGGTCCGCGAGGTGCTTGGCCACGTACAGGATGCCCTGCTTGGGGTACTTGAACGGCGAGCCGACGTCGATGCCCCGCCAGTGCGGGACGGCGTCCTCGCCGAAGCCGGAGCCGGCCTCCGGGTTGTCACCGGGGGTGCGCCGGTCCGGCAGCCTGGTCTCCTTGGGCAGGCCGAGCGAGCCGGCCACGCCGTTGAAGTCCCCGCCGAGCTTGAGGGTCGCCGAGGTCAGGACGACCGAGCGCTCCTTGTACAGGCCCTCGCGCAGCAGCCCGGACACGCTCAGCGGCGCGACCCGCAGCGAGGCGGTGCCCAGCCCGTAGCGGTCGCTGCGCTCGATCCAGACCACGTCGTACTCGGAGCCCTCCAGCAGCCGGTCGGCCGTCTCGTGCAGGGTCTCGGCCGAGGCCATCGCCTGCTTGCGGACGGCGTCCTCGTCGCTGAGGCCCTTGTCCCGGGTCTCGCCGAGCGAGGTGATCACCTGCCGGGAGGCGTCCCGGATCGCGGTGACGGCGTAGGCCAGGTACTCGGGCAGTTCCTCGACCCGGCCGGGCTGGGCGGTCTCCATCAGGCCGTGGTAGTTCTCGGCGGCGGCCTGCAGCGCGTCCACGGCCTTCTCGTTGGCCAGCCGGGCGGCCCGCTTGACCGCCCGGTTGACGGCGCCGACGGTCAGCTCGGCGGTGGCCGCGCCGGTGACCCGGTTGACCAGCTCGTGCGCCTCGTCGACGATCAGCAGCCCGTGCTCGGGCAGCACCGGCGCGCCCTCGATCGCGTCGATCGCGAGCATCGCGTGGTTGGTGACCACGACGTCCGCGAGCTTGGCCCGCTCCCGGGCCTTCTCCGCGAAGCACTCCTGCCCGTACGCGCAGCGGGTCGCGCCCAGGCACTCCTTGGAGGTGACGGAGAGCTGCGCCCAGGCCTTGTCCGAGACGCCGGGGCTCATGTCGTCCCGGTCGCCGGTCTCGGTCTCGTCGGCCCAGTCGCGCAGCCGGAGCACGTCCTGGCCGAGCTTGCCGGTGGGGCCGCCGAGCGCGTCGACCGGGTCGAACAGGCCCTCGCCCTCCTCGCTCGGGGTGCCCTCGTTGGCCCGGTGCAGGCACAGGTAGTTGGAGCGGCCCTTGAGCATCGCGTACAGCGGGCGGCGGCGCAGCACCGGGTGCAGCGCCTCGACCGTGCGCGGCAAGTCCCGTTCCACCAGCTGGCGTTGCAGGGCCAGGGTGGCGGTGGCGACCACCACCCGGTCGCCGTGGGCGAGGGCCGGCACCAGGTAGGCGAGGGACTTGCCGGTGCCGGTGCCGGCCTGGACGAGCAGGTGCTCGGAGTGGTCGACGGCGTCGGCGACGGCCTCGGCCATCCGCATCTGGCCGGGGCGCTCCACACCGCCGACGGCCTCGACCGCGGCGTGCAGGAGCTCGGGAATCCGCGAGCGCGGGACGGCGACGGCTTCCTCGGCCGCGTCGCCGAGGTCCGTCGCCCGCTGGGATTCGGAGTCGTGGGATTCGGAGTCGTTCGTCATGACCCTTCCACCCTACGGGGCGGGGGTGACAATCCGGTCCCGTTGTCCGGGGCGGGGGCCGGGCGGCCGCACCTCCACGCCGACCAGGGCGTTCGGCACGGTGCCGTGCCGGACGGCGTGCGGGCGGTGCGGGCGGTCCTGGTAGCCGTCCATGAGCAGCCGGTTGCGGTTGAGGCAGAGCCGGTCGATCCGGGGGCGGAACAGGTCGAACAGGTCGAAGCGCTCGCGCAGCTCGGGGAAGCGGGCCTGGTAGCGGTGGATCTCCGCGCGCAGCAGGGCCCAGAACTCGGTCTCGGCGAGGCCGGCCTGCGCCTCCAGCAGCGGGGCGAGGTAGCGGAAGACGCCGATGAACAGCCCGGAGTGGATGAACTGGCACAGCCCCTGGGGGTTCTCCCGCAGCAGCACGTCGGCGACCTCGGGGGGCAGCGCGCGCAGCTCGGGGAGGTCCTGGTCGCTGAGGTTGACGTCGTCGACGAAGTCCTTGACCGCGAGCCGGGTCGGGGTGCCGCGGTCGTCGAAGACCACGACGGCGTTCTCGCCGTGCGGGGAGAAGACCAGTCCGTAGCGGTAGAGGAAGTGCAGCAGCGGCGGCAGCAGCGCGGCGAACAGCCGGGCGGTCCACCCGGCGGGGGTGAGGCCGGAGCGGGTGATCAGTTCGACGGCGAGGGCGCGCCCGTCGGAGCCGCTCTGCAGCAGGGCGGCGAGGGTGCGGGCGCGCTCGTCGCCGGCCAGGAAGGGGCCGAGCGGTTCGCGCCAGATCGCGCCGAGCAGTTCCTTGTACTGGTACGGCGAGTCGGGCATCTCCCGGTAGAGCGGGTGGTCGACGGTGACGGAGGCGATCTCGCCGAGCAGGATCACCCGGCACTCGTCCCGCAGGTACGGGTCGGCGTCGCGCAGCCCGTGCAGCCAGGCGGTGACGGCGGGCGCGGCGAGGGTGCGTTCGACCGGCAGCCCGCGCCAGACCAGGGTGTTGAGGATGGACAGCGGCAGCTTGACGGTGCAGCGCTCGGGGTGGGCGGTGTTGAAGAAGGAGCGGATGGACTGCTGGGGCAGCCGTGGGTCGCCGTCCGAGGCCAGCGGGACGATCTCGCCGGAGGCGATCCAGGGCGCGAACAGCGGCAGGACCGTCTCGTCCCACTGCCAGGGGTGGACGGGCAGCAGCAGGTAGTCGTCGGCGTCGGCGCCGAGCGGGGCGCGCAGGGCGGCCTCGTCGTCCAGTTCGCGGGCGTACAACTGCTCGGGGCGTTCCAGGCCGGGCACGCCGCGGTACTCGGCGAGCCGGCGGTGGACGGCGATCCAGGGCAGCGGCCGGGGGCTGCGGGCCTCCGGGGCCCAGCGGGCGGCGTCGGTGCCGGAGAAGCCGATCCGGCCCTTGCTGGGGACGATCCACGGGTGGCCGCTCTGCCGACCCTCCAGGGCGGGGTGGTCGAGGTCGGCGAGCTCGGCGGCGGTGAGCGCGGTGGCGAGCTGGCGGGCGTCGGCGGTCAGCGTGGCGGACAGCTCGCGGACCAGGTGGGCGGTGGTGTCGCCGCGCATCCCGAGCGCGTCCCGGGCGTACGGGAGGAAGCGCAGCGGGTCCAGGCCGTCCGGGCGGGAGCAGCGGATCGACCCGGGGTCGACCTGCCAGCTGTCGTAGGCGCCGCGCCGGGCGGCGAAGCGGTACTCGGCCTCGGGGAGCTTCAGCAGGTACTCGCCGTCGAGGGGGCCCGGGACGGGCTTGAGCAGGTCCTCGTAGGCGAACTCGCCGAGCATCTTGGCCAGCAGGGCGCGGCCGGCCCGCTGCCAGTGCCCGGCGGTGAGGTGCGGGGGCAGGTAGAGCGGCGGTTCAGCGGCCGACGGTTGCGGCACGGGTCAGCTCCTGGGGGTGGGGGACGACGGGGGTCTGCTCGATCGGAGCGCCTACGGGCCCGGCCGCGGCCGGCGCCGCGGTCGACGCCCCGGGCGGCGCGAAGCCGGTCCAGGCGGTGCGGTCGGGCAGCCGGTGGACGGTCCGGCCGGTGACGGCGTTGAGGATGACGGCGGCCCGGTGGGCGCCGAGGCCGAGGTCGGGGGCGCCGACCCCGTGGGTGTGGAGTTCGGCGTTCTGGACGTAGAGGCCGCCGGTGAGCTCGGGCCGGGTGGCGACCCGGTGGTCGAGGTCGACCCGGTAGCGCCCGGTCTCGTCCCAGTCGATCAGGTGGGCGAGCGGTTCGAGCGCGGCCGGGCGGGCGGCGCGGTAGCCGGTGGCGAGCACCACGGCGTCGGTGCGCAGCACGTGTTCGGCGCCGGAGTCGGTGTGCCGGCAGTCCAGTTCGAGTCCGCCGCAGGGCCCGGGCCGGGCCGCGGTGACGGCGGTGCCGGGGGTGATCTCGACCGGGGCGGTGTCGATCGGGCGGCCGATGGTGCGCTCGTAGAGGTGGTCGTGGATCTCGGCGAGGGTCTCCGCGCTGGCGGCCTTGTGCAGCTGCCACTGGGCGGTGACCAGGGCGTCCCGGACCGGGCCGGGCAGGCCGTGGAAGTAGCGGGTGTAGTCGGGGGTGAAGTGTTCCAGGCCGAGCTTGGAGTACTCCATGGGGGCGAGCGCCCGGGTGCGGGTGAGCCAGCGCAGCCGGACGCCGTCGTCCTGGTGGCGGCGGAGCAGGTCGAGGAAGACCTCGGCGCCGGACTGTCCGCTGCCGACCACGGTGATGTCGCGGGCGTCCGCGAGCTCGGCCCGGCGGTCCAGGTACTCGGCGGAGTGGAAGGCCCGCGGGCGGTCGGCCAGGGCGGCGAAGGCCTCGGGGAGCACCGGCCGGGTGCCGACGCCGAGCGCGAGGTTGCGGGCCCGTACGGCGGTGCGCCGGCCGGTCGCGGTGTCGGTCAGCTCGGCCCGGAACAGCGGGCCGTCCCGGTGCAGGGCGGTGACCTCGGTGCCGAAGCGGCAGTTGGGCAGCCGGTCGGCGGCCCAGCGGCAGTAGTGGTCGTACTCGCGGCGGGGCAGCTGGAAGCGTTCGGCGAAGTAGAACGGGAACAGCCGGTCCTGGGCGCGCAGGTAGTTGAGGAAGGACCACGGGTTGGTCGGGTCGACGAGTGAGACGAGGTCGGCCAGGAAGGGCACCTGCATCCGGGCGCCGTCCACCAGCATGCCGTGGTGCCAGCGGAACTCGGGGCGCTGGTCGCAGAAGAGCGTGCGCAGCCCGGGTACCGGCTCGGCGAGGGCGGCGAGCGAGAGGTTGAACGGGCCGATGCCGACGCCGAGCAGGTCGTAGGGGGGTTCGTGGGGTGTCGAGGTGTCCACAGGGGTGTCCTAGGCGGGGAGTGGCGCTTCGCGGTCGCGCACCATCAGCGCGGCGCGCTTGTCGGGCAGGTCGAGTTCGGCGGCGGCCCGGAATCCGGCCCGTTCGAAGGCCCGGACCGAGCGCCGGTTGCGGACGTCCGGTTCGGCCACCACCCGTTGGCAGTCGGGCCGGTGGCGCAGCACGAGGGCGGCGACGGCGGCCAGCAGCTGGGCGCCGAGGCCGCGGCCGCGGCTGGCGGCCGGGCCGAGCAGCAGGTGCACGCCGGTGTCGTGCGGGCGGGCGGGGTAGTGCCCGGCGAGCGGGTCGAGGTCGGCGCGGTAGACCTCCCAGTAGCTCATCGGGGTGCCGTCGAGCAGTCCGAGGCAGGGCAGGCTGCGTCCGTCGCCGTCCAGTTGGGCCCGGACGTGCCGTTCGGTGACGGCGGGCGGCCCGGCGAGCTCCCAGAAGGCGTCGACCTCGGGGTCGTTCATCCATCCGGTGAGCAGCTCCAGGTGGTCGGGCAGCCGGACCGGGCGGAGCCGGAACCGGCCGGCCGGGGTGGGGACTTCGCCCCACCCGGGCAGCTCGTCGGGCATCAGGCGCCCGCCACCGGGTTGGGGATGTCCACGTACACGGACTGGGTGGCGACCGGGCCGACCAGTTCGTCGAGGCCGTTGATCCGGGTGAGCAGGTTGGCCTTGCAGGGCAGGGTGGGCGCGTCCAGCAGCAGGGCGGGCAGGGCGGAGCCGGTGGCGGCGGCCCGCGGGCCGGCCAGGAACCGGCGCAGCCCGGCCAGCAGCACCGTCTCCTCGGCGAGGCCCTGGGAGCCGAAGGCGCCGATCAGGCCGAGCACGTGGTTGATGCCGAGGTAGTAGGCGAAGTGGTGGTCGATGACGTCGTCCGGCAGGAAGGTGTCGCTCTGCTCGCCGAGTCCGGGCAGCCGGGCGGTGAGCCGCTCGGCGGCGCTCTCCCGGTAGTAGTAGCCCTGGTTGTCGCGGTAGCGGCCGCCGCGGGGCCAGCCCTCGGCGTCCAGCAGGACGATGCTGTTCTGCTGGTGGGCCTCCAGGGCGATGCCGCCGTGGCCGTCCAGCCAGAGCACGGGCAGCACGACGGCGTCCAGGTAGCGCAGGAACCATTCGGCGGCCACGGTGCGCAGCGGGCGGCCGGTGCGGGCGGCGAGCGCGCGCAGGGTGTCGCCGAGGGCGGACGGCACGGTGGCGCCGGTGCCGCGCGGCTGTTCGGCGACGAACCCGGCGACGCAGAGGGCGCGTTCGGCCGGTCCGAAGGGCTGGGCGCGCAGCACGGTGTCCAGCCCGCCGGGGTCGCCGAGGTCGGGGTGGTCGACGCCGATCCAGGCGGGGTCGCGGACGATGTCGAAGCCGGGGTGGGCGGCCCGCCACTCGGCGGCGAGGCCGCTCTCCAGCAGCCGGTGCACCTCCAGGCCGCGGTGGAGTTCCTTGCGCAGGTTCTCCCGGCGGGAGTTGGTGATCCGCAGGCCGAGCGAGAGCTTGAGCATCCACGGGGTGCCGGGCCGGTAGACGGTGCGCACCGAGGAGGTGGGGTACCAGGGTTCGCCGGCCGGGCCGAGGTCGTGCAGCAGCCCGTCGGCGAGCAGCGCGGCGACGGTCGGGCGGTGGGCGAGCTCGCGGGCCTGCCAGGGGTGCAGCGGCAGGGCGGCGGTGCCGGGCGGCAGGGTCGCGTGGCCGCCGAGGAGGGCGGCGGTGATCCGGTCGGCGCTCTCGGCGACGGCGGAGCCGGCCGCGAGCAGGCCGCGGTCGACAGCGTACCAGTGGACCTGGAAGGAGCCGTGGAGTTCGGGCGAGTAGGCGGCGCTCTGGGCCGGTCCGAGGCCGTCGCGGCTCTTCGGGGTGGGGTGCAGGGGGTGGCCGAGCAGCAGGGCCTGTTCGGCGGCGAGGAAGGCGGAGCGTTCCGGCCCGCCGGGTTCGGCGGCGGTGCGGCGGTGGGCGAGGATCTCGGCGGTGCGCACCACCGAGTCGGCGACCCGGGCGGCGAGGTCGGCGACCTGCCCGGGGTCGGGCCGTTCGGCGGCCGCGGCGGCGAGCAGGGCGGCGGCGGTGACGGCGTCCACCGGGGCCGCGGCGCCGTCTCCCGCCGGGGCGCCGTCCCCAGCCGAGAGGGTGGCCGGGCCGAAGCGGTGCCAGCCGCCGGGCGACCAGTGCCGGACGGCGGCGGTGAGCCGGGCGGCCCCGCCGAGGACGTCGATCCGCAGTCGGCCGTCCGGCCCGGGGCGGGCCCCGGTCTCCCGGGCCCAGCAGCGCAACAGGGCTTCCAGGGCCGCCTGTTCGGCGGCGACGGCGGGGTCGGGGTGCAGCAGCGGGTCGGGCCCGGAGGCGGCCCGCTGCACAGTGGGCGGCGGTACGGGCGGGGCTCCGGTGAGGGCGGTGCTCAAGGCTGCTCCTTGGTGCGCGTGGGGGTGCGGACGCGCGCGGGTGGTGGAGAGGGTCGGCGGGCGCTCGCACCGTCGCGTCAGGTAAGGGTTACCTATCCCTGACGGGTGATCACAAGGACGGCTCACTCGTCCGGGTGAAGATCGGGGATAGTGCGTCACCGGGCGGGGCGGCCCTGCTGTGCCAACGACGGGGCCGGTTCCGCGTCACGGATCGGTGACCTCCGGGCGGTCGCGGAACCCGGGGGGCGGCCGCCGCCGTCCTCCACGGCGATGGAAGACTCCAGGGCGGCGGGCCGCCGCACCGAGGACCGACCCGACACCGTCCGACCGAGTACAGGGGGAAGCCCACCGATGCCACCGATCCACCGGTCAGCCCTGGCCGCCGCACTGGTCGCCGGAACGCTGCTGGCCGTCAGCGCCTGCGGACCGGACGGCCCGGCGGGCGCCGACCGGACCGTCGCCGCACCGCCGCCCAGCACGGACGCGAGCGGCTCCGCCGCCCCCGGCGGCGTCATCGGCGGGATCACCCTGCCGTCCGGCCTGCCGACCAGTCTGCTGGAGGGCCTGCCGAAGACCTGGGACGACCTCAAGAAGTGGAAGTACGACGACTGGGACAAGTGGGCGTCCAAGCACGTCTTCAACAACCCGGTGGTGAAGGACTTCTGGAACCCGGACAAGATGGGCGACGCCAAGCCCGCCGACCCGGCGCCGCCGACCGCCAAGCCGGCCGCCGCCGACGGCGTGACCGACCCGGAGCCGCCGGTGGTCAAGGCCGTCCAGGTGCCCCGCCCGTACCTCAAGCAGCCCTCCGGGAAGGTGTTCTTCTCCGCCCAGGGCGGCCGGGGCAACTGCTCGGCGACGGTGATCGCCGACCCCCAGCACCCGGGCAGGAGCAATCTGGTCTGGACGGCGGCCCACTGCGTGCACGAGGGCAAGGGCGGCGACTTCTACAAGAACCTGGTCTTCGTCCCCGCCTACAACAACTCGGGCGCCTCCAGCGGCGGAAAGAAGGCCCCGCTGTCCGACCTCGCCCCGCTGGGCACCTGGTGGGCCGACCAGATCGTCACCTCCCCGCAGTGGATGGTCGAGGGCGGGCAGACCGGTGACGCCGCCAACCAGTACGACTTCGCCGTGATGCGCGTGCACAACCAGAACGACACCGGCAAGTCCCTGGAGGAGACGGTCGGTTCGGCCGTCCCGGTGTGGTTCGACGCGCCCCGCGACCAGCTCAAGGTCTCGGCCACCGGCTACCCGCTGGTCAAGCCGTTCGACGGCCAGGAGCTGTACAAGTGCGACGGCGGCACGCCCGTCCGGCTGTCCTTCGACCCCAAGCGCCCGTCCATGCTGACCATCGGCTGCAACATGACCCAGGGCGCCAGCGGCGGCGGCTGGTTCGCCACCATGCCGGACGGGCGGACCGCCCTGGTCAGCAACACCTCGATCGGCACCCAGGAGCACACCTCGCTGAGCGGCCCGTACCTGGAGACGGTCGCCAAGCAGGCCCTGGACTGGATCTCCAGGAAGCAGTGACCGGCACCACCACGGGGGACTCCTCAGCTTGCGCACCATCAGCACCACCCGCACCACCGGCACCACCAGCACCACTGACTCCACCGGCACCACCCGCCGCACCCCCCGCACCGGGGGGCGGCGGGCCGCCGCGGCCGGCGCCGCGCTGCTCGCCGCCCTGACGCTCACCGCGGCCGCCTGCGCACCGGACGGCCCCGCCGCCCCCGCCCCCCCGCCCGCGGCACTGCCCAAGGCCGCGCCCACCAGCCTGGGCGACCTGAGCGGCTGGAAGCTGGAGGACTGGGCCCGCTACGTCGCCGACAGCGGCTTCGCCAACCAGGTGCCCCCGGGCTACTGGACGGCGGCCCGGACGGAGGCCGCCAGGGCCCGGCCCACCCCCGAGTACGTCCCGACCGCCGCCGCACCCCCCGGCGTCGACCGGGACGCCCCGCCGGCCGTCGTCCAGGCCCGGCCGCAGCCCCACCCGTACGGCCCGGACTCCGCCGTGGTCGGCAGGCTGCTGATGACCACGCCGCAGGGCGACGCGGCCTGCTCCGGCACGGTGGTCGCCGACCCGCTCAACCCGGGCCGCAGCAACCTGGTCCTCACCGCCGCGCACTGCCTGCACGACGGCAGGGGCGGCGGCTGGGTGAAGAACCTGGTCTTCGTCCCCGCCTTCAACCGGGACGGCCGGGCGGCCCGCGGCAAGCCGTACGACGAGCAGCAGGCCGCCCCGTACGGCCGGTGGACGGCGGTGCGCGCCATGGTGTCGCCGACCTGGCTCCAGGAGAGCGGGGTCGGCGCCCACGACCAGTACGACTACGGGATCGTCCGGGTGCGCGGCGAGTCCGCGGCCGGCCCGTCCCTGGAGGAGGCGGTCGGCGGTTCCGTCCCGGTCTGGTTCAACGCCCCGCGCGAGCAGATCACCGCGGCGGTGGTCTTCGGCTACCCGGTGGAGCGGCCCTTCGACGGCATGGAGCTGGAGCGCTGCGACTCCCCCGCCCCGCCAGGCCGGCTGTCCTTCGACCGGTCCCGCCCGCCGATGTACGCGATCGGCTGCTCCATGGGCGGCGGCGCGGGCGGCGGCGGCTGGTTCATCACCAGGGACGGCCGGCCCAACCTGGTCAGCGTCAGCTCGCTCGGCGGCCGCGGCCCGGCGGGCTACCGGGCCGGGCCGTCCCTCCAGGACCAGGCCAAGCAGGCCTTCGACTACTTCGCCAAGAACGTGAAGTAGCCCCCGGACGCGGTACGTCCGGGGGCCACCCCGACGAGCGGGGACGAGCGGGAACGAGCAGGAACGCGCCGATCAGCCCTGCAGGGCCACCGCGAAGTACTCCAGCTCGGCGGCCAGCTCGGCCGGCACCTTGGCGTGCACCAGCGTGCCGTCGGCCGTGTGCTCGGTGGCGATCAGCTCGCCCTCCTTGTGCACCCGGGAGACCAGCGCGCCCTGGGTGTAGGGCACCAGGGCCCGCACCTCGACGGCCGGTCGCGGCAGCTCGTCGTCGATGAGCCTGAGCAGCTCCTCGATGCCGGCCCCGCTGCGGGCCGACACCACGATGGCGTGCGGCTCGCGGCGCAGCAGGCGCTGCAGCACGTGCGGGTCGGCGGCGTCGGCCTTGTTGATCACCACGATCTCCGGCACGTTCTGCGCGTCGACCGAGACGATGACCTCGCGGACGGCGGCCAGCTGCGTCTCCGGCTCGGGGTGCGAGCCGTCGACCACGTGCAGGATGAGGTCCGCGTCGGCGACCTCCTCCATGGTCGAGCGGAAGGCCTCGACCAGGTGGTGCGGCAGGTGCCGGACGAAGCCGACGGTGTCCGCCAGGGTGTAGAGCCGCCCGCTCGGGGTCTCGGCCCGGCGCACGGTCGGGTCCAGGGTGGCGAACAGCGAGTTCTCCACCAGCACGCCCGCGCCGGTGAGCCGGTTGAGCAGGGAGGACTTGCCGGCGTTGGTGTAGCCGGCGATGGCCACGGACGGCACCTGGTGGCGCTTGCGCTCCTGGCGCTTGGTGTCGCGGCCCTTCTTCATGTCGGCGATCTCCTTGCGGAGCTTCGCCATCTTCTCGCGGATCCGGCGCCGGTCGGTCTCGATCTTGGTCTCACCGGGACCACGGGTGGCCATGCCGCCGCCCGAGGAGCCGGAGCCACCGCCACCCATCTGCCGGGACAGCGACTGACCCCAGCCGCGCAGGCGCGGCAGCATGTACTGCATCTGCGCGAGCGAGACCTGCGCCTTGCCCTCCCGGGACTTGGCGTGCTGGGCGAAGATGTCCAGGATCAGGGCCGTCCGGTCGACGACCTTGACCTTGACCACGTCCTCCAGCTGGATCAGCTGGCCGGGGGTGAGCTCACCGTCGCAGACCACGGTGTCGGCGCCGCTGGAGGCGACGATGTCGCGCAGCTCCTTGGCCTTGCCGGAGCCGATGTAGGTGGCCGCGTCGGGCTTGTCGCGGCGCTGGATGACGCCGTCCAGCACCTCGGAACCGGCGGTCTCGGCGAGCGCGGCGAGCTCGGCCATCGAGTTCTCCGCCTCCTCCAGGGTGCCGTCCGTCCAGACGCCGACGAGCACCACGCGCTCCAGGCGGAGCTGGCGGTACTCGACCTCGGTGACGTCTTCGAGTTCGGTGGAGAGGCCGGCGACACGGCGCAGGGCGGCGCGCTCACTGCGGTCGTACTGGTCGCCGTCGTAGTTGTGGCCGAGGTCCTCGTCGATGGCCGCGAGGTCCTCGTCCATGAGGGCTTCCGCTCGCAGACCGTCGAGGCGGCGCGGGGCGTCGGCGTGGTCGCGGGCTTCGAACGTGGAGGTCATTCTGTCCTTTGGTCGCTGGATGGCTTCGGCGTGGTCCCTTGGATCCCACCGGGGCTCCTGTGCCCTGAGAACGCCGTGGACCGGCCGTGAATTCCCCACGATGGTCGCACGCCCGGTGCGGGCCGGTCACCCCCATTTCCACCGGAGTGGCGGGTCTGCGTCCCCTCGGGGGCGTGCGGGCGGCTGACGTCGTACACCCCGGAAACCTTGAGCATCGCCCGCATCAGGGCGGGCAGCGCGCCCGGCTCGGGCAGCTCGACGGTGTAGGTGTGCCGGACCCGCAGCTCCTGCGGCGGTTCGACCTCGGCGGAGACGATGCCGACGCCCTCGGCGGAGATCGCCGCGGTGAGGTCGGCGAGCAGCCGGGGCCGGTTCAGCGCCTCGGCCCGCAGGGTCACCCGGTGGCCGGCCGCCGGGGCGTCCCCGGGCTGCCAGCGGACCTCCAGTTCGGCCCGCCCGTCGGCGCGCAGCCGCTGCCCGGCGGGGCAGGCGGTGCGGTGCACGGCCACCGCGCCGCCGCGGATCGGGTAGCCGGCCACCGCGTCCGGGGGCACGGGCGTGCAGCAGCGGGCCAGCCGCACCTGCGCCCCGGGCCGGCCGGCCACCACGACGGGGGCGGCGCGGCGCTCGCCGGGCCGGTGCGCGGGCGGGGCGGGCTGGCCGCCGGCCGGGCCGGTGCGCACCACCGGCAGCCGGGCCGGGTGGTCGGCCAGCCAGCGCTCGATGGCCAGCCGGGCGGCGGGGGTGCGGGCGTGCGCCAGCCACTCCGGGGACGGCCCGGACGGCTGGGCCCCGCCGCCGGGCGGGAGGCTCTCGGTGAGCACCGCCAGGACGTCCCCGTCCTGCAACGGGGTGGACAGCGCGGTGAGCCGGCCGTTGACCCGGGCGCCGATACATCGGTGGCCGGTCTCCTCGCCGAGCAGGTAGGCGGCGTCCACGCAGCTGGCCCCGGCCCTCAGCTGAAGCGTTTCACCGCTCTCCGTCACCACGGTGATCTCGCGGTCCCCGGCCAGGTCGGCGGTGAGCGCGGACCAGAAGGCGTCCGGGTCGGGGGTCTCCTGCTGCCACTCCAGCAGCCGGCTGAGCCAGCCGGGCCGGGCCGGGTCGGTGCGGTCCAGTTCGTCGGTGTCCTGGGCCGGACCGGCCGGGGTCGGGTCGCCGAGCGCGACCACCCCGGTCTCGGCCACCTCGTGCATCCGCCGGGTCCGCACCAGCACCTCGACCACCGCGCCGCCGTCCAGCGCGACGGCGGTGTGCAGCGACTGGTAGAGGTTGAACTTGGGGGCGGCGACGAAGTCCTTGAACTCCCCGGGCAGCGGCGTCCAGCAGGTGTGCAGCTCGCCGAGCACCGCGTAGCAGTCGGCGTTCTCCTCGACCACCACCAGCAGCCGCCCGAAGTCGGCCGGCTGCGGCTCCTGCGGCCGGCCGTCCCGCCCGGGCGCGGCGGCCCGCTTGATCAGCACCCGGTGCAGCGAGACGCAGTGCCGGGGCCGTACCGTCACCTCGGCGGCGACCCCGGTCTCGGCGAGCTGGCGGGCCAGCCGGCGGGCGAAGGGCTCCAGCAGGGCGTCCGGCTCGGACTCGTGACCGGCCATCAGGCCCCGGGTGCGGGCGTGCTCCTCGGGATGCAGGGTGGCGAAGACGATGTCCTCCAGCTCCGCCTTGAGCACCTGGATGCCGAGCCGCTCGGCCAGCGGGATCAGCACGTCCCGGGTGACCTTGGCGATCCGCACCTGGCTGGCCGGCTTCATGTGCCGGATGGTGCGCATGTTGTGCAGCCGGTCGGCGAGCTTGATCACCATCACCCGGACGTCGTCCCCGGTGGCGACCAGCATCTTGCGGAAGGTCTCGGCCTCGGCGGCGGCGCCGAAGTCGACCTTCTCCAGTTTGGTCACCCCGTCGACCAGGTAGGCGACTTCGGGACCGAACCCGGCGCCCACCTGCTCCAGCGTCAACTCGGTGTCCTCGACGGTGTCGTGGAGCAGCGAGGCGACCAAGGTGGTCGTCCCGGCGCCGAGTTGGGCCAGGATCATGGTGACGGCCAGCGGATGGGTGATGTACGGCTCACCGCTCTTGCGCTTCTGGCCGCGGTGGCTGGCCTCGGCCAGCCGGTACGCCCGGGCCAGCAGGGCGAGGTCCGCCTGCGGGTGGTGCCGCCGGTGCACCTGGACCAGTGGTTCCAGGGCGTCCGGCACGGGTGGCCGGCCGGTGGCCAGCAGGGCGGCCCGCCCGGCCCGGCCGAGCGCGGCCCGGCCGAGCTCCCCCAGGGGCCTCCTGGCCCCGGCCTGCCGTGCGGTCGTCGGCTGCCCCGTGAGGGACTGCCCGGCTTCGATGGTCATCGGCACCTCCGGCAACGTCGCCGGGCGCGGCCCCTCCCCGTGGGGTGACCCGGTGGTCCATGCTACCGAGCAGAGCACGTTCCGCGACGCCGTGATTCCCGTCCGCGACCGGTATCACCCGATCGGGGGGATTCGTCACCGTACGAAGTGGGCAAACCGGGCCATCGCTACGAGGCCCGGGCGATCGACTCCCACCAGCGCGGGTCGATCCGCCCCTCCGCCACGATCACCGCCGGACCGGTCATCTCCACCCGGCCGTCCGGGTGCTCGGTGATGACCAGCCGGCCGCCCAGCACGTCCACCGTGTAGGCGACCGCCTCGCCGGTGACCGCCGGGTCCGCGCCGTCCCGGCGGATGGCCGCCACCGCGACGGCGCAGGCGCCGGTGCCGCAGGAGCGGGTCTCGCCCGAGCCGCGCTCGTGCACCCGCATCGCCACGTGCCGCGGGCCGCGGTCCACCACGAACTCGACGTTGACGCCCTCCGGGTAGGCGCCCGCGGGGCTGGTGAGCGGGGCGGTGAAGAGGTCCCCGGCGTGGTCCAGGCTCGCCACGAAGGCCACCGCGTGCGGGTTGCCCATGTTGACGTTCAGGGCGGGCCAGCGCCGCTCGCCGACCGCGACCTCGATGCCGTCCGGCCCGGGCAGCCTCGCCCGGCCCATGTCGACGGTGACCTCGCCGGGCGTGCCGTCCGCGGCGTCCTCGGCGACCGTCGCGGTGAGCACCCCGGAGCGGGTGGCGATCGCCAGCCCGCCGGGCTTCGCCAGGCCGGCCTCGACCAGGAAGCGGGCGAACACCCGCAGGCCGTTGCCGCACATCTCGGCGATGCTGCCGTCGGAGTTGCGGTAGTCCATGAACCACTCGGCCCGGTCGGCCTGGTCCGCGGCGGCCGGGTCGGCGGCCGCGCGCACCACGCGCAGCAGCCCGTCGCCGCCGATGCCGGCCCGGCGGTCGCACAGCGCGGCGACGGCCTCCGGGCCGATCTCCAGCACGCCGTCCGGGTCGGGCACGATCACGAAGTCGTTCTGGGTGCCGTGCCCCTTGAAGAAGGGGAGGCCGGCCCGCGGGGAAGAGGATGCGCTCACCCCACCGATGGTACTGAGGGCGGCGGCGGGGCAGGCCGGGGCCCGGCTCAGCGCAGGTAGGCGACCCGCCACACCGCGAGCGCGCAGGCGGCCAGGGCGATCAGGGTGTAGACCGCGATGGCCTTCCAGCCGGCCCGCTGCGCGGAGCCCCGGCGCGGCAGCCCCGGCCACTTGTAGCCGGCGTGCCGGGCGGCCATCGCGCCCCAGCCGAACGAGGCGGCGGTGAACAGCAGCCCGAGCATCCCGACCATGGTGGCCCGCGCCCCGGCCGAGCCGAAGGCGAGCGGGAAGGCGAACATCAGCGAGCCGAGGGTGCCGAGCAGGGCGATCGGCAGGGTCTGCCACCAGCGGAGCCGGCGCAGCGGCCGGATCTCCCGCTCGTGCACGGCGGCGTCCGGCGGGGTGCGGGTGTCCAGTGCGGGCACCGCGGCCGCGTACGAGGTCGGCGCCTCCAGGCCGGTCAGCACGGGGAGGTCGCCCCTGGTCGACTCGTCGAACTCCTCGGCCGGTGCGGTGACACTCCCGCTCTGGCCGGATTCGGGGCCGGTACCCGTCGACACGCGGCCTCCCCTGACAGTTCGACACGAGCGGACTCGCGGCCGGGCACGGTCGGCCCGCGCGGGCCGACCCTTACGGCATCGATGATGGCATGTCCAGAGGGGACGTTCGGGGCCTGACGGGGTCCTCGGGTGATCCGTGGCCATCACGTGATCGGGCCGTGACCCCCGGTTCGTCCTGCACGGTCGCCTGCGCGCGCAGCTGCACCGCCGAATTGGCCGGAACGGACCCCAGGGCCCGACTACGCGGCCGGAACCCCCTGACGGCCGATCAGTTCCAGGGAGCGTTCCAGCAGCTCGACCGGGTCGGTCCCGGCCGGGCGGGAGAGCCAGTGGATGCGGTCGTCCCGACGGAACCAGGACTCCTGCCGGCGGGCGAAGCGCTTGGTGGCCCGGACCGTCTCGGCCCGTGCCTCGTCCTCGGTGCACTCCCCGGCGAAGTGGTCGAGCACCTGCTGGTAGCCGAGCGCCCGGGAGGCGGTCCGGCCCTCCCGCAGCCCGACCCGCTCCAGCGCGCGCACCTCGTCCAGCAGTCCGGCCTCCCACATCCGGTCGACCCGCAGGGTGATCCGCTCGTCCAGCTCGGGGCGCGACACCGCGACGCCGATCTGCACCGCCTCGTAGACCGCGGTGTTGCTCGGCAGGTTGGCGGTGAACGGCTGCCCGGTGATCTCGATGACCTCCAGGGCACGGACGATCCGGCGCCCGTTGCCGGTCAGGATCGCCTCGGCGGCCGCCGGGTCCAGCCCGGCCAGCCGCCGGTGCAGCGCGTACGGGCCGTCCTGCTCCAGTTCGGCCTCCAGCCGGGCGCGGACCTGCGGGTCGGTGCCGGGGAACTCCATCTCGTCGATCGCGGCCCGGACGTACAGCCCGGAGCCGCCGACCAGGACGGGGGTGCGCCCGGCGGCGAGCAGCCGGTCGATCTCGGCCCGGGCCAGCCGCTGGTACTCGGCGACGCTGGCGGCCTCGGTGACGTCCCAGACGTCCAGCAGGTGGTGCGGCACTCCCCCGCGCTCCGCCACGGTCAGCTTGGCCGTGCCGATGTCCATGCCCCGGTACAGCTGCATCGAGTCGGTGTTGATCACCTCGCCGCCGAGGCTGCGGGCGATGGCGACGGCCAGGTCGGACTTTCCGGCGGCGGTCGCGCCGACGATGCTGATCACACGGGAGCTGCTCACCGCTCCAGTCTCCCAAACCGTCGCGGCACCCGGGGCCGGGCTGCCGCCCGCCGCCGACTGCGCGAGGATGTGACTGTTCCCCGGACTGCCTCCGGCCTGCCCCGCACCCCGGCCCGGCTTTGCGAACTCTTGACCGGTCACGTGCGTTGTGCAGGAGACAGGGAACGAAGGAGATCACCATGGGCCTGATGGACAACCTCAAGGGCAAGGCCGAGGAGCTCAAGGAGAAGGCCAGCGAGCTCGCGGGCAAGCACAGCGACCAGATCGACCAGATGGTCGACAAGGCCGGCGGCGCGATCGACAAGGCGACCAAGGGCAAGTACAGCGACAAGATCGAGCACGGCGCCGACAAGGCCAAGGGCGCGGTGGGCGACTTCGCCCACAAGCCGAAGCCGGGCGACGGGGGCCAGCCCCCGCAGTCCTGACCGGCCGGGGCCCGGAGACGGGCCCTACGCCCAGGACGCCACGAAGTACCCGACCCCGTACGGCGCGTCCTGGTAGCCCAGCCGCGCGGTGAGGCCGGCGCCCTCGGCGGCGCCGGCCAGCACCTGCCAGGGCGCCCGGCCCTCGGCCTTGAGCTCGGCGGCCAGCGCCGGGTCCAGGGCCGCCAGGGCGGGCAGGTCGGCCGAGCCCAGGGCGGCGGCCAACCCGGCGTCGAAGCCCTCGGCCCGCTCGTCCAGGTAGCCGGGGGCCTTCAGCGAGCGGCAGGCGCTGCCGTCGCCGAGCACCAGCAGGGCGACCTTGTCGGCCAGCCCGGCCAGGCCCTGGCCGAGGCCGAGCATCCGGTCGACGGGGGCGTCCGCGGGCACCGCGCAGGCGTGCGTCGGCACGGTCACCCCGGCGCGCTCCAGCAGCCAGGCCCCGACGGTCAGCGAGGGCGCCAGCTCCGGCCCCTCGACCCGCCCGCCGGGCAGCTTGGCGACCAGCGGCACCCCGTAGCGGTGGAAGGACCCGGCCCCGCCCTCGGTCCACACCTCGGCCTCCGGCCCGGCGCCCACCACCACGACCAGCTCCGGCCCGGCCGCGACCAGCGCCGCCAGCGCCTCGTCACAGGCGGCGCGCAGCCCGTCCAGCTCGGGCGCGGCCCCGGCGGCGACCTCGGGGACGAGCAGCGGCGGACAGGGGCACACGGCGGCGGCTACCAGCATGCGGATCACCTTAGGGCCTGTCCGGCGGATCTTGCCAGGCGCGCGACGCCGGGCATCCCGCCTGGACGCACGCCCGAATCGCCCAAGTACGTCCAGTACGAGGCCGACTCGGGCGCACGCCCAGCCGGGCGCCCAACGCCGCGCGCTGATCTGCCAAGATCCGCCGGACAGGCCCTAGCCGGAAAGCCGAACGGCCCGGCCGGAGCTCCGAGCCGCGACTCGCGCGCTCGCTCCGGCCGGGCCGTTCGGCCTCCGTCACACGGGTCAGTCGCCGCAGCAGGCGCCGCCCGCCGGGGCGGCCGACGGCAGCTCGGCCGGGGCGCCGATCTTCGGCAGGCCGAGCATGACGCCCGCCGGCTTGTCGGCCGGCTTGGCCTGACGCTTCTCCCAGGCGTCGCCGGCCCGGGTGCGGCGCACCCCGAGGGTCGGGCCCTCGGCCAGCAGGTGGTGCGGGGCCGCGTAGGTGATCTCGACGGTCACCACGTCGCCGGGGCGCACCGGCTCGTCCGGCCTGGTGAAGTGGACCAGCCGGTTGTCGGGGGCGCGGCCGGACAGGCGCTGGGTCCTGTCGTCCTTCTTGCCCTCGCCCTCGGCGACCAGGATCTCCAGGGTGCGGCCGACCTGCTTCTTGTTCTCGTCCCAGGAGATCTCCTCCTGGAGCGCGATCAGCCGGTCGTAGCGGGCCTGGACGACCTCCTTGGGCACCTGGTCGGCCATCTCCGCGGCGGGGGTGCCGGGGCGCTTGGAGTACTGGAAGGTGAAGGCGTTGGTGAAGCGGGCCTCGCGGACGACGTGCATCGTCTGCTCGAAGTCCTCCTCGGTCTCGCCGGGGAAGCCGACGATGATGTCGGTGGAGATCGCCGCGTCCGGCATCGCCTCGCGGACCTTGCGGATGATCCCGAGGAAACGGTCCTGCCGGTACGAGCGGCGCATCGCCTTGAGGACCTGGTCCGAGCCGGACTGCAGCGGCATGTGCAGCTGGTGCATCACGCTCGGCGTCTCGGCCATCGCGGCGATCACGTCGTCGGTGAAGTCGCGCGGGTGCGGCGAGGTGAAGCGGATCCGCTCCAGGCCCTCGATCTGCCCGGCGGCGCGCAGCAGCTTGGAGAAGGCCTCGCGGTCGCCCAGGTCGGAACCGTAGGCGTTGACGTTCTGGCCGAGCAGGGTCACCTCGATGACGCCCTCGTCGACCAGCGCCTCGATCTCGGCGAGGACGTCGCCGGGGCGGCGGTCCTCCTCCTTGCCGCGCAGCGCCGGGACGATGCAGAAGGTGCAGGTGTTGTTGCAGCCGACCGAGATCGCGACCCAGGCCGCGTACGCCGACTCGCGGCGGGTGGGCAGCGTGGAGGGGAAGGTCTCCAGCGACTCCAGGATCTCGACCTGGGCCTTGCGCTCGACCGCGGCCCGCTCCAGCAGCGCCGGCAGGTGCCCGATGTTGTGGGTGCCGAACACCACGTCGACCCAGGGGGCGCGCTTGACGATGGACTCGCGGTCCTTCTGGGCCAGGCAGCCGCCGACGGCGATCTGCATGCCCTGGTGGCGGCCCTTGACCGGCGCGAGCTGCCCGAGGTTGCCGTACAGCTTGTTGTCGGCGTTCTCGCGCACCGCGCAGGTGTTGAACACGACCAGGTCCGGGTCGCCCTCGGCACCGGCCTTGACGTACCCCGCGTCCTCCAGCAGGCCGGACAGCCGCTCGGAGTCGTGGACGTTCATCTGGCAGCCGTGCGTGACGACCTTGTAGCTCTTCAATCCGCTCTCACCGCTCACCAGACCAGGGTACGGGCAGCCGCGGACCGCCTTTCCCCGGATCTTCGCGGAACGGCTCCCCGAGCTTTCCACCGGTCGTTCCCCTCCCGTTCGGCCCGGGCGCCTGGCACTATCCCTGCATGACCCCCACCGATCCGTCACGACTCGGCGCCGCCGTCCGCCGCGCGGCCCGCAGCCCGCTGTGGCGGACCGTGCTGGTCCTGGTGCTGCTGGTGGCCGGGTTCGGCGGCTGGTGGCTGTCCGCGGGCCGCTCGCCCGGCTACCCGCGCGGGGAGACCCGCTTCGCGACCGGCGTCCCGCGCGGCGTCTACGACCGGTACGGGCAGCTGCTGCAGAGCCACGTCTCGCAGACCATGCCGGGGGTGCGGCTGGCCCTGGACAGTTCCGAGGGCTCGGTGGACAACCTCCGCCGGGTGATCGACGGCAAGGACACCTTCGCGATCGCCACCGCCGACGCGGTCGCCGCCTACCAGGGCCAGGGCAAGGACCGGCTCCGGGCGATCGCCCGGCTGTACGACGACTACCTGCAGCTGATCGTCCCGGCGGACTCCCCGGTGCACCGCACCGCCGACCTCAAGGGCCTGCGGGTGGGGGTCGGCCTGCCGCAGTCCGGGGTGAACCTGGTCACCAGGCGGCTGCTGACCGCGGCCGGCCTGGACCCGGACCACGACATCACCCCCGTCCCCGGGGGCGTCAGCGACGGCTCGGACGAGCTGCGCGACCACAAGATCGACGCCTTCTTCTGGTCCGGCGGCCTGCCGACCAGCGCGCTCACCGACCTCTCCGACCACATGCGGATCCGGGTCGTCCCGCTGGGCGACCTGTCCGAGGCCCTGCACAAGGCCGAGGGCGACGGCGTCGACGCCTACCGGGCGGCCACCATGCCCAAGGGCACCTACCCGAACGCCGAGCCCAAGGACGCCGTCGCCACCATGGCCGTGCCCAACCTGCTGGTCACCCGGGACGACGTGGACCCGGGGCTGGTGGAGGGGATGACCCGGGCGGTGATCGACAGCCGGGACCAGATCGGCGCCCAGGTGCACGCCGCCCAGCTGGTCGACCTACGCACCGCCGTCTACACCGACCCGCTCCCGCTGCACACGGGCGCCGCGCGCTACTACCGCTCGGTGAAACCCTAGGAGCCGCAGGAGCCGCAGGAGCCGCGGCAGGCCGTGGCGGCCCCGGGTGCTACGGCCGTCCCGGCCGCGGCACCGCCAGCGTCACCGCGAGCCCGGTCGGCCGGACCGGGGCGAAGCCGAGCGAGCCGCCGCCCGCCGCCAGCAGGGTGCGGGCGATGGACAGGCCCAGTCCGGAGCCGTCCACGTTCTGGTGCCGCGCGCTGCGCCAGAACCGGTCCCCGGCCCGGGCGAGCTCGTCCTCGGTCAGCCCGGGCCCGGTGTCGCTGACGGTCACCGCGACCTCGTCCCGGAACACCGAGACCCGCAACAGCACCTGGCTGCCGGCCGGGCCGAACTTGAGCGCGTTGTCCAGGACGGCGTCCAGCGCGGAGCCGAAGCCGATCGGGTCGGCCATCCCGATCGCCAGCGCCGGGCCGTCCCAGCGCAGCTCGATCCCGCGCTGCTCGGCGACCGGCCGCCAGCCGTCCACCCGGGCGAGGGTCAGCCGGGCGAGGTCGGTCTGCTCGGGTTCGGGGCGGGCGTGCTCGGCGGTGGCCAGCCCGAGCAGGTCGTCCAGCACCCGGGCCAGCCGGGTGCCCTCCTCCCGGACGCCGCTGAGCTCCTCCTCGTGCCCCTCGGGCAGCTCCAGGCCGAGCACCTCGACCCGCAGCAGCAGGGCCGAGAGCGGATTGCGCAGCTGGTGCGAGGCGTCCGCGACGAAGGCCTTCTGCTGGTCCATGGCGTGCACCACGTGGTCCGCCATCTCGTTGAACGAGCGTGCCAGCCGCTGGAGTTCGGGCGGCCCGCCGCCGGGGGCGACCCGGGCGGCCATCCGGCCGGTGGCGATGTCGTGGGTGGCCCGGTCGAGGGTGCGGACGGGGCGCAGCACCCACTCGGTGAGCCGGACGGCCAGCAGCACGGCGACGGCCATCGCGGCCGCCTCGCCGCCGGCCAGCACCAGCCACTTGTGCAGCACCCGGGCCCGCAGCGCCCCGGTCGGCGACTCGCTCAGCACCACCGCGACCACGTCGCCGTCGCGCACCACGGGGGCGGCGACGGTGATCGTCCGGTCCTCGGTCCACGGCCAGACCTGCGGCGGGTTGTGGCTGCGCCGCCCGTCCAACGCCTCCTGGAAGGCCTGGGCGCCCCAGCCGACGGCGGGCACCCCCCAGTCGCGGGGGGCGACCGCTATCGACGTGCCGTCGCGCTGGAAGATGCCGAGGCGGACGCCGTACAGGTCGTAGTAGCGCTGGACCTCGGTGGCGATCGCGTGCCGCCGGCTGAGGTCGCCGGGGGCGGGCTCCGGGTCGCCCTTGCGGGCGGAGTCCAGGGTGGCGCCGGAGGTGGGCAGGTCCTGGGCGAAGCGGGCGGCGTCGTCGAGCCGGTCGACCACCACCCTGCTCTGCTCGGCCGCCGCGAACGCCGCCGCGAGCGGCAGCCCCAGGGCGGCCAGGACGCAGAGCATGAGGGCGATCAGGATGCCGAGCAGGCGGGTGCGCACGTGCGGTCAGTGCTCCGCGGGGGCGGGCGGGGTCCGGTCGGACCCGGGGGAGGCCGGGGAGTCGGGGATCAGCCGGTAGCCGACGCCGCGCACGGCCTCGACCAGGCCGGGCAGCGCCAGCTTGTTGCGCAGCGAGCCGATGTGCACCTCCAGGGTGCGGCCGTTGCCCTCCCAGCCGCTGCGCCAGACCTCGCTGAAGATCTGCTCGCGCCGGTAGACCACGCCGGGGCTCTGGGCGAGCAGCGCCAGCAGGTCGAACTCCTTGCGGGTGAGCGGCACGTCGCGGCCGTCCACGCTGACCCGGCGGCGCTCGCGGTCGATCCGGATGCCGCGGGACTCCAGCGGGCCGCGCTGCTGCGGCACGGCGTCGGGCGCGGGCACCGCGACCGAGGACGGCTGGGCGCCGCGGCGGGCGACGGCGTGGATGCGGGCGAGCAGTTCGCCCATGTCGTACGGCTTGGTGACGTAGTCGTCGGCGCCCAGGTTGAGACCGTGGATCCGGGAGCGGATGTCGGCGCGGGCGGTCACCATGATCACCGGGACTCCGCTGCCGGCCCGGATCCGGCTGCACACCTCGAAGCCGTCGCGGTCGGGCAGCCCGAGGTCGAGCAGCACGACGCGGTACGGGTCGTTGCCGTCCGGCACCAGGGCGTCCAGCGCCTCGTGCCCGCTGCGGGCGTGCCGCACCTGGAAGCCGTGCCGGCCGAGCACCGCGACCAGTGCCGCGGCCACGCGTTCGTCGTCCTCGACGAGCAGCAGTCGCATCCTGTTCTCCTCCTTCCCCCTTGTGATCACCGGACCGATCGGTCCGGGACCGGTCCTGCGCAGTATGGGCCAGCGGGCGGCCCGGCGCCAGGTTCGCCCGCGGACCGGGCTCGCGGGGGACGGCGAGCACCGGCACGGATCCCCGCTGTGACATGCCCCGTCGACGCACTCGCGAACAGTACGTACGGATCGCGTGGCCGTTTCGTGATCCTCAAGTTCCGCTCAGATCGGCTGACGGGGCACCGTCACCGCTCCTATGGTCGCCCCACCGGGGGCTGCGGCTCCGCCGGTCGCGGCTCCCGGATTTCTTATCACCATTGCCGCCCAAGGGAGTTGGAACTTCCCGGGCAGGCAGGGTTCACCCCAGTTCGACACAGTAGGGAGCAGGCGCGATGTCCGAGAGCCCGGTCGAGGACTCCACCCCCGCAGCCGCCCCGCTGGTCGTGCTGAACAAGGTCAACAAGCACTACGGCGCGCTGCACGTGCTCCAGGACATCGACCTGGAGATCCGCCAGGGCGAGGTCGTGGTGCTGATCGGCCCCTCCGGGTCGGGCAAGTCCACGCTCTGCCGGACGATCAACCGGCTGGAGACCATCGACTCCGGGGAGATCACCCTGTCCGGCCGCCCGCTGCCCGCCGAGGGCCGGGAGCTGGCGCGGCTGCGCGCCGAGGTCGGCATGGTCTTCCAGAGCTTCAACCTCTTCGCGCACAAGACCGTGCTGGAGAACGTCGTCCTGGCGCAGGTCAAGGTGCGCAAGGTGCTCCGCGGGCACGCCGAGAAGACCGCCCGCGAGCTGCTCGACCGGGTCGGCGTCGGGGCCCAGGCGGACAAGTTCCCGGCCCAGCTCTCCGGCGGCCAGCAGCAGCGCGTGGCGATCGCCCGGGCGCTGGCGATGAAGCCGAAGGTGATGCTCTTCGACGAGCCGACCTCGGCGCTCGACCCGGAGATGGTCAACGAGGTGCTGGAGGTCATGCGCCAGCTGGCCGCCGACGGCATGACCATGGTCGTGGTCACCCACGAGATGGGCTTCGCCCGCTCCGCCGCCAACCGGGTGCTGTTCATGGCCGACGGGAAGATCGTCGAGCAGAACACCCCGGACGCCTTCTTCACCGCGCCGCGCTCCGACCGCGCCAAGGACTTCCTCTCCAAGATCCTCCACCACTGACGCCCGGGGCCGGCCGCAACCGGCCGGGACCGTTCAGGACCGCCTCCCAGACCACCGGGGCCGCCGCCGGCAAGGACGCCGGCCGACCCCGCACGTGTACCGACTTCCAGACGCCAGAGCCCGGTCGACACCGTGGCCCAGCCCCAGGAGACCAACCCTCATGAGGACTTCCCGCACCCTCGCCGTGGCGCTCTGTGCCGTCGCGCTCACCGCCACCGCCGCCTGCGGCAAGGACGGCACCCCCGCCGCCTCCAACAACGCGGCGAGCGCCAGCAACGCCCCGGCGCTGCCGACCTACACGGTCAAGACCGACGTCAAGATCGACTCCGCGGTGCTGGCCGAGGCCAAGAAGCGCGGCCAGCTGATCATCGGCGCCAAGGCCGACCAGCCGAACCTCGGCTGGGAGGACGTCGCCAGCGGCGACCGCAGCGGCTTCGACATCGAGATCGCCAAGATGGTCGCCGCCGACCTCGGCTTCACCCCGCAGCAGATCAAGTGGCAGACCCTGGTCTCCTCGCAGCGCGAGCCGGCCATCGCCAAGGGCCAGATCGACTTCTACGTCGGCACCTACAGCATCAACGACGAGCGCAAGAAGACGGTCTCCTTCGCCGGCCCGTACTACATCGCCGGCCAGGACTTCCTGGTGAAGAAGGACAACACCTCGATCACCGGCCCGGAGAGCATCAGCGGCAAGAACGTCTGCACCGCCACCGGCTCGACCTCGATCAAGAACATCCAGCAGTACAACCCGAAGATCACCCAGTTCGACACCTACTCGGCCTGCGTCGAGAAGCTGCTCTCCGGCGAGGTCGACGCGGTCACCACCGACGACGCGATCCTCAACGGCTACGCCTCCAAGTACGCCCCCAAGCTCAGGGTCGTCGGCAAGCCCTTCACCAAGGAGAACTACGGCGTCGGCCTCAACAAGGACGACAAGGCGCTGCGGGACGCGATCAGCGACGCCCTCAAGGCCCACGAGGACAACGGCGACTGGAAGAAGGCCTACGACGCCACCCTCGGGGCGTCCGGCTCGGCCGCCCCGGCGGTCCCGACCCTCGACCGCTACTGATCCGCACACTGTCCGCCCCTGACCATCTGTGAGAGGAGGGCCGCCGGATGGGGTTCCTGTTCGAGCAGGACAACTTCGCGTTGTTCCGCGACGGCTTCCTGCAGACGATCGAGCTGAGCGCGCTCAGCGCCCTGCTCGCCCTGCTGCTGGGCACCCTGCTGGCGGCCTTCCGGGTCTCCCCGGTGCCGGTCCTGCGCGCCTTCGGCACGACCTGGGTGACGCTGTTCCGCAACACCCCGCTGACCCTGCTGTTCTTCGCCGTCACCTTCGGCCTGCCACCGCTGGGCGTGCACTTCAGCCACCTCGTCTTCGCGGTGCTGGCGCTCGGCGGGTACACCGCCTCGTTCGTCTGCGAGGTGATCCGCTCCGGCATCAACACCGTGCCGCTCGGCCAGGCGGAGGCCGCCCGCAGCCTCGGCATGAACTTCTTCCAGACCCTCACCCTGGTCGTGCTGCCGCAGGCCACCCGGACGGTGCTGGCCCCGATGAGCAGCGTGTTCATCGCGCTGCCGAGGAACTCGGCGATCGCCGGCGCGTTCAGCGTCGGCGAGCTGTACAGCGCCCAGCAGACCTTCTCCGAACGCGGCTACTCGATCTTCGCGATCTTCTTCTGGGTGGCCTGCGCCTACCTGCTGATCAGCGCGACGGTCGCCTCGTTCTTCCGTTTCCTGGAATCCCGACTGGCGGTGGCCCGATGAGTGTTTTCCAGCGCCAGGCGTCGGCGAGCGTCCTCTACGACACCCCCGGCCCCCGGGCCCGGGCCCGCTACCGCCTGTTCGGCGTCCTCGGGGCGATCGGCATCGCGGGCCTGCTCTGGTACGTCGTCTCCGCGCTCGCCGACAACGGCCAGTTCGACGCCGACCTGTGGGACCCGTTCCAGTACACCTTCGTCCAGCAGATGATCGTGGACGGCCTGCTGTCCACCCTCAAGGCCTTCGGCCTGGCGGCCGCCCTCTCGCTCACCCTGGGCGCGCTGCTGGCCGCCGGACAGCTGTCCGACCACAAGCCGGTCCGCTGGACCTGCACCTCGGTCGTCCAGTTCTTCCGGGCGATGCCGCTGCTGATCCTGATCGTCGCGCTCTACTACGCGTTCTTCGCCAAGGACCCGATGTGGGCGCTGGTGCTCGGCCTCACCCTGTACAACGGCGCGGTCCAGGCGGAGATCATCCGCAGCGGCGTCAACGCCGTGCCGCGCGGCCAGGGCGAGGCGGCGTACGCCCTCGGGATGCGCAAGACCCAGGTGATGTCCGGCATCCTGGTGCCGCAGGCCGTCCGCTCGATGCTGCCGACGATGATCGGCCAGCTGGTCGTCACCCTCAAGGACACCTCGCTGGGCTACATCATCACGTACAACGAGCTGCTGTTCATGGGCAAGAAGATCGCCAGCCAGCCGTTGAACGCCGCGGGCTTCCCCTACATCCCCGTGGTCCTGGTGATCGCCCCGATCTACATCGTCCTGTGCCTCCTGTTGACCGCGCTCGCGCGGTGGATCGAAGCACGTGGCCGTCGCGGCGCGAACCGGCGCACTTCATCTGCTGCTTGACGGACACCCAGGCGAACTGTTGCATTGCTCTTCGTGACACCTCCCGGGAGCATCCACGCGGCATATGCGGCAGCGGTAACTGACGCCGGCCCATGGGCCGGTTCGTCCCCGGAGGTCCCCGCATGGATCCGGTGATCGTGGTCGGGGCCGGACCGGTCGGTCTGGCCCTGGCCCTCGCGCTGGCCCGGCACGAGGTCCCGACCGTCGTCCTGGACGAGGGCTCCGGGCTCTGCCCGGAGGGCCCCCGCAGCGTCGTCCTCGGCGCCGACACCACCGCCTTCCTGACCCGGATCGGCTACTCCCGGGCCGTCTCCGACTCGGCCCTGTGGGACACCTTCGAGGTCTGGCGCCGCCGTCAGGAGGTGCTGAAGATCGACCTCACCGACTCGCCCACCTTCCACCTCCCCCAGCACCGCCTCCAGCGCGGACTGCGGGACGCCCTGACCGGCACCCCGCTGGTCCGGCTGGTCCCGCTGAACCGGGTGGTCGAACTCGAACAGGACCGCGACGGGGTCAGCGTCCGCACCCACGGCACCCAGGACGGCTCCAGCACCTGGTGGCGCGGCAGCCACCTGGTCGGCTGCGACGGCGCCCGTTCCGCCGTCCGCAAGCTGTTGAAGATCCGCTTCCCCGGCCGCCCCGCGGTCGACCGCAACGCCATCGCCACCGTCCGGGTCGACCTGCCCTTCGACGGCGCCCGGCTGCACCGCGAACCCCCGTGGCGCGGCGACCGCGAGGCCACCGCCCGCCCGCTGCCCGACGGCGTCTGGCGGATCGACTGGCGCCTGCCCCCCGGCCGCCCCGCCCCCACCGAACAGGTCGACCCGCACGCCACCTGGCCCGGCGTCGTCACCGGCGACACCCTGCTCACCCGGGTCACCGCCACCCTCACCGGCTGGTGCGGCGAACTCCCCCGCTACGAGCTGCTCGCGGCCGCCGACCACACGGCCCAGCAGCGCCTCGCCGCCCGCTTCCGCAACGGCCGCTGCTTCCTCGCCGGCGACGCCGCCCACCTGCACGGCGCCCTCGGCATGCAGAACCTCGCCGACGGGCTGCGCGACGCCGACAACCTCGCCTGGCGGCTCGCCCTCGCCTGGCACCTCCACTCCGGCGGCCCCCAGCCCGGCGGCTCGCTGCTGGACGGCTACGAGGCCGAGCGGCGCGGCGCGGTCGGCGCCCGGCTGCGCGCCGTCGACCAGTCGATGCCGCTGCTGCGCCCGCTGCGCGGCTGGCAGCAGACCCGCCGCTCACTGCTGGTCGGCGGCTTCCGCAAGCACGCCCCGATGCTCGCCGACGGCCAGCTGGGCAGCGGCCGCTTCGGCGGCGCGCCCGCCTACCCGGCGGCGCCCTCCGGCGTCCCCGGCCGGGTCCCGGTCCAGCGCGGCGCCCGCGGCACCACCTCGCTCAGCGAACTGCTGCCCGCCACCGCCCCCGGCGTACTCGTCCCGGACCTCCCGGTGCTCGCCGCCGACGGCACCCCGGACCACCTGCACGCCCGGCTGGGCGCCACCTTCCTACTGCTGCTGGTCGCCCCCGGCACCGCGGTCTGGTCGGCCGAGCACTGGCTGGGCGCCGGCCTGATGCCCCGGCTCGCCGAGGTCTGCGCCGCGCTGCCGGTGCCCGCCGAGGTGCTGGTCACCGAGGAGTACCCGGGCGCCGGGCCGCACACCGTCCTGCTGATCCGGCCGGACGGGCACCTGGTCGGCGTCACCCAGGGCGCCGCCGCCGAGGACCTCCTGGCCCTCGCCGACCACGCCCGCGGCGGCCCGGCCCCGATCGCCGGCCCGCCCGGGCCGGAACCCGAGCCCGAGCCCGGGACCGCGCCGGAACCCGAACCCCAGCAGGTCGACTCGGCGAGCCAGAGCTAAGGCCTAGGGCCTGTCCGGCGGATCTTGGCAGATCAGCGCGCGGCGTTGGGCGCCCGGCTGGGCGTGCGCCCGAGTCGGCCTCGTACTGGACGTACTTGGGCGATTCGGGCGTGCGTCCAGGCGGGATGCCCGGCGTCGCGCGCCTGGCAAGATCCGCCGGACAGGCCCTAACCCGCCACCGCCGTGGCCCGGCTCTCCCGCACCACCGTCACCCGGATCTGGCCCGGGTAGGTCAGCTCCGCCGAGACCTGCCGGGCCACCTCCCGGGCGATCAGCTCCGCCCCGAGGTCGTCCACCGTGTCCGGCCGGACCATCACCCGCACCTCGCGCCCGGCCTGCATCGCGTACACCTCGGCCACCCCCTCGTGCGAACGGGCGATCTCCTCCAGCCGGGCCAGCCGCCGCACGTGCAGCTCCAGCGACTCCTTGCGCGCCCCCGGCCGCCCGCCCGAGCAGGCGTCCGCGGCCTGGGTCAGCACGGCCGTCACCGTCCGGGGCTCCACCTCGCCGTGGTGGGCGGCGATCGCGTGCACCACCTCGGGGGACTCCCCGTGCCGCCGGGCGAAGTCCGCGCCGACCGCCGCGTGGCTGCCCTCGACCTCGTGGGTGAGCGCCTTGCCGATGTCGTGCAGCAGCGCCGCCCGGCGCACCGGCTCCGGGTCCACCCCCAGTTCGGCGGCCATCATCCCGGCCAGGTGCGCGGACTCCAGCAGGTGGCCGAGCACGTTCTGCCCGTAGGAGGCGCGGTAGCGCAGGGAGCCCAGGGTGCGGACGAGTTCGGGGTGCAGCCCGCCGATCCGGGCGTCCAGCAGGGCGTCCTCGCCGGCCCGGACGCAGCGCTGCTCGACCTCGGCCCGGCTGCGCTCGTGGACCTGCTCGATCCGGCTCGGCTGGATCCGGCCGTCCTCGACCAGTTGCTCCAGGGTGAGCCGGGCGGCCTCCCGGCGGACCGGGTCGAAGCAGGAGAGCTGCACCGAGGCCGGGGTGTCGTCGATGATCAGGTTGACGCCGGTGACCGCCTCGAAGGCGCGGATGTTGCGGCCCTCGCGGCCGATGATCCGGCCCTTCATCTCCTCGCCCGGCAGCCGGAAGACGGTGACGGCGGTCTCCGCGGTCTGCTCCGAGGCCAGCCGCTGGATCGCCCCGGCCAGGATGGACCGGGCCCGGCTCTCGCCCTCCTCCTTGGCCCCGCGCTCGATCTCCCGGACCGTGACGGCCGCCTCCCGCCGGGCCGACTCCTCGGCCTCGCGCAGCAGTTGGGCGTGCGCCTGCTCGGCGGAGAGCCCGGCGGCGTGCTCCAGGGCCGCCGCCCGGCGGGCCGCGAGCGCCTCGACCTCGCCCCGGGAGTGCTCCAACTCGGCCGAGCGCGAGGCCAGTTCGTCCTCGCGCTGGCGCAGCCGGCGGAGCTCCTCGGCCAAGTCCTCCTCGCGCCGCGCGAGTTCGTCCTGCCGGCGGCCGGCCTCGGCCAGCGCCTGCCGCCGGGCGGCCTGTGAGCGCCTGAACACCAGCACGACCAGCACCGCGATCACCAGCAGGACGGCGACGGCCGACCCGACGATCGGCACCAGGGAGCCACCGGTAGCGGTGCCCGCCGAGATCCTCATGCGTGCGAGGCTAGGTGCGGGTCACGAAAGGGTCAAGACTCGGCCTGGTCCGGACCAAGAAAGCCACCGAACTGCCACTACTCCCCCGCGTGTCCCGACGGGTCCGCGGCCGCTTCCTCCTCCAGCGCGGCGCGCACCACCCGGAAGGCCAGGCCCTCGGAGTAGCCGCGCCGGGCCAGCACGCCGACCAGCCGCCGGGTGCGGACCTGCGGGTCCAAGCCGCGGGTGGACCGAAGCTTGCGCTCGACCAGCGCCCGGGCCGCGTCCGTCTCGTCGTCGTGGTCGACCTGGACGAGGGCCTGCTCGACCAGGTCGGCGGCGACGCCCTTGGTGCGCAGCTCCTGGGCCAGCGCCCGCCGGGACAGGCCCCGGACGGCGTGCCGGGACTCCACCCAGGCCGCGGCGAAGGCCGCGTCGTCGATCAGCCCGACCTCTTCCAGCCGGGTGAGCACCTGCTCGGCGACGTCCTCCGGGATCTCCCGCTTGCGCAGCGCGTCGGCGAGTTGCTTGCGGCTCTTGGCGGTGCCGGTGAGCAGCCGCAGGCAGATGTCCCGGGCCCGGGTCTCCGGGTCGGCCTGCTCCTCGGCCCGCTTGCGGGAGGTGCGGGCGGTGCCCTTCTCCTCCACCGGCACGCCCTCGTCGGAGCGTTCGCCGCGCCGGGCCCGGCGCGGGCGGGCGGGCGGGGCGGCCGCACCCCCGTGACCGGCCGCCCCGGCCTCGCGCCGCCGGCCGACGGCATCCGGCTCCTCGGCCGCCAGCGCCGAGCGGCGCCGGCGCCGGCCGGTGGGCAGCTCGGAGGCGGCGACCAGGCCGAGCGCCTCGACCGAGGGCTCCGCCGGCTCCGGGCCGGACGCCGCGCCGCGCACCGCCCGGGCCGGAGCCCGGTCGAACTCCGGCTCGGGGCCGGATGTCCACTGCTCGGTGGCCGCGCGCGCCCACGACCGGGTCGCCGACGGTCGCTGCTCGGGCTCCGGCGCCGGTTCGGGCTCCGGTTCCTCGGCGACCGCGGCGAACCAGTCCGGCGGGCCGTAGTCGTCGTCCTCGGGGCCCGCCGGGCCGCCGCCCACCACGTCGTACTGCATCAACGGCTCAGGCCTTGGCAGCCGCCGTCTTCTTCGCCGCGGCCGTCTTGGCGGCGGTCGCGGCGGTCGCGGTGACCGGCTTGGCCGCGCCGTCGGCAGCGGCGGCCTCCGGCTCGCCCTCGGCCGGCTCCTCGGTCTTCGGACCGATGCCGAGCTTGCCCTTGATCTTCCGCTCGATCTCGTCGGCGAGCTGCGGGTTGTCCCGCAGGAAGTTGCGGGCGTTCTCCTTGCCCTGGCCGAGCTGGTCGCCCTCGTAGGTGTACCAGGCGCCGGACTTGCGGATGAAGCCGTGCTCGACGCCCATGTCGATCAGGCCGCCCTCGCGGCTGATGCCGATGCCGTAGAGGATGTCGAACTCGGCCTGCTTGAACGGCGCGGCGACCTTGTTCTTGACGACCTTGACGCGGGTGCGGTTGCCGACCGCCTCGGTGCCGTCCTTGAGGGTCTCGATGCGGCGGATGTCCAGCCGGACCGAGGCGTAGAACTTCAGCGCCCGGCCACCGGTCGTGGTCTCCGGCGAGCCGAACATGACGCCGATCTTCTCGCGCAGCTGGTTGATGAAGACGGCGGTGGTGTTCGACTGGTTCAGCGCACCGGCGATCTTGCGCAGCGCCTGGCTCATCAGACGGGCCTGCAGACCGACGTGCGAGTCACCCATCTCGCCCTCGATCTCGGCGCGCGGGACGAGCGCCGCGACCGAGTCGATGATCACCAGGTCGACCGCGCCGGAGCGGATCAGCATGTCGGTGATCTCCAGGGCCTGCTCACCGGTGTCCGGCTGGCTGACCAGCAGGGCGTCGGTGTCCACGCCGAGCTTCTTGGCGTACTCGGGGTCGAGCGCGTGCTCCGCGTCGACGAAGGCGACCGTGCCGCCGGCCCGCTGGGCGTTGGCGGCCAGGTGCAGCGTCAGGGTGGTCTTACCGGAGGACTCGGGGCCGTAGATCTCGACCACCCGGCCGCGCGGGATGCCGCCGACCCCGAGGGCGACGTCCAGGGCGGTCGACCCGGTGGAGATCACCTCGATCGGCTCGTTCGCCTTCTCGCCGAGGCGCATCACCGAGCCCTTGCCGAACTGTCGCTCGATCTGGGCGAGCGCGGCCTCGAGGGCCTTCTCCTTGTCCGTACCTGCCATGGCTTTTTCCCTCGGGTTCTGTGCTGTGCGCTTCATCGTCCTCGACGCTAGCGCGTCCCACTGACAAACGAGCCCCACCCGGCTCGCCCTGTGGAAAACTCCACGCCGGAGAGTACAAAAGAACATCTGTTCGATTCAAGCCCCGCACTCACCCGAACACGCCGCGGGGCGGGCGGCCGGATCCCTCCCGACCACCCGCCCCGCCGACCGCCACCCCGTCGAGCGTCATCCCCGTCGAGCGTCACTCCCCGCCGACCGTCATCCCCCGTCGCCGCCGACCATCCGCCGCAGCCGCCGCGCCGCCTCCCGGCGCAGCTCCCGCCGGGCCCGCCGCTGCTCCCCCCGGTCGATCCGCGGGTCGGTGGCCACCTCGTACCGCCGCACGTACGTCCCGACGAAGCCCTGCAGGGTCGCCGCCGCCGGGATCGCGATCAGCGCGCCCACCGCACCCAGCAGCGCCGCCCCCGCGATCACCGCCCCGAAGGCCACCGCCGGGTGCACGTCCACCGTCCGGGCGGTGATCCTCGGGTGCAGCACGTAGTTCTCGACCTGCTGGTAGACCACCGTGAAGACCAGCACCCACAGCGCGTCCACCGGCTCCAGGGTGAGTGCCACCAGCACCGGCAGCGCTCCCGCCAGGTACGTCCCGATGGTCGGCACGAACTGGGACATGACGCCCACCCAGATCGCCAGCGCCGCCGAGTACGGCAGGTCGATCAGCGCGAACATCACCCAGTGCCCGGCCGCCGACACCACCGCCAGCACCGCCCGCGAGTACAGGTAGCCGCCGGTCTTGGCCAGCGCGATCTCCCAGGCCCGCAGCACCTCGCCCTGCTTGGCCGGCGGCAGCAGCGAACAGACCGTCCGGCGGACCCGGGGCCCCTCGGCGGTGAAGTAGAACGTGAACAGCCCCACCGTGAAGGTCTGGAACAGCCCCCCGAGCAGGGTGGAGGACACCCCCCAGACGTTGTCGGCGGCCTGCTGGACGTAGGTCTCCAGCGTCCCCGAGTCCTTCAACAGCCGCTTCTGCAGCTCCCCCAGCGACAGCTCCTGGTGGAACGTCCGGTTGACCCAGCCGATCAGGTTGTCCACCAGGTGCGGCAGGTCCCCCGCGATCTTCGCCACCTGATCCACCAACAAGGTGCCCAGCGCCGCCAGGAATCCCACCACCGCGACCCCGACCGCGACGAACACCAGGAAGGTCCCCACCCCCCGGCGCACCCCCCGCGCCGCCATCCGGTCCACCGCCGGCTCCAGCGCCAGCGACAGGAAGAACGCCACCAGCAGCATCACGAACAGGTCGATCAACTGCCGGAACGCCCAGTCCGCGAGCTGGAACAGCCCCACCAGCACCAGGAACAGCACCATCGCGCGCGGCAACCAGGGCGGCATCCCGCCCCACGACCGCTCCCCCTCGACACCCCGCACCGGCTCGCCCCGGCGCTTCTGCTCTCCGCTCGTAGTCACCCGGACAGTCTGTCCCACCGCCCCTCAGCGCAACTGCGCCGAAACCCCCTGGGTCTCACACACCACCCGCCACACGTCCTTGGCCTCCCACCCCGCCTCCAACGCCTGGTGCACCGTCCGCCCGCCCAACTCACTCATCACGTGATCGGACGCGAACGACTCCGCGTACCCCTCCCCGAAGTGCGCGTACATCCGTCGCCAGAACTCGGTCAGCCTCATGCCCCCAAGTATCCCGAACCCCCCACGCCCCCACCCACCCCCACGCACCGGCCCCGCGCAGCGGCCCTCACCGCGGCACGACCACCACCCCCACCCCGACGTACTGCCGGTCGCCGCACCCCCGGGCCCCCACCGGACACCCTCCGGCCGCCGCCCCGGCCGCCGCCGCCCCCACCACCACGCCCGCCAGCTCCCCCGACCCGGCCCCCGGGTGCAGCGCCGCCGCCACCGCCACCGCCCCCGTCACGTGCGCCGCCGCCATCGAGGTCCCCGCCAGCGCCGCGTACTGCCCGCCGGGCCAGTCCGAGACGATCGCCCCCTGCGGCCCCCCGTCCGGGTCGCCCCCCGGGGCCGCCAGCGAGACCCTGCCCCGCCCGTAGTTGGTGTAGGAGGACGGCCGCCCGTCCCGGTTGACGGCCGTGACGGTCAGGACCCCGGGCAGCTCGCCGGGAAGGCGGATGCACTCGGTGCCCAGGTGGCGGGTGAGGGGCGGCCCGGAGACCCGGTCGTTGGGGCTGCGCCCGTCGGTCCGGGCGGCGCCGAGGTCCTGTCCGTCGTTGCCCGCCGAGGCCACCACCACGGCCCCCTTGCGCTGGGCGTACGCGACGGCCCGCCCGACGGCCGCGATCAGGGCCGCCTGGTCCCGGTCCTCGGGGCAGTTGTACTTCCACGGGTCGGCGAAGTAGCTGTCGTTGACGGCCTTGGCCCCGTGGTCGGCCGCCCAGAGCATCCCGCAGACGATGTTCTCCGCGTAGTACTGCCCGAGCGGCCCGAGCAGCCGCACGGCGGCGATCCGCACCCCGGGGGCGACCCCGGTGACGCCCTGCCCGTCGCGGGCCGCGCCGATGATCCCGGCGACGTGGGTGCCGTGCCCGCTCTCCGTCACTCCGGGGTCGGGCCGCCAGGCGCCGGTGCGGGCGTCGGGGCGTCCGTCGGCGCAGGAGGCCGAGGCCTTGGGGTCGACGGCGGCCCGCAGGTCCGGGTGGGTGTCGTCGACGCCCGAGTCCAGGACGGCGACCAGCACCTTGCGCATCGCCTCGGCCCCCGGCGCACCGCCTCCGGCGGCGTCCCCGGTCCGCCCCTGCTCCGCGTGCACCATGCTCAGGTTCCACGCCCCGCCCTCTCCCGGGTCCGGAAGGGTCGCGGTCCCGCCGTCCCGCCCCTCCGACCCCCGGACACCCCACCCGCCGCCTCCGGCGCTCCCGCTCCCGACGGCCCCGGCACTGCCGCCCACGGCATCCCCCGCCGCGAAGTCCCCCGCCCCGTCGACCGCCCGCGGCGGCCCCACCACCGGCGCCGTCCGGGTGGCCCCGACCGCCGCGATCCCGGGCCGGGCCCGCACCCGGTCCGCGAAGCCGCCGGTCGCGTACGCCAGCACCGCCCCGATCTGCGGGTACTCCTGCACCACCTGCCCGCCCGCCGCCCGGCTCTGCGCCCCGGCCAGGGCGGCGCCCGCCGCGTCGTCCTGCCGGGCCAGCACCAGATAGCTGAGGTACGCCCGCCCGGGCCCGGAGGCGTACGGCACGGCGCCGCCGAGCACCAGCGCCGTGAGCAGCATCGCGAGCAGCACCCAGGTGGGCCCGCAGACCCTGCGCCGACGGCCCCCCGGGCACCGACCCCCGTGAACGGCCCCGGACCGGTGCGCCTGCGCCATCCCACGCCCTCCGCTTCTCGCTCCGGTCTCGGTCACGGTCACGGATGGATCACGCGCCCGATTCATCACGATATGAGCGGATCATCATTCCCGCTCCCGCAACTGCACCCGCCCCCACCTCCGGCACCCCGACCCCGACCACTCACCCCGTCACGCCCCACCACCACCCCACGTGTCAGTCCCACCCGGCACCATGGGGGCATGGCGCCCCCGCACCCGACCCCGCCCGGCGACCCCACCGGCCCCGGCGACCCCACCGACCCGCTGGCCGGCTTCACCCCCGCCACCCGGGCCTGGTTCTCCGGCGCCTTCTCCGCCCCCACCGCCGCCCAGTCCCAGGCCTGGCAGGCCATCCAGCAGCAGACCGACGTCCTGGTGGTCGCCCCCACCGGCTCCGGCAAGACGCTCGCCGCCTTCCTCGCCGCTCTCGACCGGCTGAGCAGCACCCCGCCCCCCGCCGAGCCCGAGCGCCGCTGCCGGGTGCTCTACGTCTCCCCGCTCAAGGCCCTCGCGGTGGACGTCGAGCGGAACCTGCGCGCCCCGCTGACCGGCCTGCGCCAGGCCGCCGTCCGGCTGGGCCTGCCCGAGCCCGAGGTCCAGGTCGCGATCCGCTCCGGCGACACCCCGGCCGCCGACCGCCGCCGCTTCGCCACCCACCCGCCGGACATCCTGATCACCACCCCCGAGTCGCTGTTCCTGCTGCTCACCTCGGCCTCCCGGGAGGCCCTGCGCGGGGTGGACACGGTGATCCTGGACGAGGTGCACGCGGTCGCCGGCACCAAGCGCGGCGCCCACCTGGCCCTCACCCTGGAGCGGCTGGACGAGCTGCTGGACCGCCCGGCCCGCCGGATCGGCCTGTCCGCGACCGTGCGCCCGGTCGAGGAGGTGGCCCGCTTCCTGAGCCCCCAGCGCGGCGCCGTCGTGGTCCAGCCGCCCTCCACCAAGGAGTTCGCCCTCTCGGTGGTCGTCCCGGTCCCCGACCTGGACGACCTGCCCGCCGCCCCGGCCACCGGCGGCGCCGCCGACTCCGACCCGCAGCGCCAGTCCTCGATCTGGCCGCACGTCGAGGAGCGGATCGTCGACCTGGTCGAGGCGCACCGCTCGACCATCGTCTTCGCCAACTCCCGCCGCCTGGCCGAGCGCCTGTGCAACCGGCTGAACGAGATCGCGCACGAGCGCGCCACCGGCGCCGCCGCCCCCGAGGCGCACGCCCCGGCCGCGCTGATGGGCGGCTCGGGCGCCGCCAGGGGCGTGCCCCCGGTCATCGCCCGGGCCCACCACGGCTCGGTCTCCAAGGAGCAGCGCTCCCTGGTCGAGGAGGAGTTGAAGGCCGGCCGGCTGCCCGCCGTGGTCGCCACCTCCAGCCTGGAGCTGGGCATCGACATGGGCGCGGTGGAACTCGTCGTCCAGGTCGAGTCCCCGCCCTCGGTCGCCTCCGGCCTGCAACGCGTCGGCCGGGCCGGGCACCAGGTCGGCGCCGTCTCCACCGGCGTCTTCTTCCCCAAGTACCGGGGCGACCTGGTGCAGTCCGCCGTGGTCACCGAGCGGATGCGGGAGGGCCGGATCGAGGCGCTGCGGATCCCGCGCAACCCGCTGGACGTACTGGCCCAGCAATTGGTCGCGATGACGGCCCTGGACACCTGGCCGGTGGACGAGCTGCTCACCGTGGTCCGCCGCGCCGCGCCCTTCGCCACCCTCCCGCAGTCCGCCTTCGACGCCGTGCTGGACATGCTGGCCGGCCGCTACCCCTCGGACGCCTTCGCCGAGCTGCGCCCCCGCCTGGTCTGGGACCGTGTCGCCGGCACCGTCACCGGCCGCCCCGGCGCCCAACGGCTGGCCGTCACCTCCGGCGGCACCATCCCCGACCGCGGCCTGTTCGGCGTCTTCATCGCCGGCTCGGCGGCGTCCGGTTCGACGACGGAGAAGAAGAAGGGCGGCGGCGGTCGGGTCGGGGAGCTCGACGAGGAGATGGTCTACGAGTCCCGGGTCGGCGACGTCTTCACCCTCGGCACCACCTCCTGGCGGATCGAGGAGATCACCCACGACAAGGTACTGGTCACCCCCGCCCCCGGCGTCCCCGGCCGGCTCCCGTTCTGGAAGGGCGACACCCTCGGCCGCCCGCTCGAACTCGGCCGCGCCCTGGGCGCGTTCACCCGCGAGCTGGGCGCCCTCGCGCCCGAGGCCGCCACCGCGCGCCTCCGGCGGGCCGGCCTGGACGACTGGGCGGCCGCCAACCTGCTGGACTACCTCGCCGAGCAGCGGAAGGCCTGCGGCCACCTCCCCGACGACCGCACCATCGTGGTCGAGCGCTTCCGGGACGAACTGGGCGACTGGCGGATCGTCATCCACTCCCCCTTCGGCGCCCAGGTGCACGCCCCCTGGGCGCTCGCCCTCGGCGCCCGGCTGCGCGAGAAGCACGGCCTGGACCCGCAGGTCATGCACGCCGACGACGGCATCGTGCTCCGCCTGCCGGACGCGGACCTCCTCGCCCCCGACTTCGATTTCAGCAGCCCCCCGGACCAGGCCGCCTCCGACGAGGCCCCGGTCGGCGCCGACGCCGCCCTGTTCGAGCCCGACGAGATCGAGCAGCTGGTCACCGAGCAGGTCGGCGGCTCCGCCCTGTTCGCCTCCCGCTTCCGCGAGTGCGCCGGCCGCGCCCTGCTGCTCCCCCGCCGCAGCCCGGGCCGCCGCACCCCGCTGTGGCAGCAGCGCCAACGCGCCGCCCAACTGCTCGAAGTCGCCTCCGAGTACGGCTCGTTCCCGATCGTCCTGGAAGCCGTCCGGGAGTGCCTCCAGGACGTCTTCGACGTCCCCGGGCTGGTCGAGCTGATGGCGGACCTCGAATCCCGCGCCGTCCGCCTGGTCGAGGTCACCACCGCCGAGCCCTCCCCCTTCGCCCGCTCCCTGCTGTTCGGCTACGTCGCCCAGTTCCTCTACGAGGGCGACTCCCCGCTCGCCGAACGCCGGGCCGCCGCCCTGTCGTTGGACTCCCGGCTGCTGTCGGAGCTGCTCGGCCAGGCCGAGCTGAGCGAGCTGCTCGACCCGCAGGTGCTCGCCGAGCTGGAGGCCGAGCTCCAACGCCTCACCCCCGAGCGCCGGATCAGGGACGCCGAGGGCGTCGCCGACGCGCTGCGCCTGCTCGGCCCGCTCTCCGAGGCCGAGTTGACGGCGCGCGGCGCCGAGCCGCTCTGGCCCCTGGAGCTGGAGGCCGCCCGCCGGGTGATCCAGGTCCGGATCGCCGGCGAGCAGCGCTGGGCCGCGGTCGAGGACGCCGGGCGGCTGCGCGACGCCCTGGGCACCCCGCTGCCGGTGGGCGTCCCCGAGGCCTTCACCGAGCCGGTCAAGGACCCGCTGGGCGACCTGCTGGCCCGGCACGCCCGCACCCACGGCCCGTTCACCGCCGCCGAGGCCGGCGCCCGCTACGGCCTCGGCACCGCCGTCGTCACCGGCACCCTGCAACGGCTGACCGCCGCCGGCCGCCTGGTCCAGGGCGCCTTCCGACCCGCCGAGAGCCAGGTCTCCCCCGAGCGGCACACCGCGACCGCCGAGTGGTGCGACGCCGAGGTGCTGCGCCGGCTGCGCCGCCGTTCACTGGCCGCGCTGCGCCAGGAGGTGGAGCCCGTCCCGCCGCGCGCCCTGGCCGCCTTCCTCCCGCAGTGGCAGCACCTGGCCGGCCACCGGCTGCGCGGCCCGGACGGCCTGCTCCGGGTGGTCGAACAGCTCCAGGGCACCGCCCTGCCCGCCTCCGCCCTGGAGAAGCTGATCCTCCCGGCCCGGCTCGCCGACTACTCCCCCGGCCTGCTGGACGAGCTGACGGCGGCCGGCGAGATCGGCTGGTGCGGTGCCGGCGCGCTGCCCGGCAAGGACGGCTGGCTGAGCCTGCACCTGGCCGAGAACGCCCACCTGCTGCGCCCGGAGCCCGTCCCGCCCGCCCTCACCCCGCTGCACAGCGCCCTCCTCCAGGCCCTGGCGGGCGGCTACGGCCTGTTCTTCCGCCAGCTCGTCCAGCAGCTCCCGGAGGACACCCCGGAGCCCGAGGTCGTGACGGCCCTCTGGGACCTGGTCTGGGCCGGTTACGTCAGCAACGACACCCTGGCCCCGCTGCGCGCCCTACTCGGCTCCGGCCGGACGGCGGGCGCCACCGCCCACCGCGCCCCCCGGGCGACCCCGCGCGGCCGGTACGGCGGCGCGGGCCGCGCCTTCGGCCGGGAGGGCGGGGCGCTGCGCAGCGGCCCGCCGACGGTGGCCGGGCGCTGGTCGCTGCTGCCCGCCTTCGCCACCGATCCGACCGTCCGGGCGACGGCCAGGGCGCAGAGCCTGCTGGACCGGCACGGTCTGCTGACCCGCGGCACGGTGGCCGCCGAACGGGTGCCCGGCGGCTTCGCCGGGGTGTACCGGGTGCTCTCCGCGATGGAGGAGCGCGGCCGGGCCCGCCGGGGCTACTTCGTCGAGGGCCTGGGCGGTGCCCAGTTCGCCATGGAGGGCGCCGCCGACCGGCTGCGCTCGGTCAACGGCCGACTGGAGCGGGCCCGGGCCACCGAGTGGCCGGCCGCTCCGGCCGCCGAGCCGCCGCAGCTGCTGGTGCTGGCCGCCGCCGATCCGGCGAACGCCTACGGCGCCGCGCTGCCCTGGCCCGAACCGCCCGCCGCCGCGGGGGCCGCGGACGCCAAGGCGCACCGCCCGGGCCGCAAGGCGGGCGCCCTGGTGGTCCTGGTGGACGGTGAGCTCGCGCTGTACGTGGAGCGGGGCGGCAAGTCCCTGCTGGCCTGGCCGGAGGACGACGCGACCCTGGCCCTGGCCACCGGGGCGCTCGCGGGGGCGGTCCGCGCGGGCGCGCTCGGCAGCGTCACGGTCGAGCGGGCCAACGGCGGGCCGGCCCTGGGCTCCGAGCTCGGCCGCGCCCTGGAGGAGGCCGGCTTCCACGCCACCCCCCGCGGGCTCCGGCTGCGCCCCTGAGGAGTGCCGGAGAAGCGCCGGAGGCCGCGGAGTCAACGACCCCGCGGCCTCCGGCCACGTCGATTCACCCGATCGGCGGAGGCTGCACCTCCACCCGGCCCACGGCCTCCTCGTGCCCCTGCGGGCGCCGGGCCGGTCCGGTCGCATTCCGGTCGGCATGGACCGGGATCAGACCGAGTCCCCAGCCGCCGGCCGCCAGCAGGCCGAGCACCGCGCCGTCGGCGAGCTGTCCCCGGACGGCCACCAGCCACCAGGCGAGCCCGCCCGCGAGTGCCACCAGGACCCAACGGGCCGGCCAGGGCATCAGACGCCGCAGCCGTATTCGGGCCACCGCGCACACCGTCGCGAGTCTCCGCACGACCGCCCTCCTCCGCTCGCCCCGGGGTTCCTCGGGCCCGTCGTGGGACGGGCACCCGGGAGGTGCGAGGCCGGGTCAGGCAGCGACCACGTCCATCGCGGCGGCCTTGGGCGACATGTTCGCCCGGTCGGCGCCGGGGGCGGGCAGCGGAACCGGTTCGAGCACCGGCCTCAGCAGATCACCTTCGGAGAGGGTGGCCATCGCCGCAAGTTCGGCGAGCGACAGTTCGTCGCTGACCTCGCGCATGACCTCGGACATCCGGACGTCGAGTGCGTCGCAGATGGCGGAGAGCAGCTCCGAAGAGGCCTCCTTCTGTCCCCGCTCGACCTCGGAGAGGTACCCGAGCGAAACCCTGGCGGCCGCCGACACCTCGCGGAGTGTGCGGCCCTGGCGCTGGCGCTGCCGACGCAGTACATCGCCCAGTAGGCGACGGAGCAGGATCATCGGTGCCTCCCTCCTCGGACTGCGGATCGAGATGTCACGCCCCCACCGTACCGCCTTGCCCGCTTCGCGTGCGGGGACCCTGGTCGTGTTCACTGTGGGCTGCAAGGCCGTCCCCCTCCTCGTGCCGGTGTCGTACCCGGGTTCGCGGGCCCCTCGTGGTACCCGACTCGGCCCGCCCCGCCACCGTCACGCAACTCGTTCGCCACCTGGTTTCTGCCCAACCAGGCCGTTGGATGTAACACGATCCTCCAGCTGTGTCATACCCCGTGCGCGGGTTCGGCAGATCTCGGTTCGGTGGAGATCCGCCCGCGGGCCGTCATCGAGCGAGCCGGCCGACGAGCAGCTCCAGTGCGGCGGTCACCGCTCCGTGACGGATTGTGGCACGGGCGCCCGACAGCAGGGGCGAACTGACCAGAGTTCCCCCCGGACCGGCGACCGCCAGGTGTACCGTGCCCACCGGCTGCCCGCCCTGCGGCTCCGGACCGGCCACGCCGGTCGTCGCGAGCCCGTACGTGGCCCCCAGCAACCCGCGCACGCCTTCGGCCATCTGTCGGGCCACCACCGGGTGCACGGGACCGTACACGTCCAACAGGCCCTCGTCCACACCGAGTACCGAGGCCTTCACCTCGGTCGCGTACGCGGTGACCGACCCGCGGAAGGTCGCGGACGCCCCCGGGACGTCCACCAGGGCGGCGGCCAGCAGCCCGCCGGTCAGCGACTCGGCGACGGCGAGCGTGCCGCCCTCGGCCCGCAGCGCCGCGTGCGCCCGCTCGGCCAGCCCGTACAGCTCGTGGTCCGTCACCCCGGCCCCCTCCGTCCGTCAGCGGTCCGCGCGCTCCGCGGCCGTGCCCTCGCGGCGCAGGCGCAGCGCCTGGCCGATGTAGTCCAGCGCGGTGGCGACGGTCAGCAGCACCGCCGCGGCCATCAGGACCGCCCGCCCGGTGGCCAGCCAGCCGGTCAGCGGCAGCACGTACATGCCGACCGCCGTGCCCTGGGTCAGCGTCTTGAGCTTGCCGCCGCGGCTGGCCGGGATGACGCCGTAGCGGATCACCCAGAAGCGCATCAGGGTGATGCCGAGCTCGCGGGCCAGGATCACCACGGTGACCCACCAGGCCAGGTCGCCGAGGACGGAGAGGCCGATCAGCGCCGAGCCCATGATCGCCTTGTCGGCGATCGGGTCGGCGATCTTGCCGAAGTCGGTGACCAGGCCCTTGCGGCGGGCGATCTCGCCGTCGAACAGGTCGGTGATCATCGCGATCGCGAACGCCGCCCAGGCGACCGCGCGCCACTTGGGGTTGTGCCCGTCGTCGGCGAACAGCAGGGCCACGAAGACCGGGACGAGCAGCACCCGGACCATGGTGAGCACGTTGGCGATGTTCCAGACCCCCGGCGCCGGCGGAACCGCGGCCGCCGGTCTGCCCGGGTGGGCCGCGGCCGGGGCCCCGGGCCCCTTGGTCATTCCCCGGCTCCCGGAGCCTCGGCCCCCGACGTCGCGGGCCGGCGCACCTGTTCCAGCGCCTCGGCGATCAGGTCGACGCCCTCGCTGGCCACCACGGTGGCCCGCCAGAACTGCCCGATCCGCGGGTCCTCGACGCCGTGCAGGGTGGTCAGGCCGTCGGTCTCCGGGGCCTGGTGGGCGGAGCGGCCCTCGACCACGCCGTCCTCGATCGACTCGATCAGCACCTCGACCTCGGTGCCGATCCGCTGCTCGGCCCGCTGGGCGGTCATCTCCTCGGCGAGCCGGCTGAGCCGGGCCAGCCGGTCGGCGACGACGTCCTCGGGCAGCTTGCCGTCGTAGGTCGCCGCCTCGGTGCCGTCCTCGTCGGAGTAGCCGAAGACGCCGATCGCGTCCAGCCCGGCCTCGGTGACGAAGCGCTCCAGCTCGGCGAAGTCCTCCTCGGTCTCACCGGGGAAGCCGACGATGAAGTTGGACCGGGCGCCGGCCTGCGGGGCCTTGTCCCGGATGGTCCCGAGCAGTTGGAGGAACTGGTCGGTGGAGCCGAAGCGGCGCATCCGGCGCAGCACGGCCGGCGCCGAGTGCTGGAAGGACAGGTCGAAGTACGGCAGCACGTCGGCGGTGCCGGTCATCGCGTCGATCAGGCCGGGGCGCATCTCGGCCGGCTGGAGGTAGGAGACCCGCACCCGCTCGACGCCCTCGATCGCGGAGATCTCGCCGAGCAGGGTCTCCAGCAGCCGGATGTCGCCGAGGTCCTTGCCGTACGAGGTGTTGTTCTCGCTGACCAGGACGATCTCGCGGACGCCCTGCCCGGCCAGCCACTGGGCCTCCTGCAGCACGTCGGAGGGGCGGCGGGAGATGAAGGAGCCGCGGAAGGCGGGGATGGCGCAGAAGGAGCAGCGCCGGTCGCAGCCGGAGGCGAGCTTGACCGAGGCGACCGGGCTGTCGTCCAGCCGCTTGCGCAGGGTGCGCGGGCCGGAGGCCGGGGCGAGGCCGTCGGGCAGGTCGGTGATCGGCTCGGCGGCGGCCTCGGCGCCGTGGCCGGGCAGCGCGACGGCCTCGGCGGCGGACTGCCGCTCGGCCGGGCTGATCGGCAGCAGCTTGCGGCGGTCGCGCGGGATGTGCGGGGCGTGGTGGCCGCCGGAGAGGATGGTCTGCAGGCGGTCGGAGATGTCGGAGTAGTCGTCGAAGCCGAGCACCCCGTCGGCCTCCGGCAGCGCGTCGGCGAGCTCCTTGCCGTACCGCTCGGCCATGCAGCCGACCGCGACGACGGCCTGGGTGCGGCCGTGCCCCTTGAGGTCGTTGGCCTCCAGCAGGGCGTCGACGGAGTCCTTCTTGGCGGCCTCGACGAAGCCGCAGGTGTTGACGACGGCGACATCGGCCTCGGCGGCGTCGTCGACGAGCAACCAGCCGTCGGCTTCCAGTCGCCCGGCGAGTTCCTCGGAGTCCACCTCGTTGCGGGCGCATCCGAGCGTGACAAGGGCGACAGTGCGGCGTTCAGGCATAGGGCCAAGATTAACGCGCGGCCTCCGGTGCCGTTCGCCCCGGAGGCCGCGTGCCACGAATCAGCTGATCATCGACGGCCCTCGACGGGCCCTGTGGTCAGCCCGCCTGCGGGTCGCCGGGGGTGTACGTGACGTGCACCACCTGGCCGTCCTTGCCGAGGACGCCGAGGTCCTTGCCGTTGACGTACGCGTGCACGGCCCCGCCGTTGCCGAGCACCAGCTTGATCTGCTTGGGGTCGGTGAAGGTCTGGTCCTGGCCGTCGCTGATGTTGTTCTGGAACAGCGACTTGCCGCTGCCGTCCGTCGCGGAGACCCAGCTGGTGCCCTCGGCGACCAGCTTCACGGTGACCTTGTCGGCCGGGACGGCGGCGATCGCGGCGGCGCTCGGCGCGGGTGCCGGCGGCTGGACGGTCGGCGTGACCGGGGCGACCGAGCCGGTGCCGGAGCCACTGGGCAGCGGCGCGCTGGCCGAGCCGGTGGTGCCGTGGCCGCTCTTGCCGCTGACCAGGTTGAAGCCGATCAGCGCGACCACCGCGACGATCGCGGCGACCATGGCGGCCGCCCAGTTCGGCCGGCTGCGGCCGGGGACCTTGATCGGGCCGCTGTCCATCAGCTGGGTGGCGGGGCGCTTGGAGGCCGGTGAGCCGCCGTGCGCGGCGTCGTAGCGGGCGACCAGGGCCTCGCCGTCCGCGCCGACCGCCTGGGCGATCGCGCGGATGTGCCCGCGGGCGTAGAAGTCGCCGCCGCAGCGGTCGAAGTCGTCCTCCTCGATGGCATGGACGATCGGCACCCTGACACGGGTGGCGGTACTCACCTGGTCCACCGTGAGTCCCGCCTCGATCCGGGCGGCGGACAGCACCCGGCCGATGCTCGGGGCATCGGCCGCCTGCACCACGTCGTCGGTCGGCTCGACGGACGACGGGGCGTTCTCGCGGTCGGAGGACTTGCCGATGGTCACGGGGCACGCCTTTCGAGCGGATGGCCACCTGCTGGAGAACAGTCTAGGGGCGTGGGTGGATCGTTTCTCAAGCGGAACGGGCCCGAATGCGCGTACCCGCCCCGGCCGGGCGCCGGCCCCCCGCTGAACGGCCGTCAGCGAGGGCGCGCCGGGAAGGCCGGAGTGCGCTTTCCGGCCTGTGACGCCGCGTACGCACATTCGGTTCCCCGCACCGCGCCTACCCTCCTCCGAACGAGTGAATCCACCCGGAGGGCACGATCCGTCAGCCCTGCGGGGCCGGTGCCCGGCCCCGCGGGCACGCCCGGCCCCACGGCCCCGCTCAGCCCCGCAGGATCACCAGCACGCCGTCCAGCTCGTCCGGCTTGACCAGCACGTCACGGGCCTTGGAGCCCTCGCTCGGGCCGACGATCCCGCGCGACTCCATCAGGTCCATCAGCCGGCCCGCCTTGGCGAAGCCGACCCGGAGCTTGCGCTGGAGCATCGAGGTCGAGCCGAACTGGGTGGAGACCACCAGCTCGGCCGCCTGGATCAGCAGGTCCAGGTCGTCGCCGATCTCCTCGTCGATCTCCTTCCTGGGCCCGCCCCCGACCGTCACGTCGTCCCGGTAGACGGCGGTCAGCTGGTCCTTGCAGTGCTGCACCACCCGGGCGATCTCCGCCTCGGTGACGAACGCGCCCTGCATGCGGACCGGCTTGCTCGCGCCCATCGGGAGGAACAGCGCGTCGCCCTTGCCGATCAGCTTCTCGGCGCCGGGCTGGTCCAGGATGACCCGGGAGTCGGCCATCGCGGAGGTCGCGAAGGCCAGCCGGGACGGCACGTTGGCCTTGATCAGGCCGGTCACCACGTCCACCGAGGGCCGCTGGGTGGCGAGCACCAGGTGGATGCCGGCCGCCCGGGCCAGCTGGGTGATCCGGACCACCGAGTCCTCGACGTCGCGCGGCGCGACCATCATCAGGTCGGCCAGCTCGTCGACGATCACCAGCAGGTACGGGTACGGCCGCAGCTCCCGCTCGCTGCCCAGCGGCGGGGTGACCTTGCCGGCCTTCACCGCCGCGTTGAAGTCGTCCACGTGCCGGAAGCCGAAGGCCGCCAGGTCGTCGTAGCGCAGGTCCATCTCGCGCACCACCCACTGGAGGGCCTCGGCGGCCTTCTTGGGGTTGGTGATGATCGGCGTGATCAGGTGCGGGATGCCCTCGTACGCGGTCAGCTCGACCCGCTTGGGGTCGACCAGCACCATCCGCACCTCGTCCGGGGTGGCCCGGGCGAGGATCGAGGTGATCAGGCAGTTGATGCAGGAGGACTTGCCCGCCCCGGTCGCGCCGGCCACCAGGATGTGCGGCATCTTGGCGAGGTTGGCCATCACGGTGTGGCCCTCGACGTCCTTGCCCATGCCGACGACCATCGGGTGGGTGTCCTCGGCGGCGGTGCGCGAGCGCAGCAGGTCGCCGAGGTTGACCATCTCACGGTCCCGGTTGGGGATCTCGATGCCGACCGCGGACTTGCCCGGGATCGGGCTGATGATCCGCACGTCCGGGCTGGCCACCGCGTACGCGATGTTCTTGGCGAGCGCGGTGATCCGCTCCACCTTGACGGCCGGGCCGAGCTCGACCTCGTAGCGGGTGACCGTCGGGCCGCGGGTGAAGCCGGTGACCTTCGCGTCGACCTTGAACTCGGCGAAGGTGCCGGTGAGCTGGGCCACCACCTCGTCGTTGAGGGCGCTGCGGGCCTTGGCCGGGCCGCCGCGCTCCAGCAGGTCGAGCGAGGGCAGCGCGTAGGTGATCCCCTCGCCGAGCTGGAGCTGCTCCATCCGCACCGGCGCCGGGCCGTGTTCCGCGGGCGCCCCCGGGCCGCCGCTGCGGGCGGCCGGGACGGCGGGCTCCTCCGGCGCCGCGGTGAGGTCCTTGACCTGGTGCATCATGTCCGCCACGGCGGAGGAGGCGGGCACCCCGTAGACCAGGGCGCCGTCCAGGTCGGCGGCGGCGCCGGCGGCCAGGTCGCGGGTGGCGTACGGGTCCAGCGGCTCCTGGTCCGCCGGTTCCTTGTCCAGGGAGATGCGGCCGACGGCCTCCGGCTGCCCCTCGTCGTCCTCGGCGGACTGCTTGCGCCGACGGCGGCGCCGCCGGGCGGCCACCTCGTCGTGGGGGCCGTCACCGTCGGTGTCGACGGTGTAGGGCAGCGCCTCGGGGTCGGCGTCCTCCGGCGGATCGGTGGACGGCTCGTACCCCGGCGTGCGCCCCCAGCGCAGCTCGTCCTCGGGCCCCGGCTCGACCACGCCGAGCCGTATCCCGAGCCCGCGGACCCGCTCGCCGATCCGGTTGACCGGGGTGGCGGTGACCACCAGCAGGCCGAAGAAGGCCAGCAGCAGGAGCAGCGGCACGGCCAGGACCGCGCCGGCGGCGGCCATCATCGGGGTCGAGGCGGCCCAGCCGATGATCCCGCCGGCCGCCCTTATCCGGGAGGCGCCGCTGCCCATGGTGGGCGCGCCGCAGCCGATGTGGACCAGGCCGAGGACGCCGATCAGCAGGGTGCTCAGCCCGATCACGATCCGGCCGTTGGCCTCCGGCAGCTCCGGGTGGCGCCAGAGCCGGATGGCGATCCCGGCCAGCAGGAACGGCACCAGCACGTCGAGCCGCCCGAACAGCCCGGACACCACGGCGGTGGCCGCCCCGTTCAGCCAGCCCTCCGAGCTGAACCAGGTGCCGGCCGCGACCACCAGCGCCAGGCCGAACAGCAGCAGGCCGATGCCGTCCTTGCGGTGGTCCGGGTGGAGGTTCTTGGCGCCGTCGCCGAAGCCGCGGAAGATCGCGGCGATCGGGCTGGCGAGGGCGTTGAGGGCGCCCATCACGAACCCCCGGCGCGGCGGGGGCGGCGGGGCCGGCTTGGCCGCCGTCCTCTTCGCGGGGGCCCGGCGGGCGGCCGCCTTCTTGGCGGGCGGCTTGCCCGGGGCCTTTGCCGCGGCCTTCTTGGACGGTCCCGGACTCGGTTTGCGTGCGGCGTTTCCGGGCGTACGAGTGGCCATGGGTCAGCAGCCTACCGGGGAGGGGGACCAGCGCCCACGCGGCCGAGCCCGGGCACCGGGCCGTGTCGCAGACACACCGTCACGCTGACCCGGTTTCACCCAGGTGCAGCAGCAAACCACCCGGACGGGTGAACGTCCGGGGCCGACCTACGGCGTACCGGGGCGCATCGCGTCGAGGGCCCGGCGCAGTCCGGCGAGCTTGCGCTCCAGGTGCGCCGCGGTGGCGGCCACCCCGGCGTCCTCGGCCCCGTCCAGCTGCTTGCCCAGCGCCTCCGCCTGCTCCTCGACCGCCGCCAGCCGCGCGGACAGCTCGCCGAGCAGCGCCCCGCCCAGGGACGGCTCGCCGCCGCCCGCCTCCAGCTGCAGCCGCAGCAGCGCGGCCTGCTCCTTCAACTGGCAGTTCTTGACGTACAGGTCGACGAAGACCGAGACCTTGGCGCGCAGCACCCACGGGTCGAAGGGCTTGGAGATGTAGTCCACCGCGCCGGCCGCGTAGCCGCGGAAGGTGTGGTGGGGGCCGTGGTTGATCGCGGTCAGGAAGATGATCGGGATGTCCCGGGTGCGCTCGCGGCGCTTGATGTGGGCGGCCGTCTCGAAGCCGTCCATCCCGGGCATCTGGACGTCCAGCAGGATCACCGCGAAGTCGTCCGTCAGCAGCGCCTTGAGCGCCTCCTCGCCGGAGGCGGCGCGGACCAGCGTCTGGTCCAGGGCGGAGAGGATCGCCTCCAGCGCCAGCAGGTTCTCCGGCCGGTCGTCGACCAGGAGGATCTTCGCCTTCTGCATCGGGGCTCGCCCTCCTGTCGCCTGCCTGCCGCCCGGTGCGGGCACTCGCGTACTGCCCACCGCTACCCCGGTCATGCTAGCCGCACCCCCTCGCCCGGCACATCGCTCCGTCGGGACCCGATCCGGAGCGGCGCACAGCCGGTGCTCCGGCGCACGCTCAGCAGCGTGTCGCCGTCCGGTCACTGTTCGCAACGCTCGGTGACCCTACCGGGTTCCCGGGCCGCTCCGCCAGCAAACCGGCCGAGCGGCAGGCGCGAACCCCGGGGCGGGCCCCGGGGTTCGCGCCAGGCGCCTCGCTCACGCGCGGTCGCCGTTCAGCCACTCCGACATCACCGACAGCAGGTGGTCGGTCTCCACCGGCTTGGTGATGTGGTCGGTGGCACCCGCCTCCAGGGACTTCTCCCGGTCGCCCTTCATCGCCTTGGCGGTCAGCGCGATGATCGGCAGGCCGGCGAACTGGGGCATCCGGCGGATCGCCTCGGTGGTCGCGTAGCCGTCCATCTCCGGCATCATGATGTCCATCAAGACCAGCGCCACGTTCTCGTGCTGCTCCAGCATCTCGATGCCCTCGCGGCCGTTCTCCGCGTACAGGACGGTCAGCCCGTACTGCTCCAGCACGCTGGTCAGGGCGAACACGTTGCGCACGTCGTCGTCCACGATCAGCACCTGCTGGCCGTCGAAGCGGGTGTCGGCGCGGACCGGCCGGGGCTGCTGCGCGGGCTCCACCGCCCGCGGCACCGCGGCGCTCTCCAGGGCGGCGCTGCGGCGGCGCTCCACCGCCCCGCGGCGGCGCTCCTCGGCCATCTCCCGGACCTCCTGGGCCCAGTGGTCGGCCGGGCTCTCGCCGACCGGCACCGGCAGGCCCACCGGGGTCACCCCGACCGAGGCGCGCAGCGCGGGCGGGTTCGCCGGACCCGGGCGGTCCAGGAGCCGCTCGGCGGCGGCGTCCGGGGCCTCGGTGCGCAGCGGCAGGTAGAGCGTGAAGGTCGAGCCCTTGCCGAGCTCGCTCTCGGCGTGGATCTCGCCGCCGAGCAGCCGGGCGATCTCGCGGCTGATCGACAGCCCGAGGCCGGTGCCGGCGTACTTGCGGCTGATGGTGCCGTCGGCCTGCTTGAACGCCTCGAAGATCTCCCGCAGCTTGTTGCCGGGGATGCCGATGCCGGTGTCGGAGACCGAGAAGGCGATCAGCTCCTCGTCCGGGCCCTGGATCGAGCCGAACTCCAGCAGCCGCTCGCGCACGTGCTGGGGGACGTCCCGGCCGGCCGGGCTGATCGAGAAGTCGACGCCGCCGGTGTCGGTGAACTTGACGGCGTTGGAGATCAGGTTGCGCAGCACCTGCTGGAGCCGCTGCTCGTCGGTGTGCAGGGTGACCGGCAGGGCGGGCGAGACCCGGACCGCGAAGTCGAGGTTCTTGTCCAGGGCGACCGGCTGGAAGGTGGCCTCGACGTAGTCGACCAGCTGGACCAGGGCGATCCGGGCCGGGCGGACGTCCATCTTGCCGGCCTCGACCTTGGACAGGTCGAGGATGTCGTTGATCAGCTGGAGCAGGTCGGAGCCGGCGCCGTGGATGGTGTCGGCGAACTCGACCTGCTTGGGCGAGAGGTTGCCCTCGTTGTTGTCGGAGAGCAGCTTGGCCAGGATCAGCAGCGAGTTGAGCGGGGTGCGCAGCTCGTGCGACATGTTGGCGAGGAACTCGCTCTTGTACCGGGAGGCCAGGGCGAGCTGCTCGGCGCGCTCCTCCAGGACCTGCCGGGCCTCCTCGATCTCGCTGTTCTTGATCTCGATGTCGCGGTTCTGCTGGGCGAGTTGCTCGGCCTTCTCCTGCAACTCCTCATTGGTGCGCTCCAGTTCCTCCTGGCGCGCCTCCAACTCGGCGGACCGCATCGAGAGTTCGGCGGTGAGCCGCTGGGACTCCAGCAGCAGGCCCTCGGTCTTGGTGTTGACGCTGATGGTGTTGACGGTGACACCGATCAGGTCGGCGATCTGGTTGAGGAAGTCCAGCGCGACAGTGGTGAAGGAGCTGAACGTGGCCAGCTCGATCACGCCCAGCAGCCGGCCCTCGAACTGCACCGGCAGCACCACGATGTGGGCCGGCGAGGCCTCGCCGAGGCCGGAGGCGATCTTGAGGTATCCGGGCGGCGCCTCCTTGACGATGATCGCCCGCTTCTCCGTCGCGGCCTGGCCGATCAGCGACTCGCCCGGCCGGAAGGTGGTCGGCATCGCCCGCCGCTGGTAGCCGTAGCTGCCGATCAGGCGCAGCACGGTGTCGTTCTCGTCGTCGTCCTCGGTGATCAGTTCGGCGGTCCGCCCGGCCGGCTGGGCCAGGAAGAAGGCGCCGTGCTGGGCGGAGACCACCGGGGTCAGCTCGGTCATGATCAGCGAGGCGACGGCCTCCAGGTCCCGGCGGCCCTGGAGCAGGCCGGAGATCCGGGCCAGGTTGGTCTTGAGCCAGTCCTGCTCCTGGTTGGTCCGGGTGGTCTCGCGCAGGTTGGCGATCATCTGGTTGATGTTGTCCTTGAGCTCGTCGAGCTCCCCGGCGGCGTCCACGTCGATCCGCAGGCTCAGGTCGCCCCTGGTCACCGCGGTGGCGACCTGGGCGATCGCGCGCACCTGCCGGGTCAGGTTGTTGGCCAGCTCGTTCACCGACTCGGTGAGGTCCTGCCAGGTGCCGTCCACCCCGGGCACCCGGGCCTGGCCGCCGAGCCGCCCGTCGGTGCCCACCTCGCGGGCGACCCGGGTGACCTCGTCGGCGAAGGCGGAGAGCTGGTCGACCATGGTGTTGATGTTGGTCTTGAGCTGGAGGATCTCGCCGCGCGCGTCCACGTCGATCTTCTGCGAGAGGTCGCCGCGGGCGACCGCGGTGATCACCAGCGCGATGTTGCGGACCTGGCCGGTGAGGTTGTTGGCCATCTGGTTGACGTTGTCGGTCAGGTCCTTCCAGATGCCGGCCACGCCCGGCACGCTCGCCTGACCGCCCAGGGTGCCGTCGGTGCCCACCTCACGGGCCACCCGGGTCACCTCGACCGCGAACGCGGACAGCTGGTCGACCATGGTGTTCAGCGTCCCGGCGAGCGTCGCGATCTCGCCCTGGGCGTCGATGGTGATCTTCTTGGAGAGGTCGCCGCGGGCCACCGCGGAGGCGACCTCGGCGATGTTGCGGACCTGTCCGGTCAGGTTCGACGCCATGAAGTTGACGTTGTCGGTCAGGTCCTTCCAGATGCCCGACACCCCGCGCACCCGGGCCTGGCCGCCCAGGATGCCCTCGGTGCCCACCTCGCGGGCGACCCGGGTCACCTCGTCGGCGAAGGCGGAGAGCTGGTCGACCATGGTGTTGACGGTGGTCACCAGCTCCAGGATCTCGCCCCGGGCGTCGACGGTGATCTTCTTCGACACGTCGCCGCGGGCCACCGCCGTGGTCACCTCGGCGATGTTGCGCACCTGGTTGGTCAGGTTGTTGGCCATCAGGTTGACGCTGTTGGTCAGGTCCTTCCACGTCCCGGACACCCCGGGCACGCTGGCCTGGCCGCCGAGGATGCCCTCGGTGCCCACGTCCCGGGCGACGCGGGTGACCTCGTCGGCGAAGGCCGAGAGCTGGTCGACCATGGTGTTGATGGTGTTCTTCAACTCCAGGATCTCGCCCCGGGCGTCCACCTGGATCTTCTGCGACAGGTCGCCCTTGGCGACCGCCGTCGTCACCTGGGCGATGTTGCGCACCTGATCGGTGAGGTTGTTCGCCATGAAGTTGACGTTGTCGGTCAGATCCCGCCACACCCCGGCCGCCCAGGGCACCTGGGCCTGCCCGCCGAGCCGCCCCTCGGTGCCCACCTGGCGGGCCACCCTGGTCACCTGTTCGGCGAAGCCGGAGAGCTGGTCCACCATCGTGTTGATGGTGTTCTTGAGCTCCAGCATCTCGCCGCGCGCGTCCACCTCGATCTTCTGCGAGAGGTCCCCGCGCGCCACCGCCGTGGTCACCTGGGCGATGTTGCGCACCTGGCCGGTCAGGTTGTCGGCCATGAAGTTCACCGAGTCGGTCAGCTCGCGCCACACCCCGGCGACGCCCGGCACCTGCGCCTGACCGCCCAGCCGGCCCTCGGTGCCGACGTCCCTGGCCACCGTCGTCACCTGGGCGGCGAAGCCGTTCAGCTGGTCCACCATCGTGTTGACGGTGTTCTTCAACTCCAGCATCTCGCCGGCCACGTCGACGGTCACCTTGCGGGACAGGTCGCCCTTGGCCACCGCCGTGGTCACCTGGGCGATGTTGCGCACCTGCGCGGTCAGCCGCCCGGCCATGGTGTTGACCGAGTCCGCCAGGTCCTTCCAACTGCCCGACACGCTGCGGACCTTGGCCTGCCCGCCGAGCTTGCCCTCGGTGCCCACCTCGCGGGCCACCCGGGTCACCTCGTCGGTGAACTCGGAGAGCTGGTCCACCAGCCCGTTGACCGTCCGGCCGATCCTCAGGTACTCGCCGCGCAACGGGTGGCTCACCCCGTTGCTGTGCAGCGAGCGCAGCTCCATCTTCTGGTCCAGGTCACCCTCGGCGATCGAGGTCAGCACCCGGCCCACCTCGGCCATCGGCCGGGCCAGGTCGTCGATCAGCGCGTTGCAGTTGTCGACCGCCGCCATCCAGGCGCCCTCGCCCGCACCGGTCTCCAGCCGCTCGTTCAGCCGGCCCTCGCGGCCCACCGCCCGCCGCACCCGGGCCAGTTCACCGGTCAGGTGCTGGTTGCGCTCGGCGACCTCGTTGAACACCGCGGCGATCTCCGCCAACGGCCCGTCGCCCGGCACCGTCAGCCGGCGGCGGAAGTTCCCGTCCCGCATCGCGGTGAGCGCGGCCAGCAGCTTGCGCAGCTCGGCGGGCTCCGCGCCGCGGCTGTGGCCCGCTCGCCGGCCGGCCGCGATCCGCGGCGCGGCCCCGGCCCGCCCGCCGCGCGGAGCCTGCGGCGTCGTACCGGTGGCGTCCTTGGTGGCGTCCTTGGTGGCCGAACTCAACGGGCCCCTCCCACATCGTGTGTACTGTCCGGTGACCGCCGCGCCGGAACGGCACGGGACCGGGCACCGGCCCGGCTGGGCTGCGTACCGGCCGGACCTCACGGCCCACCGGCACCCACACGACCGTACTGCTCCCACCGGCCGTCGCGGACCCCCCAGTCTGGCAGCACCGGCGCCGGGTATACGGCTGGTTGCCCACGGTTGTCCCCGCACCGTCCGAAACAGGTGGGCAGAATCACCCTCCGGTGCCTGTTTCGCCGCCCCGCCCCCACGGGGAACCAAGCGGAAAGTAGGGTGGAGCGCTGCACCGGGCCACGACCCGACCCGACGACGCCGCCCACCCGACGGCCCGCCCGGGAAGGTCGGCACGAGCCCCGGACAGTCAGGGCCAGAGCAGCAGAGGAGAAGTGGCAACGTGGTCACCGCGCGCGCAGCCGCCACCTTCGACCCCGACGGCCGGTCCGCGGCCGCCGCCAGGGGCTTCGTCCGGGACGCGCTGCTCGGCTGGGGCCTGCCCGAGGTCGTCGACGACGCCGTCGTGCTGGTCAGCGAGCTGGTCACCAACGCCGTCGTGCACGCCGGCACCGCCGCCGAGGTGTGCTGCCTGCGCGAGGAGGAGAGCGTCCGGATCGAGGTCACCGACCACCACCCCGAGCGCGGCCTGCCCTCGCTCGGCGACGGCCCGGTGTCCGCCTCCGAGCGCTTCGCCGACCCCGACGGCGAGGGCGGCCGCGGCCTGCTGATGTGCTCCGCCCTCGCCGAACGCTGGGGCGTCGAGTACGCGGCCGGGCAGAAGACCGTCTGGTTCCGGCTCGCCCTGCCCGCCCACGTGGCCGGCACCCGCTACGCCGTCCCCGCCACCCCCGGCAGCGACCTGCCCAGCAGCCCCGGGCCGGTGCACGTCGCCGTCGTCCAACTCGACGAGGACGGCCGCGTCCTGGCCTGGAACCCGGACGCCGAATCCCTCTTCCACTACCCCGCGGCCACCGTGCTGGGCCGCCCCTGGGTCGACCTCGCGGTCTGGCCGCAGTCCCCCGGCCGCGGCCTCGGCCTCACCGACACCCTCCGGCTGGCCCGCTGGGAGGGCGACTACGGCGTACGCCGGGCCGACGGCGAGGAGGTCGAGGTCTACGGCGTCCAGGTGCGCGTGCGCGACACCGAGGGCGTCGCCTCCACCCTCTGCCTGCTCGTCCTCGAACCCGACCGCGCCGTCCTGCGCTCCCCCGCCCGCGCCCTGCCCGGCGAGCGCCCCGACCAGACCGGTCCCCGGCTCGACCTGCTGGCCGGCCCGGTCGCCACCGACGACCTCGAAACCCTCCTCCAGCGCACCGTCGAACGCGCCCGCGACCTGCTCGACGCGGACGCCGCCTACCTGCTGCTCACCACCGACGACGAGGCCGAGTTCGAGGTCCGCGCCGCCACCGGCCTGACCACCGGGCACCGCCGGCACACCCGCTTCCCGGTGGGCAGCGGCAACCGCTACGACTCCGCCCGGCTGCCCACCGTCCACGAGGACCTCGCCGCCCGCCCCACCGGCCTGCCCCTGCTCACCGGCAGCGGCATGCGCTCCCTGGTCACCGTCCCGCTCAAGGTCGAGGGCCGCCTGATCGGCTCGCTCGGCATCGCCACCGCCGCCCCCGGCCGCTACGACAACGAGGACGCGCTGCGCCTCCAGTTCGCCGCCGACCGGGTCGCCCTGGCCGTCGAGAGCACCCGACTGACCGAGCTCGAACGGCTGCGCCGCGGCTCGCTCTCCTTCCTCGTCGAAGCCTCCGACCTGCTGGCCGGCACCCTCGAACACGAGCAGACCCTGGCGCTGATGGCCCAGATGGCCGTCCCCACCCTCGCCTCCTGGTGCGCCGTCTACACCAACGGCGACCACAGCTCCTCGGCCGGCCTCGCCTTCGTCCTGCACGAGGACGAGGACCGGATCGACGCCCTGCGCGACCTCCTCGACAAGACCCCCGCCCCCGAGGCCGGGCCCACCCACGGCGTCCGCTTCTGGACCGCGCCCACCGAGACCGCCGGAGCCCGCGGCCTCACCGACAGCCCCGAACTCGCCGGCCTGCTCGGCGAGACCGTCGTCCTGCCGCTGACCGCCCGCAACCGGGTGATCGGCCTGCTCGCCCTCGGCGTCCCGGCCGGCGTGCGGTTCCGCCAGGAGATCCTCGAACTCGCCGAGGACCTCTCCCGCCGGGCCGCCCTGGCCCTCGACAACTCCCGCCTCTACTCCGAGCGCACCGCGACCAGCCAGGCCCTGCAGCGCAGCCTGCTCCCGCCGGACCTGCCCGAGATCCCGGGCGTCGAGGTGGACGTCTACTACCAGGCCGCCGGCGAGGGCAACGAGGTCGGCGGCGACTTCTACGACCTGTTCACCATCCGCGAGGGCACCTACGGCTTCGCGATCGGCGACGTCTGCGGCACCGGCCCCGAGGCCGCCTCCGTCACCGGCCTGGCCCGGCACTCGCTGCGCCTGCTCGCCCGCGAGGGCCTGGACGCCCCGCAGGTGCTGCGCCGGCTCAACGCGGCCATCCTGGACGAGGGCGCGCGCAGCCGCTTCCTCACCCTGCTCTACGGCGAGTTGACGCCCCGCCCGGACGGCAGCACCGAACTGTCCCTGGTCTGCGCCGGCCACCCGCTGCCGCTGCGGCTGCGCACCGACGGCCAGGTCGACCGGGCCGCCACCCCGCAGCCGCTGCTCGGTGTCATGGAGGACCTCGAACTCACCGCCGAGCACCTGGTGCTGGCGCCCGGCGAGGTCCTGCTCTGCGTCACCGACGGCGTCACCGAACGCCGCGAGGGCCGGCGGATGCTCGGCGACGACGGCCTCGCCGAGGTGCTCACCGGCTGCACCGGACTGACCGCCGGCGCGGTCGCCATGCGGGTGCAGCGCGCGGTCGAGCGCTTCGCCCCCGAGCCGCCGTCCGACGACATGGCGATCCTGACGCTCCGGGTTCCGACCCGGCGCCAGTCCTGAGCGTTCCCCGGCTGACATCGTCACAAATTGTTATCTTCACAAGGGTACAAGCGAGCAGGGCCGGGTAAACCGATCTCGCCGGGGAATCCCCCGGCGGGGACGTGACCAGCGGCTCTCCGCAGGCCCGTCGCTTCTGACCTCACTTCTGACCGCAGCCCGCGCACGCTCACAGCCGTGCGCCCTCGGCGCGGTCGCGCGCATCCACTCATCGGAACGACACCAAGCGTCACTGCGCCCTGCGCGCGCCCAGAGTGAAAGGAGCCTCCGGTGAGCAACGACGCTACCGGGGCAACGAACGCCCGCTCCACCGGAGCCGACGCGGGTAACCTCGGCTACCTCGCCCTCGGCCTGACACTGCTCGCCTACGGTCTGCTCTCCACCGGGATCCTGCACGGCACCGGTGTCGGGGACGCGGCCCACCTCGCCCACCTGCTCGGCGGCGTCACCCTCTTCATCGCGGGCCTCTGGCAGCTCCGCGGCGGCGAGGGCTTCACCGGGACCGCCTTCACCAGCCTCGGCGCCTTCTGGGCGACCTGGTCGGTGGCCGGCGGCGCGAGCAAGAACGCCGCCGGTCTGTTCCTGCTGCTGTGGGCCCTGCTCGCCCTCAGCCTCACCGCCGCCAGCTGGGGCGCGGGCCTGTTCAGCCGCGCCGTCTACGGCCTGTTCACCGTCTCCCTCGTGCTGGACGCCATCGCCGTCCTCGGCGGCTACAGCGGCCTCGGCAAGGCCGCCGGCTGGGTCGCGGCCGTCTCCGGGGCCATCGCCTGGTACTGGGCCACCTCCCGCCTGAGCAACGGCTCCTGGGGGAAGGTCGCCCTGCCGGTCAAGTGACCTGCCGGGGCTCAACCGACCTGCTGGGGCCGCTCCTCGGCACCGGCCCGGGGCCGGGTCTCCGTCTCGACGGGGACCCGGCCCCGTCGCCGTGCCGCCAACGCCAGGACGGCGTAGGCGAACAGCAGGATGGCGACGGCGACGATGCCGTCCGCCCAGAAGTGGTTGGCCGTCACCACGACCACCGCGACCGTCAGCAGCGGGTGCAGCACCACCACCCAGCGGAACGGGCTCGGCGACACCCGCACCACCGCGACCGCCGCCAGCACGCACCAGGCGACGTGCACCGACGGCATCGCCGACAGCTGGTCCGCCACCACCACCCCGCCGACCGCGCCGCCGTACACCGACTGCCCGTACTCCGCGGCCACGTCCACGAAGCCGCTCTGCGGCAGCATCCGCGGCGGCGCCACCGGGATGAACTGCACCAGCAGGCAGACCGCCGTGGTGATCACCACCGTGTTGCGCACCCACGCGTAGCGCTCCCGGTGCCGCAGGAAGACCCAGAGCAGCACACCGAGCATGACGGCGAAGTGCATCACCGCGTAGTAGTAGTTCGCCAGCCGCACCAGCACCGGGTACGGCGTGACCGCCGCCTGCCAGGAGGCCTCGTCCGGCAGGCCGATCGCCCGCTCGGTCCGGTGGATCCAGCCCGCCCGGTCCAGCGCGTGATCGGCACTCATCACCGACAGGTGCCCGACCAGCTGCCAGAGCGCGAACAGCGCCAGCAGCGTGCCGGCCTCCCGCAGCAGCGCCGACGCCCCCGGTTTCCGGACCCTCGCAGCGGCGTACGCGCCTCCGTAGAGGACGACGGCGGCACCCCCGGCGGTCTGCCAGGTCAGGGTCAGGTTCTGCATTGGCAGAGGGTAACGCAAAAAGACCCCCTCCCGAATGGGAGGGGGTCTTTTTGGAATGATTGTTCGGCGGCGTCCTACTCTCCCACAGGGTCCCCCCTGCAGTACCATCGGCGCTGTGAGGCTTAGCTTCCGGGTTCGGAATGTAACC
>NZ_JBIAXC010000019.1:0-147241 GCF_042896295.1 Kitasatospora sp. NPDC001309 | reverse complement strand
GCCCCCCCGGGCGGGCCCCCCCCCCGCCCCCCCCGGGCCGGCGGGGGGGCCGGGGGGCCCCCCCCCCCGGCCCCGGGGGGCGCGGCGCCGCAGCCCCCCGAGGGGCTGCGGCGACGGGCGGCACGGGCGGTTCTCCTCCGTCACATAGGATGTCCGGCCGGAGGGGGCGGAACGGCGGGGAGAGGTACAGGTGCGGGGAGATCGCACGGCACGGGCCACCACCGACTACGAAGCCACGACCGGTCGGATCGCGGGTCTACCGCTCCGCCGGCACCACGTGCTGCTGACAGCGTGGACGGTGCTCTGGTTCTTCCTGGTGGAGCCCAGCGGCGGCTTCTCCTGGCACTACCTGCGCCAGGGCGAACAGCTGCTGTTCAGCGGCCAGCCCGACGGCGGCCTCTCGCTCTACGCCCACCACCCCGAGCTGCAGATCGGCCCGGTCAGCCTGGCCGCCGCCCGGCTCACCGCCCCGTTCTCGCCGCACGTCGGCCAGCTGATCGCCGAGGCGGCGAGTGCCGGGCTCGGCCTGGTGATGCTGGTGCTGGTCGGCCGCACCGCCGCCCTGTACTACCTCGGCACCGGCACCAACCACCGCCGGCTCCAGCAGCGGCTGCTGATCGCCGGGCTGGCGTTCATCCCGATGTGGGTCGAGGTGTCCGTCCGCTTCGCGCACCTGGACGACGTCCTCGCGCTGTTCTTCACCACCCTCGCCGCGCACGCCCTGGCCCGCGGCAAGCCCGTCCAGGTCGCGGTGTTCCTGGCCCTGGCGGTCGATTCCAAGCCCTGGGCGCTCGCCTTCGCCCCGCTGATCCTGGCCCTGCCCCGGCCCGCCTGGCTGCGCACCGTGCTCTGGTTCTGCCTGCTGGTCGCGGTCGCCTGGCTGCCGTTCTACCTGGGCAACCTGGACACCATGGCGGCGGCCAAGTTCACCATCCCGAACCAGCCCGCCTCCGCGCTGCGCTGGTTCGGGGTCACCGACCCGGCCACCCCCTGGTGGGACCGTCCGACCCAGTTCGCGCTGGGCATCGGCCTCGGCTGCGTGGCCGTCTGGCGCGGGCGCTGGCCGGCCGTGGTGCTGCTCGGGGCGGACGCCCGGATCCTGCTCGACCCGAGCGTCTACACGTACTACACGGCCTCGATCCTGCTCGGCACCCTGCTCTGGGACGCGGTCGGCCAGAAGCGGCTGGTCCCGTGGTGGAGCTGGATCGCGCTGGCGGCGCTGTACGGCGGCACACTGTTCCTGCCGTCCGACGCGGCCCGCGGCTTCGTCCGGCTCGCCTTCGTGGTGGTCTCCGCCGCGTACGTGCTGCTCTGGCCCACCCAGCAGTCCCGCCGGCCGCGGCCACCGGCCCAGGGCGGCGGGGAGGGCCGCCGGCGCTCCGCCCGGCGGCGCGAGCGGGAGCTGGTCGACGCCTGAGGCCTCCCGGAACACGGCTTGACCCTCACGCGACGTGAGAGCGGAGGGTGGTGGTCACCACCAGGGAGGAGCTCCGGATGAACGGGGACGAGGGCTACGCGGTCGGCGCCGTGGCGAAGATCGCCAAGGTGACCGTCCGCACCCTGCACCACTACGACGAGATCGGACTGCTGTCCCCCGCGGGACGCACCCGGGCCGGCTACCGCCGGTACGTGGACGCCGACCTCGACCGGCTGCAGCAGATCCTGTTCTACCGCGAGCTCGGATTCGCCCTGGAGGAGATCACGGCGATCCTGGACGACGACTCGGTCAGCCCGACCGAGCACCTCCGGCGTCAGCACCGGCTGCTGACCGACCGGATCGGCCACCTCCAGGAACTCGCCACCGCCGTCGAACACGCCATGGAGGCACGCAGGATGGGCATTCAGCTGAGCCCGGAGGAGAAGTTCGAGATCTTCGGCGAGGGCTACCGCGAGGAGTGGGAGCAGGAGGCCGAGCAGCGCTGGGGGAAGACCGAGGCCTGGGCCGAGTCCCAGCGGCGCACCGGCGCCTACACCAAGGCCGACTGGCAGCGGATCCAGGAGGAGATGGCCGGGCTCAACGCCCGCCTGGTCGCGGCCGTCACCGCCGGCGACCCCGCCGACGGCACCGCGGCCATGGACCTCGCCGAGGAGCACCGGCAGCACATCTGCCGGAACTTCTACGACTGCACGTACACCATCCACCGCGGCCTGGCCTGCCTCTACGTCGAGGACCAGCGCTGGACCGCCACCTACGAGGAGCTGGCCCCCGGGCTGGCGCAGTGGCTGCACGACGCCGTCGTCGCCAACGCCGACCGGCACGAGAAGGCGTAGCGCAGGCGCCCGCTACGCGACCCCGCGCCCGAAGGAGCGCCGGTAGGCGGTCGGTGAGGTGCGCATCACCCGGCCGAAGTGGTGGCGGAAGGTCGCGGCGCTCTCGAAGCCGACCGCCACGGCGACCTCCTCCACCGAGCCCTCCGGCGACTCCAGCAGCGTCAGACTGGCCGCGATGCGCTGGGTGACGACCCAGCGCATCGGGCTGGTGCCGTTGCGGGCGGTGAAGTGCCGCAGGTACGAGCGGTCCGACATCCGGGCGGCCCGGGCCAGCACCGAGACGGTGAGCGGCTCGGCCAGGTGGTCCAGCGCCCACTGCATGCTGCGGGCGACCCCGTCCTCGTCCTCCTCGACCGGACGGACCGCGGCCTCGATGAACTGCGCCTGCCCGCCGTCCCGGTGCGGCGCCACCACGAAGCGGCGGGCCACGCTGTTGGCCACCTTGGCGCCGTGGTCCCGGCGCACCAGGTGCAGGCACAGGTCGATCCCGGCGGCGCTGCCCGCGCTGGTCAACACGTCGCCGTGGTCGACGTACAGCACGTCCGGGTTGACCCGCACCCGCGGGTAGCGCTGCTGGAGGAGGTCGGCGTACCGCCAGTGGGTGGTCGCCTCCTTGCCGTCCAGCAGTCCGGCGGCGGCCAGCGCGAAGGCGCCCGAGCAGATCGAGACGATCCGGGCGCCGCGCTCGTGCGCCGTCCGCAGCGCCTCGACCAGGCCGGGGGAGACTTCGCCGCCGAAGGCGTTGCGCACGCCGGGGACGATGACGGTGTCGGCCGCGGCGAGTTCGTCCAGGCCGTGCCGGGCGGTCAGCGCGAAACCGCCCACCGCGTCCAGGGGCGTGCCCGGCCGGTCCGCGCACACCTTCAGCCCGTACCAGGGCGCGGCCAGCAGCCCGCCCAGCTCGGGCCGGGCCAGCCCGAACACCTCGACCACCACGCCGAGTTCGAACGGTGCCATGCCCTCGAAGGCGTACACCGCGAGGTCGTGCACGGGCTCTGGGCGGCGGCCGATGGTGACGGCCACCGGCCGTGGCCGGACGGACGCGGCCGCGTCGACCGGCTCCTCGACGTACTGCTCGGCCATGCGAACCCCCTGCTCACGGGTGCCGGAACTGCCGGTGAGTGTAGTCGTCGCGGCCCGCCCGGAACGTCCCGCGAACTTCCCGCGAATCCCCCTGCAACCTCCACCCGCGCCGCACGTCCATCACTACGGGGCGGAGGGATCCGGGTCGGACGCGGCTGCGAGGATCTCCCCGATCACGATCTTGATCAGGTGCCTGACGGTCCGGCGAGCACGCCGCCCACCGTCCCGGGGGAAAGCAGAACCGCACATGTCCATGGCCATCGGCCCGATCGCCGCGCCACGGTGGGGGCGCGGTTTCTCCGTCCGCGCGGCCCGCGGAGTCCGGGGCGCGGTCGTCGCGCTGTTCGGTGCGCAGGAGGCCGGTGCGCCGGACTCCGTGCTCACCGTCGAGCAGCAGCAGCAGCCGGCGCAGCGCCGCTCCGGCTTCCGGCTGGTGCGCGGCGGCCGCGGTCCCGCGGAGGACCGGCCCACGCTGACCGACCTGTACCACGCCCACCGGCTGGGCCTGGTCCGGATGGCGGTCCTGCTGGTCGACCACCAGGACCTGGCCGAGGACGTCGTGCAGGAGGCCTTCACCCAGCTCTACCAGCGTCACGGCGAGCACCTGGACGACCTCGACAACGCGCTCGGATACCTGCGGACCTCGGTGGTCAACGGCGCCCGCTCGATGCTGCGCCGCCGCAGGACCGCCCGGGAGTACGTGCCCCCGCACGAGGCGGACGCCCCCTCCGCCGAGGACCACGCGGTGCTCAACGACGAGCACCGACGGGTGCTCGTCGCCTTGCAGGAGTTGACCCCCCGCCAGCGTGAGGTGCTGGTGCTGCGCTACTGGTCCGACATGTCGGAGGCGCAGATGGCCGAGACCCTGGGGCTCTCCCGGGGCGCCGTGAAGTCCACTGCCAGCCGGGCCCTGGACGCCCTGGAGAAGCACCTGGAGAAGGTTCGATGACCGACAAGTTCCCCCGCCCGGGCGGCGGTGACGGCGGTGGGCCGGCCGAAACCGCGACCGAACGGCTGCTCCGCGAGGCGATGGACGCCCGGGCGTCCCTGATCACCGTCCACGGCCTGCGCCCGGCCGCGCCCCCGCGGGGCCGGGTCCGCAGGCTCCGCCCGGTGTACCTGACCGCCGTGCCGGTCCTCGCCCTGGCCGCCTCCCTGGGGATCGGCCTGCTCGCCTTCCACGGCGACCCGGTCGCCAAGCAGGACGTCCCCCCGCCCCCGGCCGCGAGCATCACCGCGCCCCCGACCCCCGGCCCGGACGCGACCCCCACCCAGGACGCCTCGCCCACCCCGGCCGGCACCGCCCCCACCACCGGCGGTCCCGCCGCGGACCGGCCGCTCTCCGACCTCGTCCCGTCCTCGTCCGGCTCGGGCGTGCCGACCGGGCCGGGCACGCCGTACACCTTCCGCGGCGTCAAGTTGAAGGTGCCGGCCGGCTGGAAGGCCGTGCCGCTCTCGGACCAGGCGGTCTGTCTGCTGAGCCCGGGCGCGCCGACCGATCCGCAGCGGAACTGGTCGTCGGCGGTGTGCGCGCCGTACGGCGTCCAGGTCACGGTCTACAACTCGGCGGGCGAACTCCAGGGCGGTGCCTGGCCGACGACGGCCGACCTGGACGCCCCGGCCGGCTGGGCGCACCAGGGCAGTTGCCCGGTCTGGGGCAACCCCCACCCGCCGGCGGCGGGCGAGATGAACAGCGCGGGGCCGACGAAGAGCGCGGTCACCGTGGCGGGGAGTCCCGCGGTCAGGTCGCAGTGGCAGGTCACCTGCGGCAGCGACTCCTTCACGACCCAGCTGTGGGCCCTGCCCAAGGACCAGGTCTTCGTCTCGGCGCAGGGGCTCAGGTCCGACTACCAGCCCGGGCTGACGGCCGTCGTCAACAGCCTGGACCCGAGCGGCCACCAGGCCCCGGCAGCGGCGGAGCCCGGCCCGAACGACCTCGCGGTCAGCATCGACGGCCTCTCCTCCGGCCAGCAGATGCGGATCGGCAGCGCGGTCGCCACCTTCTCGGTGACCTTCCGGAACACCGGACAGGGCACCTACGACCAGGTCCAGCCGCTGCTCTTCACCGACCGCTACGGGGGCACGCCGACCGCGCCCGGCCAGCAGCTGCCCAACGACGGCAAGCTGGAGGTGCAGACGGACGGCGGCTGGTCGGTCCGGGCGGTGTCCCGGGGGAGCGACACGTCCTACGCGGTGGCGCAGGACCAGGACGTCTTCTCGCTGGGCCCGGGGCAGAGCAGGCGGCTGACCTACCGGCTGACGATCGGGCCCAAGGACGGGACCGGGGACATGCCGCTGAGGGCGCAGGCCCTGGTGCCGTACCGCGGCAGCGGCGACCTGACCGTGCTCGGGCACCAGGACATCGCGCTCAGGATCGTCCAGTAGCGCGCAGGGCCCGGCCTCCCCGCGGTGGGGAGGCCGGGCCCCGGCGCGGCCTCGGGTTCGGTCTCAGGCTCAGGCTCAGGCCAGCGAGGCCATCCAGGCCTCGACCTCGTCGCCGCGCCGCGGCAGCCCGGCCGAGAGGTTCTCGTTGCCGTCGGCGGTGACCAGGATGTCGTCCTCGATCCGGACGCCGATGCCGCGGTACTCCTCGGGCACGGTCAGGTCGTCCTGCTGGAAGTACAGGCCGGGCTCGACGGTGAGCACCATGCCGGGCACCAGCAGGGCGTCGACGTGCTCCTCGCGGCGCGAGTGGGCGCAGTCGTGGACGTCCAGGCCGAGCATGTGGCCGGTGCCGTGCAGGGTCCAGCGGCGCTGCAGGCCGAGCTCCAGGACCTTCTCGACGTCGTACACCGAGGCGTCCAGCAGGCCCCAGGCGAGCAGCCGCTCGGCGAGGACGCGCTGCGAGGCGTCGTGGAAGTCGCGGAAGCGGGCGCCCGGGCGGACCGCGGCGATGCCGGCCTCCTGGGCGTCGTACACCGCGTCGTAGATCTTCCGCTGCAGCTCGGTGAAGGAGCCGCTGATCGGCAGGGTGCGGGTGACGTCGGCGGTGTAGAGGGTGTGGGTCTCCACGCCGGCGTCCAGCAGCAGCAGCTCGCCGGGGCGGACGTCGCCGTCGTTGCGGACCCAGTGCAGGGTGGTGGCGTGCGGGCCGGCCGCGGCGATGGTGCCGTAGCCGACGTCGTTGCCCTCGACCCGGGCGCGGCGCCAGAAGGTGCCCTCGATCCAGCGCTCGGAGGTGGCGACGGCCTGCCCGAGCTCGCGGACCACGTCGGTGAAGCCGTTGACGGTGGCGTCGCAGGCGGCGCGCAGCTCGCCGATCTCCCACTCGTCCTTGACCAGGCGCAGGCCGCTCAGGAACTCCTTGAGGTCGGCGTCCTTGTCGGCGTCCAGCACCTCGGCGAGCGCGGCCTCCAGGCCGGCGTCGTAGCCGCGGACGATCCGGGTCGGCACGGCGGAGTCCTTGGCGCGCCCGGCCAGCTCCTCGGCGGCCTTGCGGACGTCGCGGGCGGGCAGGCCGAGCAGCTGCTCCTGCTCGGTCAGGCTGTGCCGGCGGCCGACCCACAGCTCGCCGTAGCCGTCCAGCCAGAACTCGCCGTTCTCGCGGTCCGAGCGGGGCAGCAGGTAGAGGGTGAACTCGTGGCCGGCGTCGCCGGTCGGCTCGCCGACCAGCACCGCGTCCTCGGTCCGGTCGCCGGTGAGGTGCACGTACTCGCTGGCGGCGCGGAAGTTGTAGTCGGTGTCGTTGGAGCGCACCCGCAGGTTGCCGGCCGGGACGACCAGGCGCACGCCCGGGTGGGCGGCGGACAGCGCGGCACGGCGCGCGGCGGCGTACGGGGCCTGGGCGACCGGGGTGAGGCCGTGCAGCTCGGTGTCGGCCCAACCGGTCCTCATCGAGGCGGACAGCTCGTCCGAGATCTCGCCGTAGAGGCCGTTCTTGCGGCCCTTGAACGGCGGCGGCTCCTCGCCGCCCTCGGCCTCGGGGTTCTCGGCCACTGCGGGGGTCCGGTCCTCGGTCACGTGCAACGCCTCCTTGGGGGTGGTACCGCCGCCCTCGGGGGAGGTGTCGGGTCGCGACACGCGCGGGCGGCCGTGCGTCCATGGTACGGACGCCCGGCCGCCCGCCCGTCCGGGGTTCGTATGGGCAGGGCCCGTCTTCGGACTCCCGCCTGCGGGGCGGCGACGGGCCCTACTCGAAGCGCGCGGCCAGCAGCATCAGGTCGTCGGTGGCCGGGGAGGCGTCCGGGGCGGGGCAGACGGCCAGCAGATGGGCGCAGAGCCGCTCCGGGTCGATCCGCACGTCGCGCGGGGCGTCGGCGGCGGCCCGGCGCAGGTTGGCCTGGCCGGCGTGCAGGGTCGGGCCGCAGCGGCGGGCCAGGCCCTCGGTGTAGAGCAGCAGGGTGTCGCCGCGCCCGGCGGTGAGCTCGACCCCGGGGGCCTCCCAGCAGGCCAGCATGCCGAGCGGGGCGGAGAGCGAGGTCTCCACGAACTCGGCGCCGTGCCGGCCGACCAGGACGGGCGGGCAGTGCCCGGCCCCGGCCAGGGTGATCCGGCGGTCCTCGGGTTCGACCCAGGCGTAGACGGCGGTGGCGGTGCGGGTCGGCTCGGTGGTCTTGAGCAGCAGTTCCAGGTCGCCGAGGACGGAGACCGGGTCCTCGCCCTCCAGTACCGCGTACGCCCGCAGCGCGGCCCGGATCCGGCCCATCGCGGCGGCCGCGCCGGGGGCGGAGCCGGGGCCCGCGCCGGGGCCGTCGCCGGAGACCGAGCCGACGGTGAGGCCGACGGTGCCGTCCGGCAGCGGGATGGCGTCGTACCAGTCGCTGCCGCTGGAGCGGTCCAGGCCGGCCGGGACGAGCCGGGCGGCCAGTCGCAGTCCGGGGATCTGCGGGAGGTGGTCCGGCAGCAGGCCGCGGCGCAGCGCCTCGGTGGTGCGCAGGGTGCGTTCCGCCTCCAGCTGCTTGGCGAGCAGCGGGGCGGCGATCTCGCAGTAGTGGCGGGCGAGTTCGCGCTGGCAGTCGGTGGGCTGGGCGGGCCGGTCGTAGAACCAGACGGCGGCGGCGAGCGGGCCGTCCTCGACGGTGGCGAGCGGGAGGCCGTAGGCGCCGCCGAGGCCGAGGTGGACGGCGAGTTCGCGCAGCCGGGCGCCGACGGCCGGGTCGTCGGCGAGGTCGGCGGAGTGCAGCTGTTCGGGGCGGTCGTGCTCGCTCAGCAGCCGGGCGAGCAGGCTCTGTTCGGTCGGGACGGTCTCCAGGGCGCCGAGGCTGGCCCGGTCCAGGCCGAGGCCGACGGGCTGGCCGGTGCCGCCGCCCGGCAGCAGGGTGACCAGGACGCCGCGGTCGGCGCCGAGCAGGGCGGCGCCGGAGGCGAGCACGGCGTCCAGGGTGGCGGTGGTGCCGCGGGCGCGGGCGAGCCGCTCGGTGTGCTCGTACAGGCTGGTGATATCGGACAGGCGTCCGGCCAAACGGTCCTGCACCGTGCTGGACGGTGCCGCGGGGCCGTCGGCGCCGCCGTCCGGAGCGTCGGTGGGGCCGGGCAGGTCCGGCGGCGGGTCGAGGACGGTGAGCCCGCCCGCACAGCCGGTCTCACCCGGCTCTGCGGGCGGCGTCGACGGCTGGGCGGCCGACGCGTGGGACTTGGTCATGCCGCCACTCCTGACGCGGTGCTACGTGCCATGCGAAACCCCCAGGTACGGCCAATGTGGAGCGAGCACGGCCAAAGGACGCGTTTCGCCTCGATTCGCTACTACTCGTCATTGATCGACAGCAATGCCACCACTTCTACACAGGCCATTCGGGGCATGTCCAGATCCAGGACGATGCGGTGGCCGGTTCCACGTCCGCGCGACCCGGTCGGAGGGCGCGCACCGGGCGCGGCGCGCCGGTCGGCGCCGGAGGCATGGAGCGAGCCGGGAGCGGGCAGAACCGAGGGGACGGACCGGGCGGCCGTCCGGATCGTATGTCCGCGCCGCCCGCGATCCGGGCTGGCCGGAAGTCTCTCACTCGTACGGTGGAACCAAGCGCGCCCGGGCGACGTCCATCCGGTCGCATACGGGATTCTCGTTCCAGGGGCTGTTCCAGTGCGCGGCCCTTCTCATGTCGTGCTCCACACCGTGCTCCACGTCGTAGCCGCGCCGTCCGCCGTGCCGCCCGCCCCGTTCCGCGCCTTTCCGGGGCCGTGCCGCCGCGGGCCCCTGCGGCGGTCCCGACGGATGTCGGTGGGGCGGAGCGAACCGAGCGGTCAGGGAAAGGAACGAGCGCCATGCGTGAGAACCCGAAGAGCCCGAGGAGCCGGTCGCAGGAGTCCCGGGAGCCGCAGGAGTCGTCCGCCCGGCTGGCCGCGGCCCTCACGGCCGCCGTCGAACACCGCTGGCCGGTGGTGCCCGGCACCGTGCTGTGCGGCGGCCGCTGTTCCTGCGGGGAGCCGGACTGCCCGGCGCCCGGCGCCCATCCGCACGACCCGTCCCTGCTGGCCGCCACCACGGACCCCCGGATGGTGCGCTGGTGGTGGGAGCGGCAGACCCCGGACGCGCCGGTGCTGGCCGCCACCGGCTCCGCGGTCTCGGCGGTCAGCCTGCCCGCGGCGGCCGGTGCCAGGGCGCTGGTCCACCTGGGCGCGCTGCGGCTGCCGCTCGGCCCGGTGCTCGCGATGCCGGGCCGCTACGCCCTGCTGGTGGCCCCGTACTCGCTCGACGCCCTGGGCGAGATGCTCGCCCAACTCCCTTCGGTGCCAGGATCGTTGCGCTACCACGGGCCGGGCGGCTTCCTGCCGCTGCCGCCCGGCGGCGGGGCCGGGAGGGTGCGCTGGGTGCTGGCGCCGCGGCCGGCCGCGGCCGGTGGGGTCCGGTTGCCGCAGGTCGGGCCGCTGCTGGGGGAGTTGGTGGAGGCGACGGTCCGGCTGGACAGCGGGCGCTCGACGTACTGACGGATCGCCGGGTCGGGCCGGACTCCGGGCCCGGTGGTGCGGGGCGTTCCGGAAAAAGAAAAGATCCGGCCGCTGGCGACGGGGGATGCACCAGCGGCCGGACTCTTTAGACAGTAACAAGGATCCGCGCCCGCGCCAATTTCCAAGACGCCCTCCAGGCCCGGAAATTGCGGCTTCCCGGCGACAATGTGACGCGTATCACCCGGATCCTGCGCGCTTTAGTTCAGGGTGACCTGACGGTTCACCAGGTTCGCGCGGGCGCGCCGCTCCTCGGCGGTCAGCTCGGTCGGGTCGGCGAGGACGGCGGCGAGCCGCTCGCCGAACTCGGCGGCCGGCTTCTCGCAGTCGGCGGCGGTCATGGCGAGCGGGAGGTCCCACACCGGGACGGTCAGGCCGTGCGCGCGGAACGAGCCCACCAGGCGGGTGTCCGCGCCGAGCGAGGCCTCGCCGGCGGCGTTCAGCCGGGCCAGCGCGTCCAGCAGCCGCTCCTCGGGCACGGTCATCACCCAGCGCAGGTGGTTCTTGTCCGGGGTGCCGCACCAGTAGGCGGCGTCGACGCTCGCGAGCTTCTCGGTCGGGATGGCGGAGGCGTTGGCGCGCTCCAGCGAGGCGGCGACCTCGCCGGTGGCGGTCTCGGCGTCCTCCAGCCAGAACTCGAAGCCGGTGTGCACGGTGGGCGTGAACGCGGCGGAGGCGTCCAGCAGGTCCTGGAGGCGGCGGCCGCCCGGGACGGTCCGGCGGGCCGGGACGGGGCTGCCGGGCTCGGTGGCCAGGGCCAGCTCCAGGGCGTCCGCGAGGTCGCGGCTGAGGTCGCCCGAGGAGGACTGGGTCTGCAGGCCGAGCAGGATCGAGCCGTCGGGGCGGCGCAGGGCCGGCCAGGCCAGCGGCAGCACCGTCGCCAGGGTCACCGACGGGACGTCGCCCCCGGCGGTCGCGGTCACTCCGGCGGCCAGCGTCAGCGGCACCGTGGCGGCGGGCACCAGCTCGCGCAGCGCCACCCAGTCGGCCTCGCCCGGCAGGCCCTCGAACGGGCGGTGAACCAGCTCCTGCACGGCGTGCGAGGCCTCCCGGCCGTGGCACGCCTTGTAGCGGCGGCCCGAGCCGCAGGGGCAGTCCTCGCGGGCCCCGACCACGGGGATCTCACCCGTGACGGCGGTGGTGGACTGGCGCTGCGGCGCCTTCTTGGCGGCCTTCTTGCCCATGCTGCGGCTCTCCCGGGGACGGTGGTCCTGTTTCACGGGAAGCCTACTGAGGTTCCCCCGGCGCGCGGGAACGCGCCGGGGCGGGCGCCGGTCGGACGGGTGCCGTACGCCCTGGTGCCGTACGCCCTGGTACCGGTCGGACGGGTGCCGCTCGGACGGCTACGCGCTGCGGGCGGTGCCGCCCCCGGTGCGCCGGGCGTGCCGGGCGCGGGCGGGCAGCGCCGCCCAGACCGTGACCTCGCCGGGCGCGTCCCGGACGCCCCAGTCGCTGGCCAGCTGGTCGACGATGGCCAGGCCGCGGCCGCCGCGCGAGGTCAGCGAGGGGCTGGCGGGCAGCGGCCGGGTGGCCGCGCCGCCGTCGGTGACCTCCAGGGTGAGCACGCCGTCGGCGTGCATCTGCCAGCGGACCAGCACACCGCCGGCCGGCTCGGCCGTGTCGTCCTCGGGCTCCCGGCCGCCCGGTGCCGGGTGCGTCCCGGAGGGGACGCCGACCAGCACCTGGTCCACCACCTCCGCCCGGGCGCCGCGGCCCAGGGCGGGCAGCGGGCCGAGCGGACGGGCGTACCGACAGGCGTTGCTCAACAGTTCGGAAAGGATCAGAACAGCATCATCGATGACCGGTTCCGGTATCTGCCGGTCACCCAGATCTCGACGCAGTCGGCGCCGTGCGACCCCGACACTCGCTGGGCCGTGCGGCACTGCCATGGTCGATGAAGTCGGCACTTCACGCGCCACCATCAACGCCACCCCCGGACCTCCTTCAGCGTATGCCGAGGGATGGATGCCCCTTGGTAATGCGTCGGAAACGACTGTCGGAGGATCCTGCGGGCCCTTTTCCGGCGGCGCGACTCAGGGTCGACAAGAGGTCATTCCGTGCTCACCCTCCGTCGCCCGATCGCAAGAATTCCGGCAATACCGTGCGCGGAAGGTTTGACTGCCGACCAGGGTGATCAGGTTTCCCCGGGTACCCGGGGCGCCCGGCCCCGGCTCAGCGGCCGAGCTGGGCCAGCACCTCGGCGGGCCTGTTGGTGATGATCGCGGAGACCCCGAGCTCCAGGCAGAGCTCGACGTCGGCCGGCTCGTCCACCGTCCACACGTGCACCTCGTGGCCCAGCTCGCGCAGCCGGGGCACCAGCTGCGGCTTGGCCTTGATCAGCTCGATGCCGGGGCCGGCGATCCGGGCCCCGCCCGGCAGCGGCTGCCCGGGGCGCAGGCGGCCCAGCAGCGGCAGCATCCGTTCGATCAGGAACACCCGCCGGTAGTCGGGCGCGGCGGCGGCCACCCGGTTCAGCGCGATCGAGGAGAAGCTCATGATCCGGGCGGACGGGCGCTCGCCGTCCGGCGCGGTGCCGATCTTGTACCGCTCCAGGGTGCGCAGCAGCTCGGCCTCGACCCGGCCGCGGAACCGCACCGGGTGCTTGGTCTCGATCGCCAGGTCCACCGGGCGGCCGCAGTCCACCACCAGTTCGAGCAGCCGCTCCAGCCGCAGCACGCCGCGCAGCTCGGGGTCGGTGCTGGGCCGGCCGGTCTTCCAGGCGCCGAAGTCGTACGCCTCCAACTCGGCCAGCGTCATCGCGGAGACGGTGCCGCGGCCGTTCGAGACCCGGCCGATCCGGCGGTCGTGCACGCAGACCAGGTGGCCGTCGGCCGTCACCCGCACGTCGCACTCGACGGCGTCCGCGCCCTCGTCGAGCGCGCGCCGGTACGCCGCGAGGGTGTGCTCGGGCAGGGCGTGGGAGGAGCCGCGGTGGGCGATCACCTGGACGGAGGGCGTGGTGCGCGCCGCCGCCGAGGGCAGTTCTGGGCTGGTCACGGCCCCAACGATAGGGGGCGCGGGTGAACCCGGGGCGAAGCCGGTCCCAACCTGCGGGGCCGGCTCCGCCCCCGGTGCGTCAGGCCCGGGCGGTGCGGCGGGTCAACGGGGTGAGGCCCCAGGTGACCAGCGCCGGCACCAGGAAGGCGAACAGCGAGGCCGAGGTCCACTCCTGCGGGGTGAAGTGCAGGGTCCGCTGGGCCGAGGTCCAGAAGTCCACCCATCCGTCGCCCACCGCGGTCGGCGCGATCAGCTGGTAGACGGCGAAGCCCAGCACCCACGGCAGCAGCATCAGCCAGCGGGACGGTGCCCGCTCGGAGAGGTCCCAGCCGTGCCGGCCGGCGCCGAAGAAGTAGTCCACCGCCAGCACCGCCAGCAGCGGTACGAAGACCGAGCCGATCAGGCCGAGGAAGTTGCTGTAGGTGTCGGTGAACCGGTCGATGCGCAGCGCCAGCACGGTGGTCAGCACGCCGATCCCGCCGCTCAGCACCCGGCGGTCCACCCGCGGCAGCAGGTTCTGCAGCGACATCGCGGTCGAGTAGACGTTGGCGAAGGACTGGTCGGTCTCGCGCAGCACCAGCACCAGGAGGAACAGCCAGCCGGCCCAGACACCGAGGAAGGAGTCGAAGATCCGGCTCGGGTCGCCGTCGGACTGGAGCAGCGCCATCAGGCCCAGCACGTAGCACCAGACCTGGGCGACGGTGTAGCCGGAGAAGGTGCCCCAGAAGGCCGACTTCGGGCTGCGCGAGTGCCGGGTGTAGTCGGCGGCCATCGGGACGAAGGAGATCGACACCGCGATCATCGCGTCGGTGGCGCCCAGGAAGCCGTGCCAGTTGCCCGCGCCCGGGTCCGGCACGCCCTGGCGGCCCAGCTGGACGGTGAAGTACACCATCGCGACCGCGACCGCCCCGGCCACGAAGCGGCGCAGCACCGCGATCGAGCCCAGCGGCCAGATCGTCAGCGCGGTGGTCAGCGCGCCCGCGAGCAGCACGAACAGCCAGCGGTAGTCGCTGGTGTGGGCGACGGTCTGGGCGCCCGCCGCGATGGTCAGCAGCTCGAACACGCCCCAGCCGACGCACTGGACGATGTTCAGCACGGTCGGCAGGTAGGACAGCCGGGTGCCGAACAGGCCGCGCAGGTTGGCCATCGCCGGGGCGCCGGTGCGGGCCCCGATCAGCGCGGCGACGCCGAGCATCGCGGTGCCGACCGCCGTACCGGTCACGATCGCCGTCACCGCGGCGGCCAGCGACAGCTCGCTGCCCTTCTCGCCGAGCACGGTCGCGGCGGTGGAGAAGCCGATCAGGCTGACGCCGAGGTTCATCCACAGCGCGAAGTGGTCCCGGAAGCGCAGGGTGCGCGGCGGCTCGGTGTCCAGGACCAGCGGTGCCTCGACGCGGTGGTCCAGCAGCGCGGCGCCGGCGCCGGCCGGGTCCGGCGGGAAATCCTTGGACGCGGGCGCGCCCGGAGAAGAGGATGGCGAAGCAGGCGGCATGGCCGATACTCCCTACGCCGGCATTACCCGGACAGGTTCCGGCGGTCAGCGCCCCCTCGACGGTCCGCCGGTCACTGGCCTGGCGTACGGTCGACATGCGCACTCTCAGCCTGGTCGGTCCAAGCTCCCGCGTGTCAGTTTGGAGCGACAGGCTAACCGGCACGGGTACGAACGCCAAAGGCCACGGGGTGCGCGGTCCGCATCGCGGGACGCCGGGCGGGGGTGGGGAGCCCCGGTTGTCGGTGGCGGCTAAGGATTCTTATGAGTTATTCAGAGGGGTCCTTACGGCAATCGAATCGCCGGTGCGAAAAACTATGGTCCTTGGTTCTGTCAGCTATGGAGGTCGTCCGTGAGCACCGAGCGCGAGGTTGGGCCCATCGGGCCGCAGGGGGAGCAGCCCGCGGGGGCCCCGGAGGCGGCGGGTGCCGTTCCCGACGGCACCGCTCAGGGCGGCCACAAGCCGACCATGGCCTTCAGCCGGGTTCCCGAGCCGAAGGACGAACCGGTGGACAACCCGGTGGCCGGGCCGGTGGACGGGTCGGCCGACGCCGCCCCGGCCGACAGCGGGCACCAGCCGACCATGGCGTTCGGCCGGGTCCCGGAGCCGGCCGCCGCGAGCGCGGCGGCCGAGGCCGCCCCGGCGGAGGGCGGGCACCAGCCGACCGTCGCCTTCACCAAGGTGCCCGCGCCGGAGGCCCCGGCCGCGCCGGCCGCGCCCGCCGTCGAGGAGCCCGCCGTCGACCCGGCCACCGGCTACATCGACGCCCCGCCGCCGGTCCTGCCGCCCGCGCCGCCCGCCCCGGCCCCGGTCGCCGCCGCTCCGGCCGCGCCCGCCCTGCCGCCGGGCACCCCGGGCACCAACCCGTACGCGACCCCGACCCACGGCGTGCCCGCCGCCGGCGCCCACGAGGGCTACGGCGTCCCGGCCGCCAACGCCCAGGAGCCGTACGGCGCCCCGGCCGCCGGTGCGCCCGTCGCGCCCGGCGCACCCGGGCACCACCCCTTCGGCGCCGGCCAGCCGCTCGGCGGCTGGGGCGGCGGCCACGACGCCGGCGCGGGCCACCCCGGCGGCCCCGGCGGTCCGTTCGGGTACCCCGCCGAGTACCCCGGCGGCCCGGGCGGCCACGGCCCGCGCAAGAAGCGCGGCGGCCTGGTGGCCCTGCTCGCGGCCGTTGCGCTGGTCGCCGGCATCGCGGGCGGCGCGGTCGGTGTGGTCGCCAGCGACCACGCGGGCAGCAGCAGCTCGGCGGACGACCACCGCAGCACCACCGTCCAGGCCAGCAACACCCAGAAGAACGAGCCCGTCCCCGGGTCGATCGCCGCCATCGCCCAGAAGGCGCTGCCCAGCGTCGTCACCATCAAGGCGCAGAACAGCACCGAGTCGGGTACCGGCACCGGCTTCGTCTTCGACACCGAGGGCCACATCCTCACCAACAACCACGTGGTCGCGCCGGCCCTCAACGGCGGCAAACTGACCGTCAAGTTCGCCGACGGCACCTCCTACACCGCCTCGGTGCTGGGCCACGCCGAGGGCTACGACGTCGCCGTGGTCAAGATCGACAACCCGCCGAAGAGCAAGCTGTCGCCGCTGCCGCTGGCCGACTCCGACAAGGTCAACGTCGGTGACGCCACCGTCGCGATCGGTGCGCCGTACGGCCTGGAGTCCACCGTCACCAGCGGCATCGTCAGCGCCAAGGACCGCCCGGTCGCCTCCGGCGACGAGACCGGCTCGCAGGCCTCGTACATGAACGCCCTGCAGACCGACGCCTCGATCAACCCCGGCAACTCCGGCGGCCCGCTGCTGGACTCCAGCGGCGCGGTGATCGGCATCAACTCGGCGATCCAGTCCAACGCCTCCGCCAACGGCCGGGCCGGCAGCATCGGCCTGGGCTTCGCCATCCCGATCAACCAGGCCAAGTGGGTCGCGGACACCCTGATCAAGACCGGCAAGCCGGTCTACGCCAAGCTCGACGTGCTGCGCAACGACGACTACAAGGGCGACGGCGCGCAGATCCAGACCAAGGACGTCCAGGGCCAGCCCGCCGTCACCCCCGGCGGCGCGGCCGACAAGGCCGGCCTCAAGCCGGGCGACGTGATCACCAAGCTCGGCGGCGCGCCGATCGAGAACGGTCCCGCCCTGGTCAGCCGGATCTGGACGCACAAGCCGGGCGAGACCGTCGACGTCGAGTACACCCGCAACGGCCAGACCATGACCACCAAGGTCACGCTCGGCCAGCGGGACGGCGATCAGTGACCCCCCGGGCCCGCGGAATCGTGTGCGCCGAAGGCCGTCGGACCCGTTAGGCTGACCTCCGCCTGGAGAGCTGCCCGAGCGGCCTAAGGGAACAGTCTTGAAAACTGTCGTGGCGTGACCCGTCACCGTGGGTTCGAATCCCACGCTCTCCGCCGGTAGGAGAAAACACCTGCTCAGGGCGGGTGCCGAGATCGTTTCGGCACCCGCCCTCGGTGTTTTCCGGGGCGGGCCGGCGGTGGGCCGACGGTGGGCCGACGGTGGGCCGACGCGGGGTCGCGGCCGGGCCGGCGGCCGGGGGTTGACCCTGACACAGGGGGAGACGGTGGAGTGGGAGCACCATGTTGAACATCGGAGACTTCGCCGTCCACGGCCGGGTGTCGGTGCGGATGCTGCGCCACTACGACGCGATCGGCCTGCTCACACCCGCCAGGGTGGACCCGGCCACCGGGTACCGCTCCTACGAGGCGGGCCAACTCGCCCGGCTGAACCGGGTGATCGCGCTCAAGGAGCTCGGCTTCACGCTGCAGCAGGTGCGGGCCGTGCTGGACGAGCACCCGGACCCGGCCGAGCTGCGCGGGATGCTGCGGTTGCGGCGGGCCCAGCTCGCCGAGGCGATCGCGGCGGACGAGCAGCGGCTGGCCCGGGTGGAGGCGAGGCTCCGGACGATCGAGAGTGAGGGGAACATGTTCGAGCACGATGTCGTGGTGAAGCCCGTTCCGTCCGTGCGGGTGGCCCAACTGAGCGGTGTGGCGGCGAGTTACGCGCCGGAGGACATCACCCCGGTGATCGGCCCGCTCTTCGACGAGCTGTGCCGACGGGTGGAGCAGGCCGGGATCGAGGTGGTCGGGCCGTCCGTCGCCCGGTACGAGGACGGGCCGGAGGGCGACGGTTCGGTGGTCGTCCGGGTGGCCCTCCAGGTCGCGCCGTCCGTGCGGGCCGGCCGGGACGACATCGAGGTGGTCGACCTGGCGCCGATCGAGGAGGCGGTGACCATCGTCCACCGCGGCTCGATGGACGACGCGATGGGCAGCTTCCAGGCCCTGGCCCGCTACATCGACCAGAACGGCTACCGCTCGACCGGCTACGCCCGGGAGCGCTACCTGGAGACCCCGGCCGACCGGTCCGGCTGGGTCGTCGAGTTCCAGGAACCGGTGGTCCGCAGGTAGCGGCCGCCGCTTGCCCTCGACCAGGTCGAGGGTCCTAGCGTCACCCGGCATGACCACCGCGACCTCCGCCGGGACGGCCCGGCGCACCGCCCTGCCCCGGCCGTACCTGCTCTGGCTGGCCGGGGCCCAGGCCGGGCTGCTGGGTGACGCCGCGCTGTCCTTCGCCCTCGGCTGGGCCGCCTCCGGGTACGGCGGCGGGGCGGCCGGGCTGGTGCTGACGGCGGTCACCGTGCCCCGTACGGTGCTGGTCCTGCTGGGTGGGGCGGTGGCGGACCGGTTCGGCGCCCGCCGGGTGATGCTCGTCGGGGACGCGGTGATGCTGGTGGTGACCGCCGCACTGGCGCTCGCGGTGGCCGGCGGCCGGGGCGCGCCGCTGTGGCTGCTGGTCGGGGCGGCCGTGGCGACCGGGGCGGTCGACGCGTTCCACCTCCCGGCGAGCGGCTCGATGCCGCGCCGGCTGGTGCCCGCGGACCGGCTGCCCCGGGCGCTCGCGCTGCGGCAGGCCGGCGGGCAGTGCGCGGTGCTGCTCGGGGCGCCGCTGGGCGGCCTGCTGGTCGCCGGGGGCGGGCTCGCGGGCGCGGCGGCGGCGGACGCGGTGAGCTTCGCGGTCGTCCTGCTGGTCCTGCTGCGGGTCCGGCCGGACCGGGAGGGGCCCGGTCCGGCTCCCGCCGCCGCCCCGGTGGGCCTGCTGCGGGAGGCGGGGGCGGGCGTCCGGCTGGCCCTGGGGGATCCGCTGCTGCGGGCCGCGCTGCTGCTGACCGGGGCCGCCGCGGGGGCGCTGCTGCCCGTGGTCTCGCTGCTCGGCCCGTTGCTCGCCCGGGCACACGGCTGGGCGGCGGGCACCGCCGGACTGGTGACCGCCGGTCAGGCGGCGGGGGTGCTCGCGGTGGCGGCGGCGGTCGCCTGGCGCGGCGGGCTGCCCCGGCCGGGGGTCGGGGCGGCCGCCGGGCTCTGCACGGCCTCGGCGGGCACCGTGCTGCTGGCGCTGTCCGGCGGTCCGGGGGCGGCGGTGGTCGGCAGCACGGTGGTGGGCCTCGGCTCCGGACTGTTCGCCTGCCACCTCGGGCCGCTGGTGCTCGGCGGTGCCCCGAACTCCCATCTCTCCCGGGTGCAGGCCCTGTTGACGCTGGTGCAGAGCCTCGCCCTGGTGCTGTCCACCGGGCTGCTCGGGACGGCCGCGGACGCGACGGGGGCCGTCCCGCCCGCCCTGCTCTGCGCCCTCGCCACCGGGGCGGCCGGGCTGGCGGCCCTCGCCACCCCGGTGCTGCGCCGGGCCTGACCGACCGGCACCGCCGGTCGGCGGGACACGGGCCGGCGGCCGGTGGCCGGTGCCGAGGCCCACTTGCCCGGCTCCGGGCCTCGGGGCAGAGTGCGGAGGTGGCGGCGGCGCGGTGGTGACTGGAGGCGGCGATGAGTGATCTGACGGACCGACTGGCGCTGGGCCTCCCGGTGGAGGCGGTGGTGGTGGATCCGGACGTGACCGCCGCCTACAGCCACGACATGGCGGGCTTCTGCGCCGCCGGGACGCCCGCCGTGGTGGTCTTCCCGGAGACGGTCGAGCAGGTGCAGCACGTGCTGCGCACCGCGACCGAGCTGCGGGTGCCGGTGGTGCCGCAGGGGGCCCGGACCGGGTTGTCGGGGGCGGCGAACGCCGTCGACGGCTGCGTCGTGCTGTCGCTGGTGAAGCTGAACCGGATCCTGGAGATCGACCCGGTGAACCGGGTGGCGGTGGTCGAGCCGGGCGTGGTGAACGCGGAACTGTCGCGCGCGGTCGAGGAGTTGGGTCTCTGCTACCCGCCGGACCCGTCCAGCTGGGAGTCCTGCACGATCGGCGGCAACATCGGCACCGGCGCGGGCGGGCTCTGCTGCGTGAAGTACGGCGTCACCAGCGAGTACGTGCTCGGGCTGGACGTGGTGCTGGCGGACGGCCGGCTGCTGTCCACCGGGCGCCGCACGGCCAAGGGGGTGGCCGGGTACGACCTGACCCGGCTGTTCGTCGGCTCGGAGGGCACCCTCGGGGTGGTGGTCCGGGCGGTGCTGGCGCTGCGGCCCGCGCCGGAGCCGCAGCTGGCGCTGGCGGCGGAGTTCCCCAGCGCGGACGCGGCGGGGGCGGCGGTCTGCGCGGTGATGGAGCGCGGGCTGACCCCGTCGCTGATGGAGCTGATGGACGCGGTCTCCGTCCGGGCCGTCAACGAGCTGGGGCAGATGGGGCTGCCGGAGTCGACCCGGGCGCTGCTGCTGGTGGCCTTCGACGGGCCGGACCGGGAGGCCGGGCTGGCCCGGGTCGCGGAGCTGTGCCGGGAGGCCGGGGCGACCGAGGTGGTTCCGGCCGAGGACCAGGCGGAGTCGGACCTGCTGCTGGCGGCCCGGCGGCTGGCGCTGCCCGCGCTGGACCGGCTGGGCACCACGATGATCGACGACGTGGCGGTGCCGCGCTCCCGGCTGGCCGAGATGCTCAACGGCGTCGCGGCGATCGCCGAGCGGCACGCGCTGACGATCGGGGTGGTCAGCCACGCCGGGGACGGCAACACCCACCCGATCGTGATCTTCGACGCCGCGGACCCGGAGCAGACGGCGCGGGCCCAGCGCTCCTTCGACGAGATCATGGCGCTCGGGCTGGAGCTGGGCGGCACCATCACCGGGGAGCACGGGGTGGGGCTGTTGAAGCGGGACTGGCTGGCCCGTGAGCTGGGGCCGGTCGGGCTGGACCTGCAGCGGCAGGTGAAGGCGGTCTTCGACCCCTTGGGCATCCTCAATCCGGGCAAGATGGTCTGATTTTCGGCGCGGATATCTTCTCCTCATGCGCATCCTTCGGCCCGCATTCTCGGTACGACTTTCCGATGGTCTGTGAATGGCTGGAAAGTCGACTTGGAAGGGTGGGCGAACCTTTCGGGGGCGTGTTCAGGGGTGGCCCGCGCCGGGGGTGGTGCGCCCGGAGGTTCGTACGGCACTGACGCGCCGTCGTCCGACGTCCGCGGAAAGGCCGCCGAACGGGCGAAGTCGCAGGTCAGTAGCGGTGTGTCGGCGCACTGTCCGATCTTCCGCCCGTTATGCGCGGCCCGGGTGGATATCACGCTAACGGGCGAAAACTGCTCCGTCGGCTAGTGCTTTGTCGATTTGTTGCGGAAGTCTTTCTCCCGGCGTCGCAGCCCGCAGGTGTTCGTCTGGCCGGCGAACCCCCGCACCATGCTCGACCAATGCACGATTAACGGCTTCTTGGAGGCTCACATGGCTCGCTTCAACACCCGCCGGGTGTCCGGGTTCCTGCTCGCCGCCCCGCTGGCGGCCGGTCTGCTGCTGGCCGGTGCCGGGGCCGCCGCCGCCGACAACGGCGCGGGCGCCGCGGCCGGTTCCAACGCCGGCGTGGTGTCCAACACGGGCACCGGCAACATCTTCGGCGGCCTCGACGGCAACTACGTCTCCAACCAGCAGACGGCCACCGGCGCCGGCGCCTCGAACCAGAACAACACCGTCGCGGTGAAGGACAACGCGGGCAACGTCCTGGCCGGTCAGGGCAACAAGAACATCAACGTCATCTTCGCCCCGATCTTCCCCTGACGGCCCCGGGTGCCACTGCCGGCGGGGGCGCCGGAGGTGGACGGCCGCGGGTGAGCTGAGCATCCGCGGTGGGGTTCGGAACGGTCACCGGGCGGGCTTCCCGCCCCGGGCGGACCGGGGAGACCGGACGAACGCATGGACCGGCCAGCGGAAAGGGTCGCCGCGAAGCCGGCCTCGTGGGCGGTGCCGCCATCGGCACCGCCCACGAGTGCGTCCGGGCCCGGGGCCCCACCGGCCCGCCACCCGCGCCCGGCCCGCGCGCCCGGCCCCTGCGCCCCGCCCGTACGCCCCGCCCGCACGCGCCCCGCCCCCCGCGAGCGGCCCGGATCCCTCCAGCGAGGGCCCGCGCCCGGCGCCGTCGGTCCACGGCGGTACGGTTGCGCTCCGACAGCGCTCCACGTGCCCGGGCCCGGAACGGACGGCCCGGTCGGGGCGGCGACCGCGGCAATCGGAAGGAAGGCGCGCGATGGCGGCGGAGGACGAGGGCCTGACCGGCCCGGACGGGGCCAGGCCCGCACCGGAGCCGCAGTCGCAGCCGTGCCCGGCACCACCGGACGAGCGCCGGCCCGGGCCGAGGTCCGTCCCGGAACTGCTGCTCGGTCGCCCGCCGATGGCCCGCCCGCTGCCCTCCTTCGACCCCGCGGCCGCCCCCGCCGAGCCCGGCCCGCTGTTCGTGGACTGGCTCGCCACCGCCCTGGACGCCGGGGTGCTGGACCCGCAGGCCTTCACCCTCGCCACGGTCGACGCCGACGGCATGCCGGACGCCCGGGTGCTGGTGCTGCGCGACGTGGACGCGGCCGGCACCGGCTGGAACTTCTCCGCGGCCGCCGACAGCCCCAAGGGCCGCCAGCTCGCCCACCACCCGGCCGCCGCGCTGAACGTCTACTGGCCGCAGCTGGGCCGCCAGGTCCGGGTGCGCGGCAGCGTCGAGCGGGCCGCCGACCTGGTCGCCGCCGCGGAGTTCGCCACCCGCTCGCCCGCCGCCCGGGTCGGTGCGCTGGTCGGCCGGCAGAGCGAGCCGCTGGCCGAGCTGACCGAGTACGACGAGGCGGTGGCGGTCGCCCGGCGCCGGCTGGAGGCGACCCCGGACGCCGTCGCGCCCGGCCACGCGGTCTACACCCTGTGGGCGCACGAGGTGGAGTTCTGGCAGGGCGACGCCCAGCGCCGGCACGTCCGGCTGCGCTACACCCGCACCGGCCCGGTCCGCACCCCGGAGTGGTCCCGCACCCTGCTCTGGCCGTAGCGCCGTTGCCGTGAGGGGCCGGCCGCGCCCGGTCGGCGTCCTCCGGTCGGCCCCCTCCCGCCAACCGCCTCTCGCCAGCCCCCTCTCGTCAGACCCGTCCGGTCAGCGCCGTCCGGTCAGCGTGGCCCCCACGCTGGCCGCGACCACGCAGCCGATCCCGGCCAGCTGCGCGGCGCCCAGCAGCTGGCCGAGCACCACCAGCCCGACCAGTGCGCTGACCGCCGGCTCCAGGCTGACCAGCACGCTGAACACCCGCTGGGGCATCCGCCGCAGCGCCGTCATCTCCAGCGCGTACGGGAGCACCGGCAGCAGCAGCGCCACCCCGGCCGCCGAGGCGAGCAGCACCAGCGGCGAGGCGCCGGGGGCGGTCAGCCCGTCCCAGGCCTCGCCGAGCCCGAACGGCGCGAGGAACAGGGCGCCGACCGTCATCGACACCGCCAGCCCCTGGAAGCCCTGGAAGGCGGCGCCGACCTTGTCGGTGAACAGGATGTACAGCGCGTAGCAGCCGGCCGCGCCGAAGGCGTAGAGCAGGCCGACCGGGTCGAGCGAGCTGCCGCCTTCCCCTTCGCCGAGCAGGGTCAGCAGGACGACCCCGGCCGCCGCGAGCAGGGCCCAGAGCAGGTGGCTGGCCCGCCGGGCGAAGACCAGGGCGACCGCGAGCGGGCCGAGGAACTCGATGGTCGCGGCGGTGCCCATCGGCAGCCGGTCGATCGCCCCGGCGAACAGGAAGGTCATCCCGGCGGAGGCCATGCCGAGCAGCGCGGCCGCGGCGAGGTCGCGCGGGCGCTTGTCGCGCAGCCGGGGCCGGGTGACGGCGAGCAGGATCACCGCGGCGAAGCCCAGCCGCAGGAAGGTGGTGCCGCTGACCCCGAGCGGGCCGAACAGCGGCTTGGACAGGGCGATGCCGGTCTGCACCAGGAACATCGCGACCAGACACAGAAGCGGCGCCGGGATCCTGTCCGGGCGCCGCAGGGCCTTGCCGATCCGGCCGGTGGACCGGCCGGGGCGGAGCCCCGGGGGCGCCGTGGAGCCGGGCTCCCCACCTCGTCGCCGGCTGCCCCGCTCGCCGGCGGGCCCGCCCGTGGGGGCGGGCGGCGTGGCAAGGGCCTCGGCGACGGCGGCGGCCGAGGTGGGGGCGACGGTTTCGCCGGTATGGGAGGTGGGCATGCTGACGAGTTTGCCGTAAGGAGTGACCAACCAGCAAGCTCGTTACAACCCGTTCACGGAAACCGGGACGGATGCGGACGGGTGCGCCCGAAAGGGTGGACTCGAACGGGCCGCGCGGCGTGGCGGACGCGTTCGTCCGACGGTCCGTCAGTATCAAGGCCGGGTGCGCTGTCTCCGCCCGGCGGCCTTCCTCGCCGCCTCCCTCGTGCTCCTGCTGGCCACCGGCGGGACGGGCGTGAGCGCCGAGGCCTCCGTCCCGGCCGCCGCCGCCCTCCCGCGCATCCGGGCCGTCCGGCTCCCCGACCGGATCGGCCCGCCCCGGTTCCGCGACAACTGGAGCGGCGCGGCCTTCGACGTCTGCACCGCCCCCTCGACCGACGCCCTGCGGGCCTGGCGCGCCGCCTCCCCGTACGGGGCGGTCGGCATCTACGTCAGCGGCTCCCAGCGCGGCTGCCCCCAGCCCCGGCTCACCGCGGACTGGATCCACCAGGCGCGCTCGATGGGCTGGCGGTTCCTGCCGGTGCACGTCGGCCTCCAGGCGCCGTGCGCCGATCCGAGCCGCAAGCCCCGGCGGATCGACCCGGCCGAGGCCGCCCAGCAGGGCCGGGACGAGGCCGGCGAGGCCGTGCGCGCGATGCGCTCGCTCGGCTTCGGCCGGGGCGCCCCGGTCTACCTGGACATCGAGGCCTACCCGATGCGCGACGCCGGCTGCGGCCGGGCCGTGGTCGAGTTCACCCTCGGCTGGACCCAGGCCCTGCACGCGGCGGGCTACCGCTCCGGCTTCTACTCCAGCCTCGACTCCGGCGTCGCCGACCTGGCCGCCGCGGCCCGGGCCGGCAGCGGCCCGCTCCCGGACGCCGTCTGGTACGCCCACTGGGACGACCACGCCGACACCGCTTCCGCCGGCCCGCTCGGCCCGCAGCTCTGGGCCTCCCACCAGCGCGTCCACCAGTACCACGGCAACGTCCAGGAGACCTACGCCGGCGAGACCCTCACCGTCGACCGCGACCGGGTGGACGGCCCGACCGCCGGCTGACCGGGTACGTCAGGCCGGTCCCGTGATCCGTGCAACGGGTTCCGGATGCTGACAGCGGGCGGACGGAACGGCACAATCGGGCACGTCCACGCGCATTACCGCCCGGTAGGAAATGCCGTGGCACCGCCAGTGCCGCCAGGTCGAGGAGGACCCGTGTTCAGCACGATGCAGGACGTACCGCTCACCGTCGCCCGGATCCTGGAGCACGGGTCCACCGTCCACGCCCGTTCCACCGTCACCACCTGGGACGCGACCGGTCCGGTCGTCCGGACCTACGCCGAGGTGGGCGCGCGCGCCGCGCAGCTGGCGCACGCGCTGCGCGACGAGCTCGGGGTGACGGGCGACGACCGGGTCGCGACGCTGATGTGGAACAACGACTTCCACCTGGAGGCGTACCTCGCCGTCCCGGCGATGGGCGCCGTGCTGCACACCCTGAACCTGCGGCTGCCCGCCCAGCAGCTGTCCTTCATCATCGACCACGCCGCCGACCGCGTGATCGTCGTCAACGGCAGCGTCCTGCCGCTGCTCGCCGCCGTGCTGCCGCAGCTCGCGCCCACGCTCAAGCACATCGTGGTGGCCGGCCCCGGCGACCGCTCGGTGCTGGCCGGCTTCGCCGGCGGCGTGCACGACTACGAGGAGCTGATCGCCGACCGGCCCACCGACTTCCCGTGGCAGCGGGACATCGACGAGCGCCGGGCCGCCGTGCTCTGCTACACCTCCGGCACCACCGGGGACCCGAAGGGCGTGCTCTACAGCCACCGGTCGATCTACCTGCACTGCATGCAGGTCAACACCGGCGACAACTTCGCCTTCACCCCGCGCGACACCGCCCTGCCGGTGGTCCCGATGTTCCACGTGAACGCCTGGGGCATCCCGCACGCCGCCTTCATGTCCGGCGCCAACCTGCTGATGCCGGACCGGTTCCTCCAGCCCAAGCCGATGGCCGAGATGATCGCCGCCGTCCGTCCCACCGTCAGCGCCGCCGTCCCGACCATCTGGAGCGGCCTGCTGGACGAGCTGGACGCGGGCGACTACGACACCTCCAGCCTGCGCATGGTCGTCATCGGCGGCAGCGCCTGCCCGCCGTCGCTGATGAAGGCCTACGACGACCGCCACGGCATCCGGGTGCTGCACGCCTGGGGCATGACCGAGACCTCCCCGCTCGGCTCCTTCGCCCAGCCGCCGGGCGGCCTCACCCCCGAGGAGGAGTGGCCGTACCGGATCACCCAGGGCCTCTTCCCGGCCTCGGTCGAGGCCCGGCTGATCGGCCCGGGCGGCGAGCGGATGCCGCACGACGGCGTCTCGGCCGGCGAACTGGAGGTCCGCGGCCCGTGGATCGCCGCCGCCTACTACGGCGGCGCCGGGCAGGACCCGGTCCGCCCGGAGGACAAGTTCTCCGAGGACGGCTGGCTGCGCACCGGCGACGTGGGCACCATCACCGCCGACGGCTACCTGACCCTCACCGACCGGGCCAAGGACGTCATCAAGTCGGGCGGCGAGTGGATCTCCTCCGTCGAGCTGGAGAACGCCCTGATGGGCCACCCCGAGGTGGCCGAGGCCGCCGTGGTCGCGGTGCCGGACGAGAAGTGGGGCGAGCGCCCGCTGGCCACCGTGGTGCTGCGCCCGGGTGCCGCCGTCGGGCTCAGGGACCTGCGGGCCTTCCTGGCCGAGCGGATCGCCTCCTGGCAGCTGCCGGAGCGCTGGGCGATCGTCGAGTCCGTCCCGAAGACCTCGGTCGGCAAGTTCGACAAGAAGGTGATCCGGGCCAGCTACGCGGCCGACGAGCTGGACGTCACCACGCTCGGCAAGGAGTAGCGGACACACCGGAGGGCCGGCCCCCGTACGAACGGGGGCCGGCCCTCCGGCACGTCCGGGCTCAGCCCGCGGCGGCGACGCCCGCCTCGCCCATCGCGCCGATCCGCCCGAGCAGGTCGACGATCCGGGACTGGACGTCCTCGCTGGTGGAGCGCTCGGCGAGGAACAGCACCGTCTCGCCGGTGCGCAGCCGGGGCAGTTCGCGCGGGTCGAGGTCCACCGAGGTGTAGACCACGAGCGGGGTGCGGTGCAGCCGGTCGTTGGCGCGCAGCCAGTCCAGCAGTCCGATCCGGCGGCGGCGGATCTGGAACAGGTCCATCACCACCAGGTTGGGCTGCACGCTGCTGGCCCGGGCGACGGCGTCGTTCTCGTCCACCGCGTGCTCGACGTGCATGCCGCGCCGCTCCAGGCTGCTGATCATGGCGGCGGCGATGTCCGGGTCGCCCTCGACCAGCAGCACCCGCGGGGCGTGGTGCTCGCCGTCGCGCGGGGCCAGGGCGCGCAGCAGCACGGCCGGGTCGGCGCCGTACGCGGCGTCCCGGGTGGCCTGGCCGAGGCCCGCGGTCACCAGCACCGGGACCCGGCTGTTGAGCGCCGCGGTGCGCAGCGACTGCAGCGCGGTGCGGGTGATCGGGCCGGTCAGCGGGTCGACGAAGAGCGCCGCCGGGAAGGCGTTCGCCTGGGCGTCCACCTCCTCGCGGGAGCGGACGATCACCGGCAGGTAGCCGCGGGCCTGGAGCGCCTGGCCGGTGGCCGGGTCGGGCTCGGGCCAGACCAGCAGCCGGCGGGTGTTGGCCAGTTCACCGGACGCGGCCTGCGGCTGCTCGGCGTCCGGGCGGTCGCTCCGGGCGGCGGGCAGTTCGGCCAGCGCGCGCGGCGCGGCCGGTACGGGCGGCTGCGGGGCGACGGGCACCGGGGCGGCGGACGGTCGCGGCGGCGCCAGTTCGGCCAGTCCGCTGCCGACCGGGCGGGGTCCGCCCGGCTCCTCGGCAGCGGGCAGCGCGGGCCGGGCCGGCTCCAGCGCGCCGCCGGTCTGCGCAGCGGGTGCTCCGGCCGGGGCGTCGGCGCCGGGCCCGGGCGGTACGGAGAGCCGGCGGCGGCGCCCGGTCGGTGCGACGGCGGGTTCGGCCGGGGCGGGTGCCGGACCGGCGGGCAGGGCGTGTTCCAGGCCGGGGTAGACCGGGGTGTCGCCCACGCCGGGGAGCGCGAAGCCGCCCGAGGAGTCCTCGGCGGAGGGCAGGGCGCGGCGTCTGCGCGGCTTGGCCTCGCCGCCGTCCTCGGCGGCGCCGTTCGGCGGCGGTTCGACGGGAGCGGACGTGGGCGCGGACGTAGGAGCGTCGGCGGGGGCGGCGGCGGGCGCCGGGCCGAGCGCCAGCGGCTCACGGCCGGCCGGCCGGCCCTGCGCCGGGCGCGCGCCCTCCACGGGTACGGCGTAGGCGGGGCCGGAGCGGCCGTCGTCCTTGCCCCAGGGGTCGCTCTGCGCCGCCTCCGGGGCGGCCGGGCCGGGGCGGCCGTAGGCGGGGTCGTTGCCGGTGCCGTTCCACTGCTCGGGGACGGCCCGCTCGACCCGGGCGGGGGCGTTCGGCCACTGGTCGGCGGGAGCGGTCGGGTCGGAGCTCCCGGAGGGTCCGGCTTCGATGGCGGGCCGGCCGCGGCGGCCGCGGCGCTCGGCCGGGGCCTCCTCGGCGGGTGCCTGCTCAGGCTCGGCGGCCTCCCGGGTGACCGGTGCGTCGCCGGGGCGGCCGGGGCCGGTCGGGGTGCCGGTGGGGGTCGGGGTGCCGGAGGCGGGGGCGGGCCGGGCGGATCCGGCGGCGTCGCCGCTGGTGGGCAGCTGCGGGATGCCCGGCAGCTCGGGCAGGACGGCGCTGTCGCCCTCCTTGGGCCGGTCCGAGCGGCCCTCGGCGGAGGCGCGTTCGGCGGCGGCCTTCGCGGCGGCCGGGTCCAGCGGCAGCTCGACCACGTAGGTGGTGCCGGCCTTGCCGGGCAGCTCGTGCGGCTGGAGCACGCCGCCGTGGCGCTCGACCACCGCGCGGGCTATCGGCAGGTGGACGGGGCTGCCGCCGACGCCGGGGCCGCGGATCTCGACCCGGGCGACCTCGCCGCGCTGGGCGGCGGCCAGGACGACGGTCGGCGGTTCGGCGGGAGCCGGCGGGGTGGGCGGGCCGCCCAGCCCGGGCACGGACAGGCCGGGGACGGACAGGCCGGGGGAGGGGGCGGTGGGGGCGTCCAGCGCGAGGCCGGTGCCGCTGACGTCGGCGACCAGGTGGGCCAGCGCCTGGGCGAGTCGCCGCTCGTCGGCGATCACCTCGACCGCGGCGGCGTGCACCGAGAAGCGCACCCGGCCGGGGCCGACCAGCTCGCCGGCCTCCTCGACGGCCCGGCGGACCACCTTGTCCAGGCCGACCGGGACCTGCTTCGCGGTCCGGCGCCCGCCCTTGCCGTCCTTGGTCTCCTTGGTGTCCTTGCCGTCCCGGCCCTCGGCCGGTGCGCCCTCGCCGGCCTCGGAGCGCTGGTGCTCCAGCACGCCGTCGATCAGCTTGCCGAACCGGCGGCACTCGTCGGCGAGCCGGCGCAGGGTCCAGTTGGCCTCGGGCCAGAGCTGCCCGGCGGGGTCGGCCGCGAGGCGGTCCAGCCGCTGGTTCAGCGCGCTCAGCGCGCCGCCGAGCTCGTTCTCCAGGACGGCGGTGAGGTGCTCGTTGCGGGCGACCAGGGCGAGTTCGCGGCTGCGGTCGGTGAAGGTCATCACCGCGCCCACCAGTTCGTCGCCGTCCCGGACCGGGGCGGTGGTGAGGTCGACGGTGACCGGGCGGCCGTCCTTGCGCCACAGCACGGTGCCGCGCACCCGGTGCTTGCGCCCGGAGGTCAGGGTGTCCAGCAGTGCGGACTCCTCCAGCGCCAGCGGGGTGCCGTCGGCCCGGGAGTGCTGGATCAGCGGGTGCAGTTCGCGCCCGCCCAGCTCGCTCGCCCGGTACTCCAGGATGTGCGCGGCGGCCGGGTTGACCAGGACGCAGCGGCCTTCGAGGTCCACGCCGAGCACGCCCTCGGCGGCGGCCCGCAGGATCATCTCGGTCTGCTTGTGCTGGCGGCGCAGTTCGGTCTCGACGCCGAGCCGCCCGGAGAGGTCGCGGACCAGCAGCAGGAGCAGGTCGGAGGACGAGGAGGCGCGGGGGCCGTCGCGGTAGGGCTCGTAGGGGGAGCGTCCGTAGCCGTCGCCGCCGTCGGTGGCGAAGTCGTTGCCGGAGACCTCGACCGGGAAGGTCGTCCCGTCAGTGCGGTGGGCGGTCATCCGGACCGGACGGTCCAGGGCGTCGGCGTCGCGGGTGGCCGGGCGCATCGAGCCCGGGATCCGGCTGGGATCGAACTCGGGCAGCAGGCCGAGCACGCCCATGCCGACCAGCGAGGTGCCGGGCGCCTGCAGCGCCTGGACCGCTGCGCTGTTGGCGTCCACCACGGTGCCGTTGCTGTTCACCAGCAACAACGCTTCGGGCAGGGCGTCGAGTATGGCGTCGAGGCGAGCAGCGCCTCGGATCGGCCTGCTGCTCACGTCGACAGGTCTCCTCGGCTCAAGGCAGCTCCTCCGGAGTCGGCAGTATCTCATTCTTCTTTGCGGCGGGAGTGACCCGCCTAGTAACGTTGGCGGTGGTTGGTGCCGAGCCCCACGGTTGTGGCATCATCACTGACACACGGAACGGGTCCGCTCGCGCGGGTACGGTCCATGTGGGGAGGCTTCGCCTAGTCCGGTCTATGGCGCCGCACTGCTAATGCGGTTTCGGGGTTATTCCTGATCGAGGGTTCAAATCCCTCAGCCTCCGCCAGCCGGGGAGCCCCGTCGACGATCACGTCGGCGGGGCTCTTCGCATGTCCGGGGCCCGTTCGCCGGCCGGCCGGGACGGGGCCCGGGGTGGCCTTCCCGGGGTCGGATCAATCGATTTCGTCCTACGTCGCAGGTCATGTAATGTTGTCCACGCAACGCCCCGGGGGCATGGTTCACCAGGGCGAGCGCTCATAGCTCAACGGATAGAGCACTTGACTACGGATCAAGAGGTTGCAGGTTCGAATCCTGCTGAGCGCACCAAACTCCGCAAGATCGGGTTCGCCCGTTCCTTGCGCTCATAGCTCAACGGATAGAGCACTTGACTACGGATCAAGAGGTTGCAGGTTCGAATCCTGCTGAGCGCACCAGCGAGAAGCCCCCGGCCACCGGCCGGGGGCTTCTCCGTTTCCGGGCACGGTTTCCGCCGCTGAGCGGGCGCTGGTCACTCCAGGTCGGTCCGGTTGATCCAGGGCACGTCCCGGCGGTCCAGGAACCAGTCCGAGCTGGTCAGCGGCCGGGCCCGGTTGAAGGTCACCGGCGCCGGGTCGTGCCGGACCAGCTCCGGGGCGGCCCCCAGGGCGAGCAGCAGTCCGGCGAGCTCGGCGACCAGCTCCGGCGGCCCGGAGAGGTGGACCTCCCAGCCGGTGAAGTCGCCCTGCCCGAGCAGCGTCTCCCGCAGCAGCGCGGTGGTCGCGCCCGGACCGGCGGGCCGGTCGGGGGCGGCGGTCAGCACCCGCAGCCGGGCCTGGCGGGTGAGCATCCGCCGCACGGTGTCCAGGTCGTACTGCCCCGCCGTCGACCGGGCGGCCAGCAGCACGGTGGCCACCCGCTCCGGCTGCCCGGCGGCGAGCTCCTCCAGCAGCGCCTTGGTCTGCCCCCAGCCGCTGCCCGCGGCGACCAGCAGCAGCGGCCGGTCCGAGGCGGGGGCGAGCACGGCCTCGCCCAGCGGCGGTCCGAGCCGCAGCAGCTCGCCGGGCATCACGTCCTCCACCAGGACCGGGCTGAGCAGCCCGCCGGGCACCCGCCGCACGTGCAGTTCCAGGCTGCCGTCCGGGCGCGGGGCGTTGGCGAGCGAGTACGGCCGCCAGACCCGGGGCCTGCGGGGGCTGCTGAGGGTGACGTACTGGCCGGCCGTGAAGGGGTACGGGCGCATCGGGGCCAGGGTGAGCACGACCAGGTCGGGCGCGGCCCGGCGGCGGCGGGCCACCTCGGCCTCCCACCAGGCGGGGTGGTGCTCCGGGAGCTCCCCGGCGGCCCCGCACATGATCCGGGCGATCACGGTGTAGGCCTCGGACCAGGCCTTCTCGGTCTCCGGTGTCCAGGAGTGGCCGGAGCACTGCCGCAGCGCGGCGATCAGGCTGGCCCCGACGGCCGGGTAGTGCTCGGGCGCGGCCTGGAACTTCCGGTGGTCGCGCCCGAGCGCCCGCAGGTACGCGGTGAGCCGCTCGGGGTCGTCCAGTTGCCGCACGATCCGGGTGAGCGCGGCGAACAGCCGGTCCCGCTGCTCGTGCAACTGGGCCGGGAAGAGCGGACGCAGGCCGGGGTTGTGGCTGAACAGGTGGGCGTAGAAGTAGGTGGTCAGGTGGTCGGCCCGGCGTTCCACGACGGCGAAGCTGGCGCGGATGACCGCGGGGTCGAAGGCCACCACGCCGCTCCCGGCTAGACCGACCGGGCTTCGGTGAGGGCCGCGCCCATGGTGTCGCTGACCACTCCGTAGACGGCGGTCCAGGCGGCCTCGGCCTCCGGGGTCCACGCGTCGCCGGCGTAGTGGGCGAGGGTGGCGAGCAGGCTCGCGCCGACCGCCGGGAAGTGCTCCACCAGCGCGCCGTACCGGGCGTGCCGCGCGCCGAGGTCGCGGAGCAGGCCGACCACGGTGTCGGTGTCCTCCAGGTGGGTGACCAGCACGCCGAGGGCGGCGAACAGCCGGTCCTGCTGCTCGCCCAGGTGCTCGGCGAAGAGGCCGCGGACGCCGGGATTGTGCTCGAACAGGTGCTGGTAGAAGTATTCGGCGACGACCGGGCCGTGGGGCTCCACCGCGGCGAAACTGCGCTTGACGAGTACGGGGTCCATAGTCACGGTGCCCGACTCTACTGAGCGGGTGGGTAATTCGAACAGAGTTCCTCGATGAATGGTCAGGTACCGGACACTGGTGTCCGTCTGATCAGCCGGAATTACCCTCTCTCCGCCATTCGGGTGGGTCCGGGCGTTCCCGGCGGGATCCATTACCGCCTAATGGATGAAATGCAGTCGTTTCGGGTACATCCCGTCCTGCCGCCCGGATGGCCGCCAATCGGGTGGGACGCGGCCAAAAGCGCAGGTGTCGGAGTATGACCGGTCCAGGATCGTGATTCCGTTTTGTCGGATCTTGTGCCCGGACTGCCCGCCGCCCCGGCAGCCGACCGTGAAGGAGAGCCGGATGAGCCGACAGTTTCCCCGCACAGCTGCCGTCCTGGCCGTTCTCACGGCCGGGGCGCTGAACGGTTGGAACGCCCCGCTCTCGGCGGCCCGGCAGGCCCCTGATTCCTGGTCGGCCGAACACCGGGCGGTACTGCCCTCCGGACTCTCCGTCCAGTTCGACCTCACGGCCGAAACCGGAACGGCGGTCACCGCCGAGGCGGGCCGATTGGCCGATCGTTCCGGAGGGGGGCGTTCCGTCGGGTACGCGGACGGAATGCACGCCGGAGACCCGGCCCAGACCTTCCTCCTCACCCCCGACCGTCCGCAGACGGACGGTTCCTGGCGGACCGTCGGAACCCTCCGGCTGGGTTTCTCCCGGCCGGTCCGCAATCCCCGGCTGCACCTCAGCGGACTCGCCGCCGTCGCCACCGGGAATTCCGGCACCACCAGCACCGCGGCCCGACTGACCCTCACCGGCGGATCCCCCGCCGCCCCCGGCCTGATCGGGCGCACCGACTGGCCCGGCTGGACGGTCGACGGCAACGCCCTGGCACCCGCGGGCACCGACGGCTCCACCGACGCCGCCGCGGGCTCCGCCGCCGAGGGCACCCTGGAACTCACCGGGCCGGTCCGCACCGCGGTGTTCCGGATCGAGCAGCGCTCCACCCCCCGGGCCGGCAGCACCACCGCGCCGCCCGTCCTGCGGCAGGCCTACACCGTCACCGTGGACGAGGACCTCGGCACCGCGCCGCAGGCCTACGGCAACGCCTCGCACGTGCTCTCCGACCTCTTCCTGGGCGCCGACGCCACCGGCCCCGGCCACCGCGACCGCCGCCGCCCCGCCGTCACGGCCGACCGGCCGCTGGTCGAGCTCGACCACGACGCGGTCCGGCGCGGCAACCCCTTCGCGAGCCTGCCCGCCGGCCCGTCCGGCAGCCCGCCGCCGCCCAAACTCCAGCCCGGCCGCGGCGAGTACCAGGGCGCCGACCCCTCGCTCGGCTTCCCCGACGAGGCCGCCATCGGCCGGTACTACCGGGTCACCGTCCCGGTCGCGGTGGGCGACCAGCCCGCCACCCTGGCCGGCTGGATCGACTTCGACCACAGCGGCCGGTTCGACCCCGCCGACCGGGTGCAGACCGAGATCCCGGCCGGCGCCGACACCGCGACGCTGGAGTGGACCGTGCCGGCCGGCGCCGCCTCCGGCGACACCTGGGCCCGGCTGCGGATCGGCCGCGACACCAGCCAACTCGTGCCCTCCGGCGGCTTCGCCGACTCCGGGGAGGTCTCCGACCAGCGGATCAGGCTGACCGTCGGCGCCGCCCGGCCCGAGGTCGCCGAGCCGGTCGACGGCACCGTGCTGGCCGACGCCCGCCCCAGGATCAGCGGTGAGGGCGCCGTCGCCGGCGCCTCGATGGAGATCCGGGACGGCGACACCGTGCTCTGCCGAGCCAAGGTCGAGCGCAAGGGCGACTGGTCCTGCCGCCCCGGCAGCGCGCTCGCCGCCGGGCCGCACTCCCTGACCCCGGTGGAGACCACCACCGGCGGCGTGGTGCTGCGCGGCGAGCCCGCCAAGGTCACCGTGAAGACCACCCCGCCGACCGCGCCGGTGCTCACCCTCCCCGCCTACACCAATGACCCGGGGCTGCAACTCACCGGCACCGGCGAGGCCGGCAGCACCGTCTCGGTCACCGACCGGTCCGCCCCCGCGTCCACCCCCGCCTCCGCCTCCGCCGAACTGTGCAGCAGCGCGGTCCGCCCGGACGGCGGGTGGTCCTGTCTGCCGGTCGAGAACCTGGCCGACGGCAGCCACCAGCTCGCCCCCGTCGCCGTCGACGCGGCCGGGAACCGGACGGCCGGACAGCCGGTCGCGCTGGTCGTGGACACCGTGCCGCCGGACAAGCCGGTGCTCACCGCGCCCGCTCCCGGGGAGGTCCTGCGGGTCAGCCGGCCCAAGCTCGCCGGACGGGCCGAAGCGGGGGCGAACGTGCAGGTCGCGGCCGCTCCGACGGCGGGCGGCGACCGTACGGTGCTCTGCGGGGCCACGGCGGCGCTGGACGGGAGCTGGAGCTGCACCGCCGGCCGGGACCTGACGGACGGGGAACAGTGGCTGACCGTCACGGTCACCGACCGCGCGGGGAACGGGACTTCGGCGGATCCGGTGCGGGTGCGGGTGGCGGCTGCGGGGGTGGCGAGCCCTTCGGCGGCGAGCTCTCCGGCGGTCAGTCCTCCGGCGGTCAGTGCGCCGGTCGTCAGTTCTCCGGCGGTCAGTCCGTCCGCGGCCGGTCCGTCCGTGGTCGGCCCTTCGGCGGTGAGTCCTTCGGTGGTCGGTCCGTCAGGGGCGGTTCCGTCGGGGGCGGGTGGGGTGGCATCCGTGGCGGCGAGTGCGAGCGTGAGTGCGAGCCCGTCGGCTTCGGCTTCGGCTGCGCCGTCGGCGGTGGTGGCGCCGACGGCCGTCGGGTCGCCGAGTCCGACCGAGGTGCCGGTGTTCCCGCCGATCCCGGTGGGGCTGCTGCCGATCGTCGTGCCGCCGGTGGCGCCGTCGGTGCTGGTGGCGCCGGCGGTGCCCCCGGTGCCGGCGCCGTCGGTGACGTCCGTCCCTGCGGTCCCGGCGGGGGTCTCGGCCGCCCCGACGTCCCCCGGCGCCTCCACCGGGTCCGGCGCCTCGGCCCGTCCGCCGGTTCCGTTCGTTCCCGCCGGTTCCGCCGTCCCGGCCCCGCCGTCCGGGAGTGCGGTGCCGTCCCCGGGCGTCGGCTCGTCGAGAGCCCTGGCCGCCTCGCCCGGCGGCAGCCCGGCCCCGGTGGCCGCGTCCCCGTCGGAGGTCGCCGCCGTGCCGCTGTCGGCCGCTGACCAGGAAGGATCCAGGGCGAGCGGCACCGCTGCCCGGCCGTTGCCGGCGCCCCCGGCCGAAGGGGCGGCGGCCGCCCGGCCCCGGGAGGCCGGCCGGCACGGCCTGCTCGCCGGGGTGCTGCTGGTGCTCGCCGGAATCGGGCTGATCACCCGTCGGGTGTTCGCCCGTGGATCCGGTGCCCGACGGCGCTGACCTGCGCCGAACCGTCCCGACCACCCGACCATGTGCCTGCGCGTCAGGTCAGCTTTGGACGATTCGTCAGCAATTGTCGACACACCTCGGCTCAAATGTCGCATTTGATGACGTATGAACTTAGCCTGACTCTGGCACTGCCCGTCAGATCCGGGCCGCCCGTTGCGCGACACACCAGACCCAGAGGATCCGTGCATGGACGTCACCCGCGATTCTTCGCAGCGACCCGACCACCTGCCCAAGGCGTTCCCCCCGGCCCTGCCGGAACGTTCCGCCTCCGGCGCCAGCCCGCTGCCCAAGGTCTCGACCGTCAAGGCATCCAAGCCGGTCGGCCCGGCCGGCCCGGTCGACGGCGGTCCGGCCACGGCCCCGCTGGCGGTCGTCCCCGCGCCGTCCCCGGCCGGTCCCGTCGACCGGCGGGACCCGCTGGAGGCCGTCGCCCCGGAGACCGTCGAGCTCCCCGAGCTCGGCCCGGCCGATGCCTCCGCCGTCACCACCTCGCGCCGCCCCCCGCGGGCGGACCGGGCGCTGCGGGAGCACACCGCCGCCGTCCTGCCCGGCTGGGTCGCGCTGCTGGTGGTGCTGCTCGGCCTGGCCGCGGTGGGCTACGTGCTGCTGCGCACCGGCGTCCTCCCGCACTGGGACGGGCTGCCCGAACTGCGCAGCCCCGCCGCGCTGGCGAGCGGCCGGGCCGGGATCGACGCCCCGGCCATCGCCGCGGTCAGCGCCGCCGGGCTGCTGGTGGTGCTCGCCCTGGCCGGCCTGCTGGCCAACGCGGGCGGCGAGACCCGGGTGCTGAGCCGCTGGGGCCGCTACCGGGGCACGGTGCGCAGAACCGGCCTGGTCTGGGTCAACCCGCTGCTGCGCCGCCGCCGGGTCGACGTGCGGCTGCGGCACTGGCGCAGCGAGCCGGTCAAGGTCGTCGACCGCACCGGCACCCCGATCGTGGTCCGGCTGCTGATCGTCTGGCGGGTCAAGGACACCGCGCGGGCGCTGCTGGCGATCGAGGACCACGAGGGCTACCTGCGCGAGCAGGTCCAGGCGGTGCTCACCCGCACCGCCTCCACCCTGCCGTGCGACAGCAACGCGGCGCCCGGCCCGGCGCTGCGCGACGGGCAGTGGTTCGCCGACGAGCTGACCCGGGCGCTGGCCGCCGAGGCGGCCCCGGCGGGCCTGGAGGTCTACTCGGTGCAGCCGCTGGCGCTGGACTACGCGCCCGAGGTGGCCGAGTCGATGCGCCGCCGCCGGCTGGCGGACCTGGACGCGGGCCTGCGGACCGTCCTGGTCGACGACGCGGTGGAGGCGGCGGCGCTGGCCGTCCGGCGCCTGGAGCGCGCGACCGCGCACGAACTGGACGAGGCCGCCCGCAGCGCGCTGATGGAACAGCTGCTGGTCGCCTTCGTCGCCCCGGCCGGAGTGGCCGCCTCGGTACCGCCCCCGGCCGCCCGGGCCGGGCGGAAGGAAGGACGACCCGCATGAGGATAGCCACCGGCGCGTACGCCGAACCCGGCACCGGCTCCGACGCCGATCCCGGTCTGATCGGCTTCGAGGAGCGCCTGGGCAGCATCCCCGCGATCACGGGCTGCGGCTGCCCGAACTGCGCGGCCCGGCCGCGCACCGCCCGGGACGCCGCGGTCGGCGGTGGCAGCCGAATACACCGGGCCGTGCGAAGTACCTGCCTGGCCACCACCGTGCTGGCGGGCGCCGGCGTGGTCGGCCTGACGGCCGGTGCGGGCTCCGCGCAGGCGGCGGCCGGCAAGCAGGGCTGGGACGGGTCGAAGTACTGGTTCAAGAACGGCAGCGGTCAGTGGCGTTGGACCAGCCACTACGACGTCTACGCCAGTCGCACCGGCCAGTCCGGTTCATCCGGTTCATCCGGCTCTTCCGGTTCGTCCGGCTCGAAGACCGTCTCGAACGGCTCGGCCTCCTCCTGGGGCCCGCGCCAGGGCTGGGACGGGTCGAAGTACTGGTTCAAGAACGGTAGCGGCGAGTGGCGTTGGACCAGCCACTACGACGTCTACGCCAGTCGCACCGGCCAGTCCGGCGGCGGATCGGACCAGGGCTCCGGCGGGTCGGGCAGCCGCCCGTCCCCGGACACCACCCCGACCGCCGGGACCACCGAGGCGGCCGTCGACTACGCGCTCGCCCAGCTGGGCAAGCCGTACGTCTGGGGCGGTGACGGCCCGTCCGGCTACGACTGCTCCGGGCTGGTCCAGCAGGCCTTCCGGCGCAGCGGGATAGGCCTGCCCCGGGTGGCCGACGACCAGTACGCGGCGACCACGCCGATCAGCGCGGGCCAACTGCGCCGCGGTGACCTGGTGTTCTGGTCGGACAGCGGCCGGGCCTCGGGGATCCACCACGTGGGGATCTACCTGGGCGGCGGAAAGTTCGTCGAGGCACCCCGGCCGGGCAAGACCGTTCGGATATCGACGCTCAACTCGGGCTACTACCCGACCCACTTCGGGCGGCCGTAGCCGGGGAGCACACCGGGCCCCCGACAGCACGCCGCTGTCGGGGGCCCGGCGCGTGCTCAGGCGGAGGCGTAGGTGAGCAGGGCGGTCTGGGCGGGGGTGAGGGTGAGGGCGGCGGCGGCGAGCAGCGGGGGGAGCTGGTCGACGGTGCGGGCGCTGGCGATGGGGGCGGCGACCGTGGGGCGGGCGGCGAGCCAGGCGAGGGCGACGGTGGCGGGCTCGACGCCGTGGTCGGCGGCGACCTCGTCGAGGGCCGCCAGGACCTTGGGGCCGCGCGGCTCGGCGAGGTAGCGGGTGGCGCCCTCGGCGCGGGCGCTGTCGACGCCCGGGCCGCCCGGGCGGTACTTGCCGGTGAGGAAGCCGGAGGCGAGCGCGTAGTAGGGCACGGTGGCGAGGCCGTGCTCGGCGACCACCTCGGCCAGCGGGCCCTCGAAGGTGCCCCGGGACACCAGGTTGTAGTGGGGCTGGACCGCGACGTACCCGGCCAGGCCCTCGCGCTCGGCGAAGGACAGCGCCTCGGCGAGCCGCTCGGCGGAGATGTTGGAGGCGGCGACCGCCCGGACCTTGCCCGCGCGGACCAGCTCGTCCAGCGCCGTCACGAACTCCTCGACCGGGGTGTCGTCGTCCCGGTGGGTGTAGTAGAGGTCGATGTGGTCGACGCCCAGGCGGCGCAGCGAGCCCTCGACGGAGGACTTGATGGTGGCCGCGGCCAGGCCGGTCGCCTCGGGGTGGCTGCCGACCTTGGTGGCGATCACGATGTCGTCGCGGTTGCCCCGGCTGCGCAGCCAGTTGCCGATCACCGTCTCGGACTCGCCGCCGGTGTTGCCGGGTGCCCAGGCGGAGTAGGCGTCGGCGGTGTCGACGAAGTTGCCGCCCGCGGCGGCGTAGGCGTCGAGCACGGCGAAGGACTGCTGCTGGTCGGCGGTCCAGCCGAAGACGTTGCCGCCGAGGGAGAGCGGGTGGACGGACAGGTCGGAGGTGCCGAGGCGGACCCGGCTCTGGTTTCCGGTCATGCCCGCAGTCAACCAGGCCTGTGCGGCGGGCCATTCCGTCGGTCACACGGATTTCACGATCCGGTCGTACCGCCGTCGCACGCGCGGGTGGCGGGTTCGCCTGGAGAGGGGTCCGGGGTGTGCCTGAGGTGGGCGGATTCGTTAGAGTCCCTGCCATGGCTGACAACGACTACGACCCCGCCGGTAACACCCAGATGTTCCGGGCGTTCGTCGACGAGAGCCCGGCGCGTCCGGCACCGGGCTCCGTCTCCACCTACGGCAGCAGCAAGACCGGCGGCAGTCGCACCGGCGTGATCGCACTGATCGCCGTCGTCGCCCTGGTCGTCCTGGGCGCCGTCGTCTGGCTGGCGGTCAAGTGACCCTCGCGCGGGTGGCCCCGGTGAGGGTCACCCGCGCGACGGGAAGTGACGGCCTCAGCAGGGCTTGCGCCAGGCGTTGAGGTCGAGCTTCTTCTGCATCGAACTGAACCCCAGGGCCTTGGTCTTGGCGCAGAACTGGTCCGTGTCGAGCTTGTACTCGACGTGGAAGACCGCCTTGCCCGCCTTGACGAAGGGCGCGACCCGGTCGCACTCGTCGAACTGCGAGCACTCCTCGTTGACCGCGAAGTCGAAGTCCGGCAGCAGCGCGGAGATCTGGTCCAGGTCGTTCTTGAGGCCGATGGCGAGGCCGCGTTCGTGGGCGAGCTGGGCCAGCATCCGGTTGTACTTGATCTGGTCGTCCGGGGTCAGCGGGAAGCCGCTGTTCTGGTTGTAGGCCTCGATGGTGTCCGGCTCGATGGCGTCGAAGCCCTTGCTCTTGCACATGTCGAAGCGGGCCGCCATCAGCGGCCGGAGCTGGTCGAGCTTGCGGATGTCGAACCACTTCTCGCCCTTCCAGCCGGTGTCCGAGCCCTGCAGGGCCTTGGCGAAGGCCGCGGAGTCGGGGCGGAAGTCCTCCCAGGAGCCGGCGTTGATGTAGCAGATCACCTTGCGGCCCTTGGCGTGCAGCGCGGCGACCACCGAGGCGTCGTTCTCGAAGCCGTCGATGTCGTAGACCGGCACGTCCACCGACTGGTCCACGGGGCCGCCGCCGAGCTGCCACTGCCAGGTCAGGCCCGGGGTGGGCTGCCAGCGGGCGCCGGCCGCCGGCGGGGTGGTGGTGCCGGGCGGGGTGGTGCCCGGCGGGGTGCCCGGGGCGGTGGTGCCGCCCGGGGTGCCCGGGGCCGAGGTGGTGCCGGGGTCACCGGGCGTGCCGGGGGTGCTGGGTGCGGCGGTGCCGGGGGTGCTCGGCGCGGTGGCCGTGGGCGAGGCGCTCTGGGTGCCGTCGGCCGAGTCGTTGTCGTCCTCCGAGCCCGAGCTGCTGCACGAACTGACCAGCAGCGCGGTGACGGTGGCGAAGGCTATGGCGGCGGGCAGCAGCCGGGTACGGCGGTTCACGGTAGTCGAACTCCGGATCGGGTCAGGTCAGTTCAGCGGCGGTCAGGCCGTGCGGCAGGGTACGCCAGGGGTTGTCCCCGGCGCCCGGTACGGCGCAGCCGACGCCGGCTCGCCGGGCGGTGATCAGTGCGGAGGCGTCGCGGGCGGACTCGGCGGGGACGTCGTAGACCAGGTGGCAGAAGCGGGAGGCCGCGTGGCGGCCGGTCCACAGCGGCAGGGTCATGGCGCGGTACGCGTCCCAGTCGCCCTCGAAGGTGACCAGCAGGTCGGCCAGGCCGACCTCGGCGTACGCCGGGTCCGGGTGCTCGCCGTGGCCGAACACCACGGTGCCGCAGCCGGCCGCCCGGGCCGCCGTGGCGAGGCGGCGGTAGTGCGCCAGCGCGCCCGGGTGGGTGGCGACCTGGTCGAGGTACACGCCGGTGATGCCGTGGCGCTGACGGTACGTCAGGATGTCGGCGACCACGGCGGCGTGCGGCCGGCGGCCGTAGTCGGTGTCGGCGTAGCCGACCAACGGCAGCCCGGCGGCGCGGAGTTCCTCGGCGGCATCGGCGAAGACGTGGTCCGGAACCTCGCCCGGACCGTCCGCGAGGTTGAGCACCACGGCGGCGATCCGGGCGGGGTCGGCGGCGGCGACCGCCCGCCAGGCCGCCGGGTCCACCGCGGGGTGGACGTACAGCGGCACCAGCAGGCGGCCGTCGGGGGTGGTCCCGGAGGTCATGCGACCACCGGGGTCGGCGTCGGCTCGGCGGTGCTGAGCCAGAGGTCGCGCAGGGTGTCGGCGAGCCCGGTCTCCGGGTGCCAGCCGAGTTCCCGGGCGGCGGCCGACACGTCGGCCTGCTGCCAGGAGACCGCGGCCGAGCGCTCGGAACCCGCCCCGCTCTCGTCGATCCGGCCGGTGAAGCCGGACGCCGCGACCAGGCCCTCGGCGATCGCCCGGACCCGTTGGGCCCGGCCGGAGGCGAGGTTGAGCACCCGGGGCAGCGGGCCCTCGGCGGTGACGGCGAGGCCGACCGCCCGGGCGATGTCCCGGGCGTCCACGAAGTCCCGGTAGGCGGAGAGGTCCCCGACCGTGACCACGGCGTCGGCGCCCTCGGGCGCCGCCCGGCGCAGTTCGGCCGCCAGCCGGCCGGGCAGCGAGCCCGCCGGGGCGCCCGGGCCGACCGGGTTGAACACCCGCAGCACCACCGCGTCCAGCGGCGAGCCGGCCACCGCGAGGGAGCCGGCCAGCTTGGTCGCGCCGTACACGCCCACCGGACGGGCGTCGGCCTGCTCGGAGAGCGACTCGCCCTCCGCGCAGACGCCGTACTCGCCGGCCGAACCGACGTGCACCAGGCGGGCCTTCGGGGCGCCCAGGGCGAGCGCCTCGCAGAGCACCGCCGGTCCGCGGGCGTTCACCTCGGCGAGCTTGACCGCGCTGCCGGCCACCGCGCCGGCGAAGTTGACCACCACGTCGGGGGCCAGCGCGGCCAGTTCCTCGCCGAGCGGGCCGGCCTGGGCGCTGCCCAGGTCCAGCCGGAGGTCGTGGGCGGGCCGCCGGCCCGCGGTCAGCACGGTGGCCCCGGGCAGTGACCGCAGGACGTCGGTGGCGTGACGGCCCAGGAAGCCGTCGCCGCCGAGCAGCAGGATTCTCACGCGGCCCGTCCGTCGCTCTCGGCGCCCGCGGCGGCGGGCTGCTCGGCCGTGTCGTCCGGGGCGGTGCGGGCGGCCGGGACCGGCAGTTCCGCGACGCCCGGCACGGTGCCGGCCGACTCGAAGGGCATCAGGACCGGGCGGATCGAGGAGAACTCGGCGTTCGCCCGGTCGTAGTCGTCCGGGCGGCCGATGTCGAGCCAGTAGCCGCCGAAGTCGTACGCGGCCGGCGGGGTGTCGGCGGCCAGCAGGTCGAGCACCAGCTCGTCGAAGCCCAGCGGCAGGCCCGGGGTGTACTTGGCGAGCGCGGAGCGGGAGACGCCGTACACGCCCATCGAGACCCGGTAGTCGATGCTGGGCTTCTCCTGGAAGCCGGTGATGGTGCCGGACTCGGCGGTCAGCACACCGAAGTCGATCTTCACCTGACGGGCGTAGGTGGCGATGGTCAGCGGGGCGCCGGACGTCTCGTGGTGCTTGAGCACCCCGGCGAAGTCCAGGTCGGTGAGGATGTCGCCGTTCATCACCAGGAAGTGCTCGGGCAGGCGGTCCTGCATGGTGAGCAGCGGGCCCATGGTGCCGAGCGGGCTGTCCTCGACGGCGTAGCCGACCCGCAGGCCCCACTGGGACCCGTTGCCGACGTAGGCGCGGATGATGTGGCCGAGGTGGCCGATGGCCAGGGTGACGGTCTTGAAGCCCGAGGCGGCGAGCTGGCGCATCACGATCTCCAGGATCGCGTGCTGGTCGCCGATCGGGACGAGCGGCTTGGGAAGCGCGGTGGTGTAGGGGCGGAGTCGAACGCCCTTACCGCCGGCCAGGATCACTGCGTGCATGGTGTTTCCCCCACGGAAAGGATGTGCAGGCCACGAACCTTGGTAACCAGGACGAGCATGATCGTTACGGCGGTCAGACGTTGTAGATGTCGGTCTTGTAGCGGGCCAGGTTGGCCGGGTCGCGGAAGAACTCGATGGTCTGCTCCAGGCCCTGCTCCAGCGTGAACTGCGGCGCCCAGCCGGTGGCCGTGCGCAGCCGGGTGGCGTCCGCGACCAGGCGCATGACCTCGGAGTTGGTCGGACGGATGCGCTGCTCGTCCTCCTTCACCACCAGGTCCACGCCCATCAGCTTGCCGACCAGGGTGACCAGGTCGCCGACCGAGATCTCGCCGCCGGTACCGGCGTTGAAGGTCCGGCCGACCACGGTCTCGGCGGCCGCGGTGCCCACCGTGCGGAAGGCGTTGGCGGTGTCCTTGACGAACATGAAGTCGCGGGTCGGGCGCAGGTCGCCGAGGGTGATCTCGGTCTGGCCGGCCGCGACCTGGGCGATCACGGTCGGGATGACGGCGCGCATCGACTGCCGCGGGCCGAAGGTGTTGAACGGGCGCAGGGTGACGACCGGGGTCTCGAAGCTGGCGTGGTAGCTGTCGGCCAGCCGGTCCCCGCCGGCCTTGGAGGCGGCGTACGGGGACTGGGTGTTGATCGGGTGGTCCTCGGTGATCGGCACGGTCTGCGCGGTGCCGTAGGTCTCGCTGGTGGAGGTGTGCACCAGGCGCGGGATCTCCAGGTGGCGCACGGCCTCCAGGACGTTCAGGGTGCCGGTGACGTTGGTGTCCACGTACGAGTGGGGGGCGCTGTAGGAGTACGGGATCGCGATCAGGGCGGCCAGGTGGTAGACCGCCTCGGTGCCCTTGACCAGGCCGTTGACCGAGCCCGGGTCCCGGACGTCGCCGAGGACGATCTCGACCGAGTCCAGCACCTCCGGCGCCAGGGTCTCCAGCCAGCCGAAGGAGGAGAAGGAGTTGTACTGGACCATCGCGCGGACGTGGTGCCCGTCGGCGACCAGGGTCTCGACGAGGTGGGAGCCGATGAAGCCCTCGGCTCCGGTAACCGCGACGCTGCTCATGCGTTTTCGCTTTCTCGTTTTCGGGAGCGGCCGGACGTCTGAGCACGACCGGCCGGTGGTGCCTCGGAAGAGGCGGATTATCAGCGGTGTTGGGTGGTGCGGCCGAGCGCGGGCCCGGCGGTTGCGGTGAGGACGAGGGCGGCCGCCCCGCAGCCGATCAGCTGCAGGACGATCGGGTCCGCACCGGTCAGCAGCCCGACGCTCTCGGCGATCGCGGCGGCCAGACAGATGAGGGCGGTGCTCCAGCTGAACCCGAAGGCGTTCAGCAGCAGCGCCAGCCAGAGCGAGCCGCCCAGGAGCAGCATCGCGCCGAGCTGCGGCACGCCGAGCGACGGGGCGCCCGGCCACAGCACGGTCGCGGCGGCGTCCAGCGCGGCCACGGTGGTGAGGTAGATGAACAGGCAGCCGAGCAGGATCCCGCCGGTGCGGCGGGTGAACTGCCCGGTGGTGTGGCTGGTGCGCAGCGCGGCCACGGCCATCGCCCGGTAGCGGAACAGCAGCCACTCGGCGAGGCCCAGGCTGAGCGTCAGGGCGATCATGGCCGGGCCGGTCGGGGTGGTCCGCACCTCGTGCACGGCGTGCGCGCCCTGGGCCGCGGCGTGCACCGCGGGGCCGGCGGTCCGGACGGCCTGGTGGATGGTCTCGCCGAGCCCGGCGATCAGCGTCAGCGCACCGCAGGCCAGGCCGAACAGCAGGTGCGGGACCTCCTGGCGGATCGGCAGCCTCAGCTCCACGCCGTCCCGTTCGCCGCCGCGGGCCGCGACCAGCAGCTCCCGGACGGCCAGGCCGACCGCGAGCACCACCGAGGCGAGCAGCACGACCGTCCGGACCAGCTCCGGGACGTCGACCGCCAGCACCACGCCCGCGCCGACCGAGGCCGGGGCGAGCGCGAGCAGCAGGAACTTCTCCCGCCCGAGCACCAGCAGCGCGGTGGCGGCCGCCAGGTAGCAGGACTGGCCCGCGGCGAACCACAGGGCGCCGAGCGGACCGCCGACCACGTACGCGGACGCGGCGGCCAGCAGCGCGCCGACCGGCGCGCCGACGGCCAGGCAGACCGCGGCGTCCCGGCGGCGCAGCCGGCTCAGCCAGCGGTACGCGCGGTGCGCCAGGGCCTGGTTGAAGCCCCAGCTGACCAGCGTGGCGATGGACAGCGCGAGCATGCCCGAGGGCAGGCCGAAGCGCATCCGGGTGGTGGCGAACAGGTTGGCACCGAGCAGGTAGCCGAGCCCGGGCAGGGCGAACACCAGGCCGCGCACCACGCAGCGCCAGGGATCGGCCCGCCAGGGGTTGGCGAACTCGGAGCTCGGGCCGGGGTAGCGGCGCTCGACCTTCTCGAACAGCTCCTCGGCGACGGTGAACGCGTCGGGGCGGCCGTACAGCAGCGCGGCCTGCTCGTCGGAGAGGCCGTCGGACTCCAGGAAGGCCGCGATCTCGTACGGGTGGACGGCGTCGGCGCAGACGTCGCGCAGGCGCTCGGCCAGTTCGTCCAGCGGGTCGTCGGAGAGGCCGAGCTGTTCGGCGGGGTCGGGCTCGGCCGACGGTGCGGGGCGGCGGAGCTTCAACGGCAGGGTGCGCAGCTGCATCGTCCGCTCCGCGCCGCCCTCGTCGGGAACCAGGCGGATGGGACCGCTCATGCGCCCACCTCGCGGAACGCGCACCTGCTGACGGTTCGCTCGTTCACGCGCCCACCTCGCTGGGCTCGGGGCGGGCGGCGGCCAGCTGCTGGTCCCAGTCCGGGCTGGGGACGGCGTCGGTGACGGCGACCATGCCGCCGGGCATCCAGCGGGCGGTGCCCAGGAGTTCGGTGTAGATGCCCCGGAAGCCGTCGATGTTCTGGCGGAGCGTGAACTGCTCGATGACCCGCAGTCGGGCGCCCTCGCCGAGCCGGGCGCGCCGCGCGGGGTCGCGCAGCAGCTCGATCGCGGCGGCCGCCATCGGCTCGGGCTCGCGCGGCGGGACGACCAGTCCGGTGTCGCCGACCGCCTCGCGCACGCCGCCGACGTCGGTGGAGACGGTGGCGCGGCCGCAGGACATGGCCTCGATCAGGGTGAACGGGAAGCCCTCGCTGATGCTGGAGAGCATCACCACGTTGCCCGCCGCGTACGCGTCGGTGATGTCGGCGACGCGGCCCTCGAAGGCCACCGAGTCGGCGATGCCGAGCTCGGCGGCCAGGGCTATGCAGCCGTCCCGGTACGCCTCGCCGCCCTTGGGGGTGCCCCCGAAGAGCCGCAGCCGCGCCTCGGGGATCTCCTGGTGGACGATGGCGAAGGCCCGGATCAGCGTCTCCAGGTCCTTGATCGGGTCGACCCGGCCGGCCCAGCTGAGGGTCGGCGTCTCGGGTTCCGGCCCGGCGGGCGGGAAGGCGGCCGGGTCCACGCCGTTGTAGACGGTGCGGATGTGGTGGGACGGGGTGCCGCCGCGCTCCTCCCAGCGCCGGTTGTACCGGTTGCCGGGGGTGACCAGCGCGGCCTGCCGGTAGCTCTCCTCGGCGAGCATCCGGTAGAAGCCGAGCAGCAGGGCCTTGACCGGCCAGCGGTACGGGCCGGTGCGGTAGCCGAGGTAGCGCTCGCGCAGGTAGATGCCGTGCTCGGTGAGCAGGAACGGTACGCCGTACTGCTGGGCGGCGATCAGCCCGGGCAGGGTGGCGAGTCCGCCGCTGGCCGCGTGGGCGACGCCGTCGGTGGGCGGGTCGACCGAGAGCGGCCGCAGCGCGTGCTCCAGGAGGTCGGTGGCGTTCAACGCGTCGTGCAGGGTGGGCCGGGAGACCGCGGTGGGCAGGTAGTCGCGGGTCCACACGTGCTGGAGGGTGCGCAGGGCGCGCTCGCTGCGCAGCGCCGGGCTGAGCAGCCCGCGCCGGGCGAGGTCGGCGAAGCCGTACAGCTCGGTGCCGAAGTGGGTGGTGTAGACCGGGTCGAGGATGGAGTGCAGGAAGCGCTCGTACGCGTTGAGGAAGCGGCGCATCTCCTTGCCGCGCGGCGCCCGGGCCTCGGAGGCCGGGCCCCACAGCGGTGCGGTGGTGACCGACCGTACGTTGGCGGGCAGCTCCCAGGCCAGCGGTTCCTGGCCGGTTCCGGTGACGGCGATGACGTCGAAGTCGACGTCCGGCATGCCCTGGACGAGCTGGTCGCACCAGACGCTCACGCCGCCGTGCTGGTGCGGGTACGTCCCCTCGGTGAGCAGGGTGACGCGCATCTCCTGTCCCCCCTCCTGTTCTTGCGTCGGTTGTCCGGCCTGGGTGGCCGGAGCGGGAGCCGTGGCGGGGCCGGGCCAGGCGACCGGCCCGACCCCGCCACGGGGTGCTACGGATTACCGGTTGCCGGGGCGTCCGGTGGTGGTGGTGCCGTGCGAGGCCGTCCCCCCAGAGGCCTTGCCGGAGCCGTTCTGGCCGTTACCGGCCGGGGCACCGTTGCCCTGGGTCTTCGCGCCCTGGACGACGTCCTTGCCGGGCACCGGGGTGCCGCTGCCGGGGACGAGGGACTGGGCGGGCTTGCGGGTGACGTCGCCCGGGCCGGCCGGGACCGGGGTGGCGACGCCCTGCGGCACGACCTTCTTGTCCGTCGGCGCCGGTGCCGGGACGGACTTGGCGGCCACGTTCGGGGCGACGGCGGCCGGGGCGGCCGGCGCACTGCCGGACGGGAGCTGCAGGGTGATGCCGCTCTGCAGGGCGCCCGGGGACGCCCAACCGGAGAGCGTACCGGCGTAGGACGAACCGAAGGCGGCCGTTCCGATGGCCATCTTCTGAGCAGTTCCGGTCGGCATGGTGGCCTGGACCTGAACACCGGCGGGCGCGTTGACCGTGACGGTGTTGCCGATCTTGTAGGCGGTGACCTGGCCGGCGGCGACCGCCTTGTCCCAGGCCGCGCGCTTCTGGAACTCCTGGCCGATCTCGCGCTCGCCGAGGTTCACGATCGGGGCGTTGTCGGCGTACAGCGAGCGGTAGGTGCCGAGGATCTTCTCCAGCACCGGGTACAGGATGCGGTCCTCGGAGAGGTTCGACTGGTGCACGAAGTGCGGGCGCGGGTCGTTGCTCAGCACGTGGCCGAGGTCGATCCGGGCCTCCAGCGGCACGATGTACGACTGGTAGCCGGTGGTGGTGTCCAGCGGCGCGGGCAGGCAGGTGGAGTTGGCGTTGTTCTCGCAGACGCCGCTGCCGCCGTTGGCCTTGCTGGTGTAGATCCAGTTGTACTCGTCGGCCTCCTCCTTCGCCGAACCGGCGTTGTAGAAGACGTTCATCGGGTACCGCGGCACGGTCAGCGTGGACGAGCCGACGGCCCGCTGGGCGGGCTCGCGGGAGGCGTCGCTGCCGGTGAACTTGATGCCGTTGGCGACCAGCGCCGGCGCCAGGTTCGGGTTGTCGCTGGTCTCCTGCGGGGCGGTGAGCAGACCGGAGTGCTCACCGGTGACGAGCACCTGCGGGTCGACCTTGAGGCCGTTGGTGGCGGCCCAGTCGAAGTTCTGCTTGATCTGGGTGGAGATGGTGTTCTGGTCGGTCCAGACGGTGTTGCCGGACGCGTCCTTGGTGCACTTCCACGGGACCACCGAGACGTCCTGCACGCAGCCCAGGTAGGGGTGGGTGTAGGTGTGGTTGACCCAGCGGTAGCTGGTCTGGTCGGTGATCATCTGGGTGGCGGTCGGGTCCACCGTGGTCTGGTGGTCGGACTTCCAGTCCTCGCTGCCGCCACCGTTGAACACCATGTCCAGGGTGAAGTTGTTGGCGGTCTGCCACTGCTTGAGGTACTGCGCGTCGGCGGGGGTCATCCGGATCGGGTTGGCGGTGTCCGGGGTGCCGGGCGGGCAGGTGACGTCGCCGGGGGTGCACTTGAGCGCGGTGTCCCAGCGGTCGTCGGCCAGGAACACGTCGTCGACGTGGGTGGCGAAGTAGTTGCGGTCGTAACCGAGGTGGACGCCCTGGGTGATCCAGTCGACCATGCCTCGGGCCAGCAGCCGGTACTGCTGCTGGTACTGGTTGTAGACGAAGGTGACGACCAGTTCCTTGCGGCCGTCGTGGGTGTACTCACCGACCAGCGAACCGCGGCTGGTCGAGTCGGGTATCGCCGCGTCGACCAGCGGGACGAAGGAGGCGCCGGACGGCAGGTTGGCGAGTGGGGTCGCCAGGTAGCCGTAGCTCTCGCTGACCTTCGGGTCGTTGTCCTCGAACGGGACGCTGCCCTTGAGGTACCCGAACGGGCCCGAAGTTCCGGCCGTGGTGGTGGCGGCCTGGAATCCGTCGAGGGTCCCGACGAATCCCGGATTCTGGGCGTAGTTCAGGCCGACGGCCGGGCTGGCCCAGGTGTAGGCGTCGATCTGCCGGACGTTGAAAGCCGCTTCGTAGGTGGCGATCGCGGTCATCTCGGCGGCGCTGTTCGGGAAGGGGTTTTCGTTGGGCAGCACGATGCCCTGGTACTTGCCCCGGGGGAGCCCGTTCACCGTGTCGCTCAGGAAAGCGGCGTTGATGACGGGGCGGTTGGTGTCATTGAGGCTGACGACCTTGTAGGGCGTGCCCTGGCTCTTGAGCTCGGCGGTGATCGCGGCGACCGACGGGCCTCCGTCGTCGATGACCAGGATCGTGAGGTCGATCCTGGGCGGCGTGGTGTCGCCGTGGGCCAGGGTGGTCTGCAGGCCGCTGGCCAGCAGAACTGCCGCTGCGCAAGCGGCGACTCTTCGGGTCGCTCGACCCATGTCTGATCCTCCCCTTGGGTCAGGCGCCGCGCTGCTTCGGCGCTCGCCTGCCCGTGTAGCTGTTCGCGGGCAGCAGGCTGCCCGGCGCCCATCCTGGTCGAGGGTCGGCAGTCCGGGGGACCAATTGGGCGATAGTGCAGCGAACCTGTTACCAACGTTCATGGTGAAGCCATGGAGGCGCTGATTGTGACCGTAACCGGACCGCTCGCGCAAATAATGAATTGAAAATGAAAAACCGGAAGCCGACTGCTACAGCTGGTTACCGACTGTGCGCCTCGCACGGCCCCGTGCGGCACCTACACTGTCGTCGTTGCGCATGACACTCTTGCACATCCTGCCGCTCCAATGGGCAGGTTCATGCAATATCGGGCGCCGCTGTGCCATGTGACAGTCCGAATATGCAATGGAGGTCGCGGGTGGTCGATCGTCAGATCGCGTCCGAGCGAATCGGGGACGCACGGAATGCGCGCCCGGAGCCCGCCGGAACCATCCTGGTCGGCCGCAGTCTCGGGCTGCGCGGTGCGGTCAACGCCCGCGATCTGGGCGGGTACCGGACGGCCGGCGGAGGGGTGCTGCGGGCCGGCATGGTCCTGCGCAGCGATGGTCTGAACCGTGTCACCGCCGAGGACCTCGACCCGCTGGGCGCGCTCGGCCTGCGCGCGGTGGTCGACCTGCGCAGCGCCGACGAGGTCCGCGAGGCCGGTCCGGACATCCTGCCGGGCGGTGTGACGGCGCACCATCTCCCGCTGCTGGCAACAGACTTCGACATCCACGCGACGCTGCGCGGCGCCCTGGCGGAGCGCAGCCCGGACAAGCAGCGCGCCCTGCTCGGCGACGGTCGGGCGGCCGCCATGATGACCGGCCTCTACCGCTGGTTCGTCACCGACCGGGAGGCCCGCGAGACCTTCGCCGCCCTGCTGCGGCTGCTGGCCGCCCCGGACGGCGTGCCGCTGCTGTTCCACTGCTCGGCGGGCAAGGACCGCACCGGCTGGGCCGCGGCGCTGCTGCTGACCGCGCTGGGTGTGGACCGCGAGACCGTGCTCGCCGACTACCTGCTCACCAACGAGCGGGTCGCGGCCGTGGTCGAGCTGGTGCTGGCGGACTTCGCCGGCCGCGGCCTGATGCGCGAGCCCGAGCTCCTGCTGCCGGTCTTCCGGGCCGAGCGCGACTACCTGGACGCGGCCTTCGCGGAGGTCGCGTCCGGCTGGGGCGACTTCGCCGCGTTCTGGCGCGAGGGGCTCGGGCTGGACGACCGGGTGCTGGCCGGGCTGCGCGCCAACCTGCTGGACGGCGACGGAAGTTGAACCCGCCGCCGTCGGCGGTCAGCCCTCGTTTCAGCCTTCGTTGATGAGCCCCGCGCGGAGCTGGGTCAGCGTCCGGGTGAGCAGGCGGGAGACGTGCATCTGGGAGATCCCGATCTCCTCGCCGATCTGCGACTGGGTGAGGTTGCCGAAGAACCGCAGCATGATGATCCGGCGCTCGCGCGGCGGCAGCTTGGCCAGCAGCGGCTTGAGCGACTCCCGGTACTCCACGCCCTCCAGCGCGAGGTCCTCGTAGCCGAGCCGCTCGGCCAGCGGCCCCTCGCTGTCCTCCTCGCCGGGGCTGGAGTCCAAGGAGGAGGCGGTGTAGGCGTTGCCCACCGCGAGGCCCTCGACCACGTCCTCCTCGCTGACCCCGAGGCAGGCGGCCAGTTCGGCGACGGTGGGGGAGCGGTCCAGCCGCTGGGACAGTTCGTCGCCGGCCTTGGTGAGCGCCAGCCGCAGCTCCTGGAGCCGTCGCGGCACCCGGACCGACCAGCTGGTGTCCCGGAAGAAGCGCTTGATCTCGCCGACCACGGTGGGCATCGCGAAGGTGGGGAACTCCACCCCGCGTTCCGGGTCGAAGCGGTCGATCGCCTTGATCAGGCCGATGGTGCCGACCTGGACGATGTCCTCCATCGGCTCGTTGCGGCTGCGGAAGCGCGCCGAGGCGTACCGGACCAGCGGCAGGTTGAGCTCGATCAGGGTGTCGCGGACGTAGGTGTGCTCCGCGCTGCCGGGCTCCAGTGCGGCCAGCCGCAGGAAGAGCGAACGGGAGAGCGTCCGGGTGTCCAGCCCGGAGCCGGGCGGTGCCGCGCCGGCGGCCCCGGCGCCGGGCGCTCCCGGGCCGGGCCTCGCGGGGGACGTGGCCCGTTGGAGCGGGATCCGGTCCCCGGCGACCGCCGTACCCTCGGCCTGACCAGCGTGGATCTCCGCAGTGCCCAGCTCTCCGGACATGCACCCACCCCCTCGTGACTGACAGTTGAACGGGGGCCGTCGCACGGAGGTTCCCGGCGGGGGCCCAACCCCCTGCATACCGGAACACGGTGCACGGCAAACCCGAACGTCGCAAGATGTCACGCCGGGGTAACGCGCTGCAATCTCACTCTTCCCAGGAGTTGCCGGTCCGAAGCCTGGTCAGGATCCGTGAGAGCAGCCGGGAGACGTGCATCTGGGACATCCCCAGTTCGGTGCTGATCTGCGACTGGGTGAGGTTGGCGAAGAACCGCAGCATCACGATCCGCCGCTCCCGCTCGGGGAGTTGGACCAGCAGGTGGCGCACCATGTCGCGGTGCTCGACCTCGGCCAGCGCGGCGTCCTCGTAGCCGAGCCGGTCCAGCAGGGCGAGTCCGCCCTCGTGCTCCTGGGCGGCCTCCAGCGAGGCGGCGTTGTAGGCGCGCCCGGCGTCCAGGCAGGCCCGGACGTCCTCCTCGGGGATCCGGAGGCTGGCGGCGATCTCCGGCACCTTGGGGGCCCGCCCGTGCAGCACCGTCAGCTCCTCCATGGCGCCGCTGACCTGGACCCAGAGCTCCTGGAGCCGGCGTGGGACGTGCATGGTGCGGACGTTGTCCCGGAAGTAGCGCTTGATCTCGCCCAGGATGGTCGGCAGCGCGTAGGTGGGGAACTGGACGCCCCGGGTCGGGTCGAAGCGGTCGATCGCGTTGATCAGGCCGATGGTGCCGACCTGGACGACGTCCTCCATCGGCTCGCTGCGGCTGCGGAAGCGGGTGGCGGCGTAGCGGACCAGGGGGATGTTCACCTCGATCAGGGCGGCCCGGACCCGTTCCCGTTCGGGGGCGTCGGGGGGCAGCTCGGTGAGCCGCTCGAACAGCACCCGGGTGAGCGTCCGGACGTCCACGGCGGGGCGACCGCCGGGGCCGCGGAGCCCGTCCGGGCGGAGCTCGCCGGCCGGACTGATGATCGCGGCCAACACCTCGTCCACGGACACGTCCCCCCTCCCAAATCGACAACGGTGGGCCCTGCGGATCGTGTGTCGCGGCTGGTTCGGTACCTCGCCATGTCCGGCAAAACCGGTCATAGCATCACAAGGTGGGCGCAGGTCGGGCAAGCACCCGGTGGAGGTGTGTTGGTGGGCTGCGCGGCCGGTGGCCACCCGGTCGGCGAGGCGCCGCAAGGGTTGTTCCGGGGCAGACGGAGACGCCCCGCCCGGGAGCCGGGCGGGGCGGGCGCGGGCCGTCCGGGGGACGGCGGCGGGGGTCAGACCTCGATGTCGGCGATCACCCAGGTCGCGAACTCGCGCCACAGGCCGGCCGCGGCCTGGTGCGCGGGGTGGGTCAGGTAGGCCTGGAGGGCCGTGCGGTCCTCGACCAGGCTGTTGATCGCGTAGTCGTACGCGATGTCGCGCTCGGTGGTGTTCCAGCCGCACTCCCACTCGCGCAGCTCGGGGACCAGTGCGCCGAGCTCCTCGAACGCCTTGGCGGCGGCGAGCACGCGCTGCTCGTCCTTGGCGACGCCTTCGTCGAGCTTGAACAGGACCAGGTGGCGGATCACGATTGCCGCTCCTTACTTGATCAGACCGGTCATGAAGGTGCCGACCGCCTTGGCCGCGTTCGAGATGCCCTCGAAGCCCAGCTGGACGAGTTCGGCTGACCGGGCCGGTGAGGTGATGATCGAGTAGAGCACGAAGATGAGCAGGAGGGCCATGCCGATCTTCTTCGCCTGCGCCATCGTGACCTTCCTCCCTGCGGTGGGCCGCCGTCATCCGGTCCCCGAGCAGCCCTGCACGGCAGCTTATCCACCGGACGGGCTATCAAGTGTGCGACGCGTTCGCCCGGCGGGACGAAGGTCCCCGCGAGTGGGGCCTTTCTCCGGATGCCCGGGCCGGGGCCGGGCGGCAGGATAGATGACGTGCCGAGGATCTGGCAGGAATCCCCGGCACGTGGATCCGGAGCCCCCGCTGTGGGACCGGTGGTCGCGGCTTCCCCCCTCGCGGCCCCGGTTGTGGGACTCCGCCGGGGGAGCGGTCAGTCCCCCCGAGCCGCTCCCCCTCCAAGGCTCCGTACGAGCCGGGCAATGGTGGTCATCGGCCCGGAGTGCGGAGCCTTCTCCGCGTCCGGGAGCCTTTCCCGCGTCAGGTGGCGCCCCGCCGCCGTCCGGAGCGCGCGAGCGGGCCGCGAACGGGCCGGGGCGCGCAAACGCCGAGGGCCCGTCCGTGATCGGACGGGCCCTCGGGCTTTCGAGCGGTAGCGGTGGGATTCGAACCCACGGTGGAGTTGCCCCCACACACGCTTTCGAGGCGTGCTCCTTTGGCCGCTCGGACACGCTACCGAGGGGAACTCTACCGGACGGGTGGCGGGGTCACGAAATCCTTACCGGGCGGGCCGTCGCCGGGCGGCTCAGCGGTGGGTGTCGAAGAAGGCGCGCAGCTGCTCGCCGCACTCCTCGGCGAGCACGCCCCAGATCACCTCGGGCCGGTGGTTGAGCCGGCGGTCGCGCATCACGTCGAAGAGCGAGCCGGCCGCGCCGGCCTTCTCGTCGAGGGCGCCGTAGACCACCCGGTCGATCCGGGACAGCACGATGGCGCCGGCGCACATCGTGCAGGGCTCCAGGGTGACCACCAGGGTGCAGCCGCTGAGCCGCCACTCCCCGACCCGTTCGGCGGCCTGCCGGATCGCGACCACCTCGGCGTGCGCGGTCGGGTCGCCGACCGCCTCGCGCTCGTTGTGGCCGCGCCCGATCACCTCGCCGTCCGGGCCCAGGACGAGCGCCCCGACCGGGACGTCCCCGGTGGCCGGCGCCAGGGCGGCCTCGACGATGGCGAGGCGCATCGGCGCCGCCCAGCGGTCGCGGACCGGGTCGGGGCGGACGGGGGCGGGCAGCGGGGGGACGTACGGGACGGTCAGCGGGGTGGATGCGGGCTGCATGGCATCCAGTGTCGGGCATCCGGTGGCGGACACCGGTGCGACCGGTGCCGCTACCGGACCGCTTCCAGGATCTCGCCGCAGCCCAGGGCCTCGGCGATCTCCTCCAGGGCGTCGCCCGGCACCGCGCCCTCGCCGCTGAGGGAGAGCAGGGCGTCGGCGGCCAGGCCGAACTCGGTCAGCAGGTGGGCGTCGCCGAGCGGGCCGACCGGGACGCCGCCGTGGGCGTCCGCGTCCTCGTCGTCCTGCTCCTCGGTCTCCGCGTCCTCGTCCAGCAGGTGGTCCAGGTCGCCGAACTCGCTCTCGCCGGCCTGGTCGACCAGTTCGTCGGTGAGGACGGAGCCGTAGGAGCTGCGGGCGGCGGCGGCGCCGTCCGACACGAAGATCCGCGGGTCGTCCTCACCGTCCACCCGGACGATGGCGAACCACGAGTCCTCCTGTTCGATGAAGATCAGGACGCTGTCGTCGTCCTGCGCGCAGGCGCGGGCCAGATCGGCCAGATCGGCCAGGGTTTCGACGTCGTCGAGCTCCGTCTCGCTCACGTCCCACCCGTCCTCGGAGCGAGCAAGCACTGCAGCGAAGTACGCCACCAGGGACACTCCCAAGATCATCGGTCTCGGCTGTCGGCGCGCTCGGGCGGCGCGGAATTCTGGCCGCCCCCGCGCCAGAGGCGGTCCGCTTGTTCGGACCGTCCCATCGGAATCGTGACAGAAAGCCCGCCCTCGCGGGGGGTGTTCGGCAGCGCGTCTTTGCAGGTCGTGTCGGAAGGGCCGGGCGGTGCGGGGAGGAGCCGGGCCGGGGCCGTCCGAAGCCGGTCGAATTTCGGCCGGACCGCCCGGTGGGGCCGCGGTGGGGCGGCGGTGGGGGTGGTCAGATCCGGAAGGTGCGCATCCGCATCGCTTCGCGCATCCGCCGTTCCTTGGTCCGCCGGGGCTGGACGCGCTCCCTCAACTCGCGGGCCTCGGCGAGTTCGCGCAGGAAGACGGCCCGCCGCTTGCGGCGCTCCGTCTCGGTCTCCGGGGGCTCCTGCGGCGGGCCGGCGCGAAGGGCCGGCCCGTCGACGGGCTCGTCGGCCGAGCCGTCCCCGGCCCTCGGGTTGCTCGTCATAAGACGTGACATTCCCAGAACGGCCGGGTTGATACCACAGGAGCCGGTTCCGTCCGGACATTCCTGGCACGTCACGGCGTGTCACCGGAAGGTGACCGCCGCCGGTCGACGGCCTGGCACGGCGTGTCGTACAGGCGTCCAGGACCGGGCTAACCTCGGTACATGCGTCTCCACGTCGTCGACCACCCCCTGGTCGCCCACAAGCTCTCCACCCTGCGCGACGAGCGCACCGACTCGCCGACCTTCCGTCGCCTGACCGACGAGCTGGTGACCCTCCTCGCCTACGAGGCCACCCGGGACGTCCGCACCGACGAGGTGGAGATCACCACGCCCGTGGCGGTCACCCTCGGCACCCGGCTCAGCTACCCGCGCCCGCTGGTCGTCCCGATCCTGCGGGCCGGCCTCGGCATGCTGGACGGGATGACCCGCCTGCTGCCGACCGCCGAGGTCGGCTTCCTCGGCATGGTGCGCAACGAGGAGACCCTGGAGGCCTCCACGTACGCCACCCGGATGCCCGACGACCTCTCCGGCCGCCAGGTCTACGTGCTCGACCCGATGCTGGCCACCGGCGGCACCCTGGTCGCCGCGATCAGGATGCTGATCGAGCGCGGTGCCACCGACGTCACCGCCGTGGTGCTGCTGGCCGCGCCGGAGGGCGTCGAGGTGATGGAGCGCGAGCTGGCCGGCCTGCCGGTCACCGTGGTCACCGCCGCCGTGGACGAGCGGCTGAACGAGAACGGCTACATCGTCCCCGGCCTGGGCGACGCGGGCGACCGGCTGTACGGCACGGCCGGCTGAGCGACCCCCCTCCGAACGTCCGAGAGCCCCCCGGCACTGCGTCTGCCGGGGGGCTCTCCTGGTTCCTGTGCCGCGCCTCAGCAGCTGCCGGTGGCGCTCGGGGTGGGGGAGGGCTTGACGGCCAGGGCGAGGGCCGCGGCCGCCTGGGTCTCGTCCAGCAGGGCGTTGTAGCTGTCGCCGATCACGAAGTCCACGCTGGTGTCGGTACGGGCGTCGGCGGTCACGCTGGCCCCGGCGATCTGGGAGCCCACCAGGGTGCCGGCCGCGACGCCGGTCGGGCCGGCGATCACCTGGGCGGTGCCGGGCACCTTCTTGTCCAGCTCGGCGGGGGCGTTGCCGACCTTGCCGATGGTGAAGCCGCGCTTCTTGAGCTCGTCGGCGGTCCGTCCGGCCAGGCCGGCCTTGGTGGTGGCGTTGTAGACGTTCACCGTGACGGCCGAGGGCTGCGGGACGGCGTGCGGGTCGACCGGCGCGCCGGAGGCCGCGGGGGCGCCCGGGGTGGCGCCCGCCGTCGGGGCGGCCAGCGGCTTCCCGGACGGGGTGGCGCAGGCCTGGGCGGAGGCGTTCCTGTCCTTGCCGCGGAAGATGTCGTACAGCTGGACGCCGCCGAGGCCGATCAGGGCCAGGGCGAGCAGGGCCGCGAGTGCGGCGATCACCTTGCGACTCTTCTTCGGGGGCCGGCCCAGCCGCGGGTAGGCGTTGCCGGTGACGCGGTACTGCTTCCCCTTGAGGCCTTGGGGAGTCAACATGCTCACGGGTCTGTCTCCCCCTCGTGCCGGGGCGGGGTCGGGATGACGGGTGGGCCAGGGCGGGGGGTCCTCCGGGAGCGGGCGGATCCCCTGGTCGCGGCCGTAGTCAGCAGCGTAGTGCCGGACAGCTGTGAAGGTACTAAACGATCATCATCTGGAGTACCCCGGTACCCGAAAGGGGGTACCCGGGTACGCGCGGACCGCCCTCCGCCGGGTGGCGAGGGGGCGGTCCGGAGTCGGCGGAGTGCGGCCGTCAGTCCATTTCCAGGACACGGGCGTGCAGCACCTGGCGCTGCTGCAGCGCGGCCCGTACGGCCCGGTGCAGCCCGTCCTCCAGGTAGAGGTCGCCGCGCCACTTGACCACGTGGGCGAAGAGGTCGCCGTAGAAGGTCGAGTCCTCGGCCAGCAGGGTTTCCAGGTCGAGCTGGCCCTTGGTGGTCACCAGCTGGTCGAGCCGCACCGGGCGTGGGGCGACGTCAGCCCACTGTCGGGTGCTCGTCCGGCCGTGATCCGGGTACGGCCGCCCATTGCCGATGCGCTTGAAGATCACACGGAAAGCCTACCGTTCGGACGGCGCACGGCGCAGCAGCCGTGCCTCCGCCACGCGCACCGGTGCGAGCTGCGCGGGGGCGATTGCGGCTGTTTGATGGGAAATGTCGCGAACATCGCCCGGTCCCGGCCGGGTTCAGGCCCGGCTTCCGACCGCCGATCCCGTCCAGGAGCGTGCACCGATGGACTCCGCCCCCACCCCGACGACCGTCCGGGAGATCGCCGACGGGTACGCCTTCACCGGGCCCGCCCTCGACCTCGGCGCGGTGCTGCTGGACGGCACCGCCTACCCCGACGCGCAGGTGCGCGTCCCGCTCGCGGTCCTCAACCGGCACGGACTGGTCGCCGGGGCCACCGGCACCGGGAAGACCAAGACCCTCCAGCTGATCGCCGAACAGCTCTCCGCCCAGGGCGTGCCGGTGTTCCTCGCCGACATCAAGGGGGACGTCTCCGGCATCGCCGCACCCGGCACGCCCGGCGAGCGCACCGCCGCCCGCGCCGCCGAGGTCGGACAGGACTGGACGCCGCTGGGCTGCCCGGTCGACTTCCACTCGCTCGGCGGGCAGGGCGCCGGCATCCCGATCCGGGCCACCGTCACCAGCTTCGGCCCGCTGCTGCTGTCCAAGGTGCTGGACCTGAACGAGACCCAGGAGTCCTCGCTCAGCCTGGTGTTCCACTACGCCGACCGCAACGGCCTGGAGCTCTACGACCTCAAGGACCTCACCGCCGTCATCGGCCACCTCACCTCGCCCGAGGGCAAGGAGGAGCTGCGCACCATCGGCGGCCTCTCCGCCGCCACCGCCGGGGTGATCCTGCGGGCGCTGACCGTGCTGGAGAACGAGGGCGCCGGGGCGTTCTTCGGCGAGCCCGAGTTCGACACCGCCGAGCTGCTGCGCACCACCGCGGACGGCAGGGGCGTCGTCTCGGTGCTGGAACTGCCCGCCGTGCAGGACCGGCCGCGGCTGTTCTCCACCTTCCTGATGTGGCTGCTCGCCGACCTCTACCAGGAGCTGCCCGAGGTCGGCGACCTCGACCGGCCCAAGCTGGTGTTCTTCTTCGACGAGGCGCACCTGCTGTTCAAGGGCGCCTCCAAGGCCTTCCTGGAGGCGATCACCCAGACCGTGCGGCTGATCCGCTCCAAGGGCGTGGGCATCTTCTTCGTGACCCAGACGCCGCGGGACGTCCCCGCCGAGGTGCTCGCCCAGCTGGGCAACCGGGTGCAGCACGCGCTGCGCGCCTTCACCCCGGACGACGCCAAGGCGCTCAAGGCCACCGTCTCCACCTTCCCCCGGTCCACCTACGACCTCGCGACGGTGCTCACCTCGCTGGGCACCGGCGAGGCCGTGGTGACCGTGCTCTCCGAGAAGGGCGCGCCGACGCCGGTCGCGGCGACCAGGCTGCGGGCGCCCCGCTCGCTGATGGGGCCGATCGAGCCGGGGGCGCTCCAGGCGGCCGTGGACGCCTCGCCGTTGACGGCGCGCTACCGGGACGCGATCGACCGGGAGTCCGCGTACGAGAAGCTGGCGGCCCGGGCGCCCCGGCCGGACGCGGCACCGGTCGGGCCGGCGGAGCCCGAACCCGCGCCCGCGCCCGCTCCGCGGCGGGAGGAACCCCAGGGGGCGGGCGGGCTGCTGGGCTCGCTGCTCAACAACCCGACGGTGAAGTCCTTCGCCCGCTCGGCCGGGAAGCAGCTCGGGCAGGAGATCTCGCGCAGCCTGTTCGGGACGTCCAAGCGGCGGCGCTGAGTTCGGGCGCCGGGCGCCGGGCGCCGCTACCCGGCGAGGGCCGCGCCGATCCGGTCCAGTGAGGACAGCCGCATCAGGCCGTAGTGGTAGAACTCGACCTCGGGGACGCCGAGTCGGCGCAGTTCGGCGAGCTTGGCGGCGAGGTTCTCCGGGCCGTCGCAGTCCGAGGCCATCGGGCGCAGGATCACCGCCATCCGCTCCGGGCGGACGCCGTGCAGGGCGAACGCGGCGACCTTCTCCCGGACTTCGCGCGCGGTCGCGGCGTAGCCGAGGGTCTCGATCTGGTCGGTGGCCCGGGCGAGGGCGGGCAGGTCGATGCCGGACAGCCAGCCCTTGCCGGGGCCGCCGCCGTCCATGAAGCTCAGCCGCATGCCGTGGCGGCGGGCCTGCTCGGTGAGGTCGGCGGCGAGCGCGGTGACGGTGGCGGCGGAGGCGTCCACGTACGCGGCGAAGGCGCCGTCGGCGAGGGTGCTGAGGTCGGCGGGCGCGGCGGCGGCGTGCCGGTCGGCCAGCCGGCGCCGCAGTTCGGCCCGGACGGCCTCGGCGACCCGGTCGGCCGGGACGCCCGTGCGGGTGGCGGCGGCGCGGCAGTGCGGGCAGAAGCAGACGCCGAGCAGGGCCTCGGCGGTCGGGCCCAGCTCCTCGAAGTAGCGCTCGTGGTGGTAGCCGTGGCGCAGGCCGTGGAAGTGCAGGGACTCGGCGCGGATCGCGTCCACGCCGTAGCGGGCGAGCTCCGCCACCAGGGTCAGCGCGTACTCGCGGACCTCGGGGTGGGCCGGGCAGAGCTCGGTGAGGTGGCGGTCGCCGAAGGCGTTGGCCGGGGCGCAGTCGGGGTGGGCGAAGCCGAGCCGGTCGTTGTGGCAGAAGACCGTCCAGGCGTGCAGTTTCAGGCCGCGGCGGCCCGCCTCGGCGGCGGCCTCGGCGAAGGGGTCGCGGTCGCCGATCGCGGTGGACGGCACGGGCGCCAGCCGGCGGCCCTGCCAGCGGGCCGGGTCGGGGCGGAAGTAGGCGGCGCCCGGCTCCAGGTAGCGGATCACCCGGCGGGGGTTGTGCGGGAAGACGTCACGGGCCTCGTGGTAGACGGAGGCCAGGGTGACGCCGCCGACGCCGGCCCGGTCGGTGAGGTTGCCGAAGAAGGTGTCGGCGCCCTCGTCGAGCAGGTCGGTGGCGAAGGCGAGGACGGACGACTCCACGGTGCGGCTCCGGAGCTGGGGGCAGGTGCGCCGTTCACGCTAGCCGCAGGGGTGGCAATGGTCTATACCTGGCGGGGCCGATCGGCCGAGGGCGCCCGCTCGGCCGGACGGGCCGGACGGGCCGGACCCTAGAGGCCCAGGTCGTCGAGCTCCTTGAGCAGGGCGGCGTTGGGGCTGTCCGGGGCGGGGGTGGAGGCGGGGATGGCGGCCGGGGCGGGGGCCGCGGGCACCGGCTTCGACCGGGCCCGGTCGCGGAGCAGGACGGCGGCGGCCAGTCCGCCGATCAGCCCGCCGAGGTGGCCCAGCCAGCTGACGCCGGGGAAGACCGGCAGCACGCCGATCAGGATCGTCCAGTAGACCGCGGCGACGCCGAGGCCGACGACCGCGTCCAGCACGTTGCGGTCCAGGACGCCGCGCAGCACCACGTAGCCGAGGTAGCCGTAGACCATGCCGCTCGCCCCGGCCGTCACGTGGTTCGGGCTCTCCAGCAGCCAGACCAGCAGCCCGCCGGAGACCGTGATCACCAGGCTCGCCAGCAGGAACTTCCGCATGCCCCGGTAGGCCGCCAGGAAGCCGAGCACGAACAGCGGCCAGGAGTTGGAGACGATGTGGTCCCAGCTGAAGTGCAGGAAGGGCATGGTGAACATCTCGGGCAGGTCGTCCACCCGCTCCGAGCGCAGCCCGTACTCCCTGGACAGGTCGTAGTCGTCCAGCCAGTTCACCACCTGGACCGCCCAGATGACGGCCTGGATCCCGAGCATGGTCAACAGCGCGCGGCGGGAATCCGAGAGCAACTGGGCGAGTTTCGAGGCCATGAGGTCGACTGTAGGGGCCGCCGGATCGGTCGTGCACCCCATTACAGTGACCGATGTCATCCCGACCGTGAGAGGTGCACCCAATGAGTGTTCGCCCGCCGCTGCCGTACGAGTTCCTGCCGCAGGTGCCGTCCTTCCCGCTGAGCAGCGAGGACTTCACCGAAGGCGCCACGCTGGACCGGGAGTTCATCCACGCGGGCGGCAACCTCTCGCCGCAGCTGGCCTGGTCGGACCTGCCGGAGGGCACCCGGAGCATCGCCGTCACCTGCTACGACCCGGACGCCCCGACCGGCTCCGGCTGGTGGCACTGGCTCGCCCTGAACCTGCCCGCCGACACCGTCGAACTGCCGCGCGGCGCCGGTTCCTCGGACGACGCCCTGCCCGGCGCGGACTCCTTCCACGGCCGCAACGACTTCCCCTCCCACCAGTACGACGGCGCCGCCCCGCCGCCCGGAGCCCCGCACCGGTACGTGTTCGCGGTGCACGCGCTGGACGTCGAGAAGCTCGACGTCGGCGCCGACACCCCGCCGGCCCAGGTGGGCTTCCACCTCACCTTCCACACCCTGGGCCGGGCGCTGCTGACCGGCGAGTACGGGGTCTGAGCGGCGTGGTGCCCGGACGTCCGGTCGAGGTCTGGCGGCTGCCCGAGGAGGAGCGGCGGGCCGGCCGCCGGGCCGTGACCTGGACGGTCGGGCCGGACGGGGACCTGGCCGTCCTGCTGGTGCCGGAGGAGTACGCGGCGCCGGCCGGGTCGTGGCCGGCCGTCCGGCTGCCCTACGACGGCGAGGTGCTGGTGGCACCCGGGACGGCCGGTGAGCGGCGGGTGCCGCTCACCGGCGTCGCGGTGCCGCCGGACCACCTGGCGCTGCTGCCGGGCGGGCGGGTGCTGCTGGCGGCCGTCCGGGCGGACCGGGACGGCGAGGAGTGGCTGCCGAACGGCTCCGTGTACGGCCCCGACGGGACGCCGGGGGCGGAACTCGTCCTCGGTGACGACACGGGTGTGCTGGTGACCGACCGGGACGGCCGGATCTGGATGGCCTACGGCGACGAGGGCATCTACGGCGACCACCCGACGGCCACCGCGGGACTGCTGGCCGCCGACGCCCGGGGGCGGGTGGTGTGGAGTCCGACCGGCCTGCCGGCCGACCCGCTGGAGGGCCTGGCCGGTGCGACCGAGGGCCGGTGCGCCTGGCTGGCCTGGTACCCGAGCTCCTCGGGCAGCCACCTCACCCGGGTCGACCCGGCCCACGGGACGTCGGGCACGGTGCCCTGCCCCGCCCGGCAGCCGGTCGGCTTCGCGGTCCGGGGGCGCGAGGGCGTCTTCCTCACCGGGGGCGGCGAGTTGACCTGGCAGCTGCTGGTCGGGAAGGCCTGGAAGCAGACCGCGCGGCGCAAGCCGGACCTGCCCGGCGAACTCGACCGGCAGCGGGCGTACGGGCGGGACGGCGTGCTGTGGTTCCGCCGCGGTGACGGCTGGTACCGGGTGTCGGCCTAGGAATCCGGGAACCTAGGAGCCGTCGTCGGCGGCGTGCGCGGCCCGCGCCGCGACCGTGCGCAGGTGCTCGCGCAGCTCCGGGGGTTCGTGCACCTCGAAGTCGCAGTCCAGCATGAGCAGTCCGGCCGCCATCCACTTCAGCGAGTCCGCGCGGGCGCGCAGCCGGCAGCTGTGGTCGTCGATCGGCTCGATCTCGTAGTCGCCCGTCCAGGGCATCCAGCCGTCGACCTCGGCGGCGGGGCGGTGCACGGTGGCCACCATGGAGCGGGTCGGCGAGCGGCGCAGCCGGTTGGCCACGAACACGGCGGCGTCCTCGGCGGGGAGCGGGCGCGGGGTGAAGCGGGCGCCGGTGGCGAAGGGGTCGGCGATCCGGTCGACCCGGAAGAGCCGCCAGTCGTCCCGGTCCAGGTCGTAGCCGATCAGGTACCAGCGGCGGCCGGTGGAGACCAGGCGTTCGGGTTCGACGTTGCGCCGGGTCTCGGCGCCGTCGCGGGCCCGGTAGCCGAAGCGCAGCCGCTCGTGGTTGGTGACGGCGCCGGCCAGCAGGGTCAGCGCCTCCGGGTCGACGGTCGGGCCGTCCCCGGTGAGCAGCGGCACGGTGGCGGAGTTGAGGGTGCCCACCCGGTGCCGCAGCCGGGCCGGCAGCACCTGGAGCAGCTTGCCGAGGGCCCGTACCGAGGCCTCCTCGATGCCGACCACGGCGTGCCCGGCGGCCGCCCGCAGGCCCACCGCGATGGCCACCGCCTCCTCGTCGTCCAGCAGCAGCGGCGGCATCGCGGTGCCCGCGACCAGCCGGTAGCCGCCGACCGCGCCCATGCTGGCCTGCACCGGGTAGCCGAGCTCGCGCAGCCGGTCGATGTCGCGGCGGATCGTGCGGGGGCTGACGCCGAGCCGCTCGGCGAGTTCGCTGCCGGGCCATTCGCGCGGGGTCTGCAGCAGGGAGAGCAGGTTGAGCAGTCGGGCCGGGGTGTCGGTCATGCCGTCCAGCATGCCGGAGCAAGTGGGACAGCTCCTGACCTACATGGCCGTTACCGTCCTCGATGTGGAGAAGCGGACGAGCGAGGAGAACGGCATGAGTACGGCGGGAGCCGACCGGCGGAGGTGGATCGCGCTGGCGATCGTGATGGTCGCCTCCTTCATGGACCTGGTGGACGTGACCATCGTCAACATCGCCATCCCCAGCATCCAGCAGGACACCGGCGCCTCGTTCAGCGCCATCCAGTGGGTCACCGGCGGCTACGCGCTGGCCTTCGCCATCGGGCTGATCACCGGCGGACGGCTCGGCGACATCCACGGCCGCAAGCGGCTGTTCCTGATCGGGATCACCGGCTTCACGCTGGCCTCCGCGCTGTGCGGTCTGGCCGGCGGCCCGGAGATGCTGGTCGCGATGCGGATCCTCCAGGGCGGGACGGCCGCCCTCATGGTGCCGCAGGTGCTGTCGATCATCCACGCCACCTTCCCGGCGGAGGAGCGCGGCAAGGTCTTCGGGATGTTCGGCGCGGTGGTCGGCCTGGGCGCGGTGTCCGGTCCCATGATCGGTGCGCTGCTCACCGAGTGGAACCTGCTCGGCCTCGAATGGCGGCCGATCTTCCTGATCAACCTGCCGGTCGGCATCGCCGGGCTGCTCCTCGGCCGCCGCTTCATCGACGAGTCCAAGGCCGAGCACGCGCTCAAGCTCGACCTGGTCGGCGTCGCGCTGGCCAGCCTCGGCCTGCTGATGCTGATCTACCCGCTGACCCACGGCCGGGAGGCCGGCTGGCCGCTCTGGGGCTACCTGTCGATGGCCGGCAGCCTGCCGGTGTTCCTGCTGTTCGTGGCGTACGAGAAGGTCAAGACCCGGCGGGACGGCTCGCCGCTGGTCGAGCTGTCGCTGTTCCGGGTGAAGAGCTTCGCGGCCGGGATCTGCGTGCAGCTGGCCTTCGGCGTCGCGCTGGGCATCTTCTTCCTGGTCTGGACCCTCTACATGCAGGTCGGCCTCGGCTGGAGCCCGCTCAAGGCCGGTGCCACCGGCATCCCCTTCTCGATCGCCGTCTCCACGGCGGCCGGGCTGTCGGTGCAGAAGCTGGTGCCGCGCTTCGGGCGCAAGGTGCTCCAGGCGGGCGCGCTGGTGATGGCGGCGGGCGTGCTCACCTACATCTGGGAGGCCGACCGGTACGGGACGGCCATCTCGGCCTGGCAGATGGCGCTGCCGCTGGTCGTGATGGGCCTCGGGATGGGGCTGATCGTCGCGCCGATCACCGACGCGGTGCTGTCCGAGGTGCCGCGCCGGCACGCCGGCTCGGCCTCCGGCCTGATCAACACCGTGCAGCAGGTCGGCAACGCGCTCGGGCTCGGCCTGGTGTCGGTCGCCTTCTTCGGCGCGATGGACGACGTGGTCGCGCCCGACGCGCTGGGGACGGCCTTCGGCGGGGCGTTCGTGCACGCGATGTGGTGGGTCACGGGGGTGCTGGTGGCGGTGTTCCTGCTGATGTTCGCGCTGCCGCGCAAGCGGGCGGTGGCGCCGGTCGAGGCCGGCGGGTCGGAGGGGACCGACGGCTCGGAGCGTCCCGGCGGCCCGGCGGAGACCGGCGGCTCGGATGAGGCCGGCGGTTCGGAGGAGACCGTGGTGGAGCGGCCGGTCCTGGTCTGAGCCCCGCTCCTCCCGGCCCAGGGCCCCGGTCGCACTGCGCGACCGGGGCCCTCACCGCACACTGGGAGGGTCATGGACCGTACGGCGGTGGACTCCTCGGTGCTGCGCTCGGTCGGGTACGACCCCCGGGCGCGGGTGCTGGAGCTGGAGTTCACCGGCGGGCGGGTCTACCGGTACGCGGGCGTGCCGCCCCGGGTGCACCGGGAGCTGCTCGCGGCGGAGAGCCACGGGCGGTACTTCGTACGGTCGGTGCGCGGGCGCTACGCCTACGCGGCGGTGCCGGCCGGCCGGTAGCTTCAACGGGCCCCGGTGACGGCCGCGGTGACGGACCGGGTGGTGGTGCGGGGCTTCGCGGCGGCCTTGGCCTCCTTCGCGGCGCGCTTCGTCTCCTGCTTGAACTCCCGCACCAGGATGAGGGATTCGGGCCCGGTGATGTCGGCGACCGAGCGGTGCGCGCCCTCCTCGCCGTACGCGCCGGCCGCCTCGCGCCAGCCCTCCGGCCGTACCCCGTACTGCTTGCCGAGCAGGGCCAGGAAGATCTGCGACTTCTGCTTGCCGAAGCCGGGCAGCGCGTTGAGCCGGCTGAGCAGCTCCTTTCCGGTGCGGGCGTCCTTCCACAGCGCGGCGGCGTCGCCGTCGTACTGCGCGACCAGGAACTGGCACAACTGCTGGACCCGTTTGGCCATCGCGGCCGGGTAGCGGTGGACGGCCGGTTTGGCCGACAGCAGGGCGACGAACTCCTCGGGGCCGTAGGTGGCGATCTCGTGGGCGTCGAGATCGTCCCCGCCGAGTCGTCGGGCGATGGTCAGCGGGCCGGTGAACGCCCATTCCATCGGGACCTGTTGGTCCAGCAGCATGCCGACGAGCGCGGCGAGCGCGCTCCGTCCGAGCAGTTCGTCGGCCTCGGGCTGCTGGGCGAGCCGGACGGTGACGTTCATGAGGTGGGGCCTCCTCGGAGTTGACGTCGGTCGGCGCCCAGTCTGGATGACGCGGCGTGGGCGGACACCGTCAACACGCCCGTAGCTGGGGAAGTCTTGGTGTTCAAACCCTTGTCAGGCCTGCTTTGTTCGTTGGCGGAGCGGTTGTCGGGGGCTGCTCGCGGGTGCGACGGGAAAATATTTGTCCGTGGCTGTCACATCGGTCGCGCGGGCCGGGTCAGTGCTGTGTCCGACCGGATCCGAGCACATCGGATCGACCACCCACCGAACGGGGAGCACTCCAATGTCCGTCGCCCACACCGTCGTCACCGTCCTCGGCGCCCTCATGGTCGGCTTCTCGGCGTACTCCGTCTTCGCCGGGGCCGAGTACGTCGTGGGACCGCTCGCCGAGTACGGCGTCCCGCGCGCCTGGTGGACCTGGCTCGGCGTGGCCAAGGCCGCCGGCGCCCTCGGCCTGCTGGCCGGCCTCGCCGTCCCGGCCGTCGGCTACGCGGCCGCCGTCGGCATCGTCCTCTACTTCCTCGGCGCCGTGGTCACCGTCGCCCGCGCCCGCGCCTACGCCCACATCCCCTTCCCGCTGATCTACCTGGCCCCGGCCGCCGCCTCCCTCGCCCTCGGCCTCGCCGCCTGACCCACCCCCCCGCCCCCTGGGCCGGCCCACCGCCCGGTCCCGGGGGCGGGGGCATTGTTCCAGGGGCGGGGCATCTCGTATGACTGTTTCGGTTGTGGCGGTGCCGGGAGGTGACGGGGGGTCATTCTTGATCCCCAACGACGTGTCGAGAAAGGCCCGCCGCCGTGAGCCAGCCGTTCGAACTGCCGTCCTTCTACGTGCCGCACCCGGCGCGCCTCAATCCCCATCTGGAGGAGGCACGGGCCCATTCCTCGGTCTGGGCCCGGGAGATGGGGATGCTGGAGGGGTCGGGGATCTGGGACCAGGCCGACCTGGACGCCCACGACTACGGGTTGCTCTGCGCGTACACCCACCCCGACGCCTCCGCCGAGGCGCTGTCGCTGGTGACCGACTGGTACGTGTGGGTGTTCTTCTTCGACGACCACTTCCTCGACATGTACAAGCGCACCAACGACCGCCGGGCCGGCAAGGCGCACCTCGACCGGCTGCCGCTGTTCATGCCCGCCGATCCGGCCGCGCCGGTGCCCGCGCCGGAGAACCCGGTCGAGGCCGGGCTGGCCGACCTGTGGCGGCGCACCGTGCCGGTGATGGGCGAGGACTGGCGGGTCCGGTTCGCGGAGAGCACCCGCAACCTGCTGAACGAGTCGCTGTGGGAGCTCGCCAACATCGACGCGGGCCGGATCGCCAATCCCGTCGAGTACATCGAGATGCGCCGCAAGGTCGGCGGCGCGCCGTGGTCCGCGCAGCTGGTGGAGTACGCCGCCGGGGCCGAGGTGCCCGCGGAGGTGTCGGGCTCGCGGGCGCTGCGGGTGCTGATGGACGCCTTCTCCGACGCCGTGCACCTGCGCAACGACATCTTCTCCTACCAGCGCGAGGTCGAGGACGAGGGTGAACTGAGCAACGGGATCCTGGTGTTGGAGCGCTTCCTGGAGTGCTCGACCCAGGACGCCGCCGAGGCGGTGAACGACCTGCTCACCTCACGGCTGCAGCAGTTCGAGAACACCGTGTTCACCGAACTGCCGGTGCTGTTCGAGGAGGCCGGGCTGGACCCGGCGGGCCGGGCCCGGGTGCTGGCGTACGTCAAGGGGCTGCAGGACTGGCAGTCCGGCGGGCACGAGTGGCACATGCGGTCGAGCCGGTACATGAACGGCGGTGGTGCCGCGGCGACTTCGGCCGGTGGGGCGGGTTCGGCCGGCGGGGTGCCGCCGGGCAGCGGGGGCGGGCTGCCGGGGCTGCCGGGGTTGCCGGGGCTTCCCGGGGCCGGCAACTGGTGGGACCAGTACGCGATCGGCGGGATCGGGACCTCGGCCCTGGACATCCTGCGGAAGGGGGCGGTCGGCGGCGCACCGGCGGGCGGTGGGTTGCCGTCCGGCACCGGGCCGACGGCGGCACCGGCCGTGCGGCGGGCGCGGTCGCACGCGCACCGGCCGTACCGGGCCGTCGGGCCGTCCCGACTTCCGGAGTTCGAGCTGCCGTTCGGTCTCACCCTGAGCCCGCACCTGGACGGTGCGCGGGAGCGGGTGATCGAGTGGGCCGAGCGGGTCGGGCTGCTGGACGCGGCCGTCCCCGGCGTCCCCGGCTCGGGCATCTGGGACGCCGCGTCGATGCGCGACTACGACCTCGCGCTGTGCGCGGCCGGCCTCCAGCCGGACGCCACCGTCGACGAACTCGACGTCGCCTCGGCCTGGTTGGCCTGGGGCACCTGGGCCGACGACTACTACCCGGTGGTCTACGGCCGCACCCGCGACCTGGCCGGGGCGAAGGCCGCCACCGCCCGGCTGCCGCTGTTCATGCCGGTGGACGGCACCCCCGCGCCCGAGCCCGCCAACGTGCTGGAGCGCTCCCTCGCCGACATCTGGGAGCGCACCGCCGCCCCGATGACCGTCGAGGCCCGGGGCCGGCTGCGGGATTCCGTCGAGGTGATGACGGCGAGCTGGATCTGGGAGCTCGCCAACCAGATCCAGAACCGGATCCCGGACCCGGTGGACTACCTGGAGATGCGCCGCACCACCTTCGGCTCCGAGCTCACCACCCTGCTCGCCCGGCTCGGCCACGGCCGGACCGTGCCGGAGGAGGTCTACCGGCACGGCTCGATGCGGGCGCTGGAGAACTCCGCGATGGACTACGGCGCCATGGTCAACGACCTGTTCTCGTACCAGAAGGAGATCGAGTACGAGGGCGAGCTGCACAACATCGTGCTGGTGGTGCAGAACTTCTTCGACTGCGACTACCCCTCGGCGGTCCGGATCGTCGACGACCTGATGCACTCGCGGCTGGAGCAGTTCCAGCACGTCGCGCAGAAGGAACTCCCGGTGATGTACGAGGACTTCGGGCTGTCGGCGAAGGCCCGGGGGCTGCTCGACGGGTACGTGCGGGAGCTGGAGAACTGGCTGGCCGGCGTGCTGAACTGGCACCGGGAGTGCCGCCGGTACCGGACCGAGGACCTGGAGCGGCACTTCGGCGCGGAGCGGGACCTCGCGGGCGCGGTCCGGGACCGGGCGGGGACTGCCCCGGCGGGCGCGAACCCGGCGGGCGCTCCGGCGGCCTCGACCCCGGCAGCCGCGCCGGCGCCTCGGCCCGGCGTGGGTGCGGCCGCGGGGCCGCTCGGCCCGACCGGTCTGGGCACTGCCTCGCTGCGCCCCCCGTTCGGCGCGGCGGCCCCGGCGAACTGACCTGACCCTCCCGGACGGAGCCCTCCTGGACGGAGCCCTCCCGGACGGAGCCCTCCTGGACGGAGCCCTCCCGGACGGAGCCCTCCTGGACGGAGGCGCACCTGGACGGAGGCGCACCCGCGCGGCCAGCCCGCGCGGGTGCGCCGCGTCGTGGCTAGGCTGGCGAGTCGGGGGCCGTGCGCGCCTTCCGGCGCGCGCCCGCACCGTCGTACACGAGGGCTGAGAGATGGCAGTGCTACCTGAGGGCACACCCTGCTGGGCCGACGCGATGTTCACCGACCTGGAGGGCGCCAAGGCCTTCTACGGGGACGTCCTCGGCTGGACCTTCGGCGAGAGCTCGTCGGAGTACGGCAACTACACCCAGGCCTATTCGGACGGCAAGGCGGTGGCCGCGATCGTGCCGCCGATGCCCGGCCAGCAGGCGCAGTCCGCCTGGTGCCTGTACCTCGCCTCGCCGGACGCCGCCGCCACCGCCGAGCGGATCCGCACCAACGGCGGCGAGGTGGTGATGGGGCCGATGCAGGTCGGCGACTTCGGCACCATGGTGATCGCCAAGGACCCGGGCGGGGTCGTGTTCGGGGTCTGGCAGGGCGGCACCCACGAGGGCTTCGAGAAGCAGGACGCGCCCGGCGCGTACGCCTGGGCCGAGCTCGTCACCCGCGAGCCCGGGAAGGCCGACGCCTTCTTCCCGGCCGTCTTCCCGTACGGCGTGCGGAAGATGGACTCCGAGCAGTTCGACTACCGGATGTTCCTGGTCGGCGGCCGGCCGGTGCTGGGCCGGATGGGCGCGGAGGGCGACTTCCTGCCGCCCGAGGCGCCCTCGTACGTGAGCGTCTACTTCGCCGTGGACGACACCGACGCCGCGATCGGACGGCTGACGGCGCGCGGCGGCAAGGTGTACTTCGGCCCGATGGACAGCCCGTTCGGGCGGTTCGCGGCGGTCGGCGACCAGCAGGGTGCGGCCTTCGGGCTGATCGACCTGGGCCGCACGGTGGGGGACCAACCGCCGACGGTGGACGTCTGATGGGCGAGCGCGAGGACCTCGTCGAGACCCTGGACAAGCACCGCGGCCTGCTGCGACGCACCGTCCGGGACCTCACCGACGAGGAGGCGGCGCGGCGCACCACCGCCAGTGAGCTGTGCCTGGGCGGCCTGATCAAGCACGTGGCGGCGGTGGAGGCGCGCTGGGCGCGGTTCATCACCGGGGGAGCGGAGGCGATGCGCGGCGGGGACGGCGGCTCCGGTGGGCACGGCGGCTCCGGTGCCGGCGGCGTCGACGAGTGGGCGGCGCAGTTCCGGATGGCCGAGGGCGAGACCCTGGCCGGGCTGCTCGCCGGGTACGAGGCGGTGGCGCGCGGCACGGACGAGCTGGTCCGGAGCCTGCCCGACCTCGACCACGGCCACCCGCTGCCGTCGGCGCCCTGGTTCGAGCCGGGGGCGAGCTGGTCGGCCCGACGGGTGCTGCTGCACCTGATCGCGGAGACCGCGCAGCACGCCGGGCACGCGGACATCATCCGGGAGGCGCTGGACGGGGCGAAGTCGATGGGCTGAGCGGGTGACCCCCACACCTCGGCTCACACCTCGGCTCACACCTCGGCTCACACCTCGGCTCACACCTCGACGCCGAGCAGCTCGCGCAGCGCCCGGCCGCCGTCCGGGGTGACCCGCAGGGCCCGGCCGGAGCCGATCCGCTCGACCCAGGCGCGGTCCAGCGCGGTGCGGCAGAGCGCCGCGCCGAGCGCGCCGCCCAGGTGGCTGCGGCGCTCCGTCCAGTCCAGGCAGCTGCGCACCACCGGGCGCCCGCCCGGGCGGCCGGCCCGGGCCGGCAGGTCGATCCGCTGGGCGGCCAGCCAGGCGTGGCCGCGCTCGGTGACGGCGAGCCCGGCGCGGTCGCTGACCAGGCCGCGGTCGATCAGGGCCTCGGCGACGGCCACGCCGAGGCGCCCGGCCAGGTGGTCGTAGCAGGTGCGGGCGCGGGCCTCGGCGCTCTGCCGGGTGGCCTCGCGCAGGGTCCTGGGCGCCGGTCCGGCCCGGCGGGCGGGCTCGCCGGGACTCCCGTCGGCCGTACCCCCGGCGGGCTCCGGGCCGGTCTCGGCGAAGACGGTGAGGTCCTCGATCAGGGTCGCGACGGCGGGCGAGGCCAACCGGACGTACCGGTGCCGCCCCTGGCGTTCCTCGCTCAGCAGGCCGCCCGCGATCAGCCGGGACAGGTGCTCGCTGGCCGTGGACGGCGCGACCCCGGCCGCCCGGGCCAGCTCGCCCGCCGTCCAGGCGCGGCCGTCCAGCAGGGTGGAGCAGAAGGCGGCGCGGGTGGGGTCGGCGAGCAGCGCGGCGAGGGCGGCGAGCGGGGAGCCGCGGTGGTCCACCGGCGTGCGTTCGTGGTCGGGCATGCCTCCATGGTCGTCCCGGCACGGTTCGGCCGGGGCCGAAACGACTCGGGGCCACGATGACGGCATGAACGAAGTGATCTTCGCCCGCTACGAGGACGTGACCGCGGCCCTGGCCGACCCGGCGCTGGTCCCGCCGCCCGCGACGCCCGGCCGGTACGGCACGGTGGCCTGGCTGCGGTCCACCGTCGCCCGGTTCAGCGCGGGCGAGCCGCACGCCCGCCGCCGGGCGCTCGTCCTCGCCGACCTGGCCCGGCTGGACCCGGGCCGGCTGCGGATCCTGGCCGCGGGCGGCTACGAACCGGACGTACGGCTGCGGGTGGTGCGGGTGCTGGCGACGGCGCTGGGGCTGGCCGGGCCGGAGGCCGTCGCGCGGGACGTGAAGGCGGTCGCCCGGGCGTACTTCGACCCGGCGCCGGACGGTTCGGCGCCATCCGGCTCGGTGGCGGAGGCGGACGCGGCGGTGGCCCGGCTGCTGCCCGCGATGGGCGACGCCGACGCGGAGACGGCGGCGAACCGGATCGGCCTGCTGGTGCAGGCCTGCGAGGCCACCGCGGCCCTGGTCGAGCACGCCCGGCGCGGCGGCGGGGTACCGGACCTGGCGGCGGTGCTGCGGGAGGACCCGCCGGTCCGGGCGATGCGCCGGTTCGCCGCCCGGGCGACCGTGGTCGGCGGGGTCGCCGTGCCGGCCGGCGCGCGGGTGCTGCTCGACCTGGACGCCGCCCGGGAGCCCGGGCGGGAACCGCTGGCCTTCGGCGCCGAGCCCCGGCTCTGCCCGGGCCGCGCGCACGCCCTGGTGATCGCCGAGGGCATCCTGTTCGGCGCCTCCGACCCGGCGGACGGCTCGGGCCCGCCGGCCGGGGAGCAGCCCGGCCCGGCCGAACCGGCCGAGCTGATCCCGGCGGCGGTCCGGCACGTGCTCGCCCTGGCGGACACCTGGACGGCCTGGGACGGCCGACCGGTGGTCAACGCCGACGGCCGGACGTACATCCCGCACAAGGTGGTGCGCCGGGTCGCCGACCACCTGCTCGACCACCTGGCCGAGGTGGAGGCCCGGCTGGTCGGCGAACCGACCGCGCCCGACCACTGGCACGCCTCCCTGGTCACCACCCCGGCCGACCTGGCGCCGTTCACCGCCGCCGACCTGGACGAGGCCCGCAGCCGGCTCACCCGGCTCGGCGCGATCTGGGCCCACCGGGTCGCCGCGCTGCCGGATCGGCAGCTCGACGACTCGCCGGGGACGGGCTGGAGCATCCGGCAGATCGTCCGTCACCTCGCCGAGGCCGCCGCCTACTACGCGGACTCGCTGGGCCCCGTCGGCCCGGTCGGCCCCGTCGGCCCCGTCGTCCCGGTCGGAGCCGCTCCGGCCGCACCCGCCACCACGACCGAGGAGCAGACCCGATGACCACCCCCGACCCGATGACCACCCCTGCCCCGATGACCACCCCCGCCCCGCCGACCGCCTTCGCGGCCCTGCACCACCGCCCCGGCCGCCCGCTGCTGCTCCCGAACGCCTGGGACCACGCCTCCGCCGCCGCCCTGGCCGCCGCCGGCCACCCCGCGATCGGCACCACCAGCCTGGGAGTGGCGGCCGCCGCCGGACTGCCCGACGGCGCGGCCGCCACCCGCGCGGAGACCGTCCGGCTGGCCCGCCGGCTGGGCCGCGACGACTACCTGCTGAGTGTCGACGTGGAATCCGGATTCAGTGACGACCCGGTCGAAGTGGCCGCGCTGGCCGTGGAGTTGGCTGGCTTCGGGGTGGTCGGCATCAACCTGGAGGACGGCCGGCCGGACGGCACCCTGGCGGCGGTCGAGCTCCACGCGGCCAAGGTCGCCGCGGTGAAGGCCGCCGTGCCGGAGCTGTTCGTGAACGCCCGCACCGACACCTACTGGTGCGGGCACGACGAGCCGGAGCCGGAGACCGTACGACGGTTGGACGCGTACCGACGGGCGGGCGCGGACGGCGTGTTCGTGCCCGGGCTGAGCGAGCCGGTGGCGATCGCCGAGCTGGTCGGAGGGCTGTCCGTCCCGCTCAACGTCCTCTGGACGCCGACCGGTCCGAGCCTCGCCGAGCTGGCCGGGCTCGGGGTGGCCCGGGTCAGCACGGGCGGGCTGCTGTACCGCGCGGCGCTGGCGGCGGCGGTGGCGACGGCCGCCGCGGTGGCCTCGGGCGGGCCGGTCGGTCCGCTGCCCGGCTACGCCGAGGTCCAGGCGCTGAGCGGGAGTTGACGACCTGCCGACGGGGTGCGGCGGTCCGGGATCAGGCCCTGGACCGCCGCGCCTCGACGCCGTCCAGGAGAATGTTGAGGCCGCGCAGGAAGCTGCTGTCCCGGCCCGCGTCGATCTCGTCCGGTACCTGGGTGGTGTACAGCCGGTGCAGTCGCGGGTGCGAGCGGGTGGCCTCGACGACGGCGGGCAGCAGCCGGTCCATGAACTCCTGCTCGCCCTGTCCGCTCCTGGTCAGCGCGCTCAGCCAGGCGGCCTCCACGGTGGCGGTGCCGATGGTGTAGCCCATGACGACGCCCATCACGTCGTTGGCCTCGCCGAGTTCGAAGCCGGCCGTCTCCATCAGGCCCAGCAGCGCCTCGGAGAGCCGCATCCAGTTGGGGCCGAGGTAGACCATCCCGACGTCGCCGATCATCGAGACCATCCACGGGTGGCGGACCACGGCCGCGCGCAGGCCCTCGGTGCACTCGACGATGGCGGCGCGCCAGACCGCCGGGTCCTCGGTGCCGGTGGCCCGGGGCAGCGGGAGTTCGCCGAAGACCTGGTCGACGACCAGGGCGAGCAGTTCCTCCTTGTTGGCGACGTGGGTGTAGAGGGAGGTCGCGCCGGCGTTGAGCCGGGCGCCGAGCTTGCGCATGCTCAGCGCCTCGATGCCGTCGGAGTCCAGCAGGGCGAAGGCCTCGGCGACGATCTGCTCGCGGCTGAGGGCCGGCTGGGTGCGCCGCTTCTGCGGGCGGTTCCACGGCGAGGCGAGGCCGGGCTGCGCTTCGGTCCGGTGCTCCGGCGCGGTGTCCTCCGACTTGGCCGTCATCAGGCCCTCCATTCCACGTGCCCCCTGGTCGGGTGCGGTCCGTCCAGCATAGGCCCCGGCGCCGAACACCGTACGGTCCTGCGAACACTGTGCGGCGGGCGCACACCGTACGGCCTTGCGCACAGTGTTCGGCCTCCGTACAGTGTTCGGCGTAGCGCACACCGTTCGGTCGGGGACGGCGGACGGTGTGCGCCACGGGGACTTCCGCGCGGCTGCCGCCGACGCGAGGACGTGCGCAGGGCTGCGGCCGACGCGCCGAACCGAAGGGGGAACGCGGTGGATCGTCACCCGCGTCGCTGGCTCATCCTGGTCGTGCTCTGCCTCAGCAGCCTGGTGCTGGTGATCGACAACATGGTGCTCACGGTGTCCATCCCGCCGATCGCGGAGGACCTCGGGGCCGGGGCGCAGGACATCCAGTGGATCATCGATTCGTACATCCTGGTCTTCGCCGGCCTGCTGCTGACCTCGGGCAGCCTGTCCGACCGGTTCGGGCGACGAAAAGTGATGATCATCGGACTGGTGCTGTTCGGCGCCGCCTCCCTGGTCGCCTCCGTCGCCTCCAGCCCCGGTGAACTGATCGCCGGCCGGGTGCTGATGGGCGTCGGCGGGGCCCTCGTGATGCCGAGCACGCTCTCCATCCTGATCACCGTCTTCGACGACGCGGAGCGGCCCAAGGCGATCGCCGCCTGGACCGCGGTGGCCATGGTCGGCCTGGTCGGCGGCCCGGTGCTGGGCGGCGTGCTGATCGCCCACTTCTGGTGGGGCGCGGTGTTCCTGCTCAACGTGCCGGTGGCGGCGGTGGCCGTCGTCGCGGCGATCGTCCTGATGCCCGAGTCCAAGGGCCCCTGGCGCAGGACCGACCTGCCCGGCATGGTGCTCTCGATGGTCGGCATGACCGCGCTGGTCTGGTCGATCATCGTCCTCCCGAAGGACGGCTTCGCCCACGTCAACACCCTCGGCCCGCTGGCCGTCGCGATCGCCGCACTGGTCGGCTTCGGCATCCGCCAGGTCCGCACCGATTCGCCGATGGTCCCGCTCAAGCTGTTCCGCAACCGGGTCTTCACCGGCGCCAGCTTCTCCCTCGTCCTGCTCACCTTCGCCACCGGCGGCCTGATGCTGGTGCTCACCCAGTACCTGCAGTTCGTGCTGGAGTTCTCGCCCACCGACACCGGCCTGGCCTTCATCCCGCTGGCCGTCGCCTCGCTCGCCTTCAACGTGATCGGCGCCGCGATCGGCAAGAAGGTCCCCGCGCGGGTGGTGACCTCGATCGGCATGGTGGTCATCGCGGGCGGCTTCGGCCTGCTGGCCACCCTCTCGGTCGGCGACGGCTTCCCCAAGGTCGCCCTCGCCATGCTGGTCCTCGGCGTCGGCTCCGGCCTCGGCATGCCGGCCGCCGCCAACGCGCTGATGGGGGCCATCCCCGGTGAGCACGCCGGCGTCGGCTCCGCGCTCAACGACACCATCCAGCAGTCCGGAGCCGCCCTGGGCGTGGCCGTCCTCGGCACCGTGCTCTCCAGCACCTACACCGGCGCCATGCCCGCCGACGCCCCCGCCGCGGCCCGGCACGGCATCACCGACGCCCTCGCCCTCTCCGCCGGCAGCGGCGACGGCGCCCTGGCCCGGGTCGCCCGGGAGGCCTTCAACACCGCCACCTCCACCACCTTCACGGTCGGCGGGATCGCGGCCCTGGTCGCGGCGGCGCTCACCCTGGTGCTGATGCGGGGCGGGCCGGCGGGCGGGGCGGGGCCGGCGGCCGGGGAGGGCACCGAGGCCGAGGTGGCGGTCGCCGAGGTGGCGGCCTGACCGTACGCCCTTGGGCTCAGGTGCCCCGAAGGCAGCCCGAAGGCCTCGACCGGTTCGCCGGTCGGGGCCTTCGGGCGCTCCGGAACGCGGTGCCCGTGCGGCGCGCGTAGCCTTCGAACATGCCCACCGACTACGCGGAACGCGCGTCCAGGCTGCCCGGGGCGGTGCTGTGGACGAAGGGCCCGAGCGTGGGCGCCGACGGCGGTGGCCTGGTGCTGCCGGACGGCTGCATGGACCTGCTCTGGACCGAGGGCCGGCTGCTGGCCGCCGGACCGGACACCCGGGCGTTCCGGCCCGGCCCCGAGCTGCCCGGCCCGTGGGCCGGCGTCCGCTTCCGGCCCGGCACCGGGCCCCTGCTGCTCGGCGTACCGGCCTCCGAACTACGCGACCGCCGCGTCGGGTTGGCGGACCTGCTGCCCGGCGCCGAGGTGCGCCGACTGACCGGGCGGATCGCCGCCGCCCCCGACCCGGCCGCCGCCCTGGAGGAGCTGGCGCTGCACCTGGCCGCCGCGGCCCGGCCCGAGGACCCGCTGGTACGGGCGGTGGCCGGCGCGCTCGCGGCCGGGCGCAGCGTCGCGGCGACCGCCGAGGCGGTCGGGCTCGGCGCCCGGCAACTGCACCGCCGCTCACTGGCCGCTTTCGGCTACGGTCCCAAGACACTGGCCCGGATCCTGCGGCTGCAGCGCGCCCTGCGGTTGGCCCGCGCCGGCGTCCCGCTCGCCGACACGGCGGCCCGGACGGGCTACGCCGACCAGGCTCACCTGTCGCGCGACGTACGGGAGTTGGCGGGCGTCCGGGTGACGGACCTGCTGCCGGGCGGGCCGTAGCCCGGATCCCCGGACGGGCGCGTCGGAGCGGGCGTCGGAGCGGGCCTGGGACGGACCTCGGACGGACCCCGGACGGGCCTCGGAGCGGGCCCTGCCGTCAGCCCTGGAGCGGCGCGAGCAGGTCGACCCCGTTGCCGTCCGGGTCGCGCAGCGAGGCGTAGCGCTGGCCCCAGAAGGCGTCCCAGGGCTTGAGTTCGCCCTGGTACCCGGCCTCGGTCAGCTCCTGGTACACCGCGTCCACGTGCGCCGGGCTCTGGCAGCGGAAGGCCAGGGCGGCCCGGGCGCCGCCGGTCGGCGGCTGCCAGTCCGGGTGGAAGGAGCGGATGGTCGATTCGGCGTCCAGGACCAGGAGCAGCCCACCGGGCAGCTCGGCCTCGACGTGCGGCTCCTGCTCGGAGCCCTCGGGGAAGACCAGTCCCAGCCGCCGGTAGAAGGCGACGGAGGCGGCCATGTCGGAGACGGCCAGGCCGATGAAGGCGAACCGTGGTGCGGATGTGCTGTCCATGGCTCCGACGGTAGGCGGCCCACGGGAGCGGGGTCTTGAAGGAATCGGACGTCCCCGCCCGCTACCCTCCGGTCATGTCGAACAGCACATCCGACCTGGACGAACCGATCCACGTCGTCCCGTACGACCCGGCCTGGGCCGGTCTCGGCCGGGCCCTGGCTGAGCGGCTCGCGGCCGGGCTGCGCGGGCTTCCGGGGGCGGTCGGGCTTCCGGGGGCGGTCGGGGTCGAGCACATCGGCTCGACCTCGGTGCCCGGCCTGGCCGCCAAGCCGGTGCTCGACGTACAGGTCGGCTGCGCGCCCGGGGACGTCGACATGGTGGTCGCGCACGTCCGCGCCCTCGGCTTCGAGGACCTCGGCGAGTCCGGCGTACCCGGTCGGCGCTACCTGCGGCGGCGGGCGGAGCAGCCGGCCAACGTCCACGTGGTGGCGCTGGGCGGCGGGCTGTGGACCGACAACCTGCTGCTCCGCGACCACCTGCGGGCCCACCCGGAGGCGGCCGCCTGCTACGCCCGGGCCAAGCGGGAGGCGGCCGCGGCCACCGGGCGGCTGCTCGCGTACTCGGCGCACAAGGCGGCGACGGTGGCGGAACTCCTGGCCGAGGCACGGGAGACGGGGGCCTGATCAGCCCGCCGTCGGCCGCTCCTTGTACTGTCGATCACACTGTCGATCTTGGGAACAGTGACACCAGTACGGGGGAATGACGCATGTTCAGGACCGATCCGGAGACGCCCGACGCCTACCGCACCCCGGTCGAGGAGGTCTTCATCCGCAACCACCTCGGCCGGCGACCGGAGCTCGACGCCGACAGCTGGTCGCTCACCGTCGAAGGCCTGGTGGAACGGCCCCTGCGGCTGGACTTCCGGGCCCTCCGGGGGCTGCCGCAGACCAGGTTCACCGCCGTCCACGAGTGCTTCGGCAATCCGCTGCACCCGACCGTGCCGACCAGGGCCGTGACCAACCTGGACTGGGAGGGCGTCCCGCTCGCCGAGGTGCTGGCGCTGGCCGGCCCGCTCCCGCAGGCCCGGCACGTCTGGCTGGAGGGCGCCGACCGGGGCGACTTCGCGGGGGAGAGCGACGTGAGCTTCCTCAAGGACCTCCCGCTGGAGCAGGCCCGCACCGAGGTGGTCCTCGCGCACCGGATGAACGGCGAACCGCTGGCCCCCGACCACGGGCACCCGGTGCGTGCGGTGGCGCCGCGGATGTTCGGCACCAACTCGGTCAAGTGGCTGACCAGGATCGTGCTGGCCGCCGAACGTGCCGAGCACCTCTTCACCACCCGCCTGTACACCCGGGTCCTGCCGGGGGAGAGCGAGGTCCGGCCGGTCCGCGAGAAGGACGTCTGCAGCAAGCTGCTCAGCCTCAAGGACGGCTCCACCGTCCCCGCCGGGGTCCGTGAACTGGCGGGCTACGCCTGGAGTTCCACCGAGGTGACGGCCGTCGAGGTCGCGGTGGACGACGCCGACTGGCAGCCCGCCGAGCTGGACGGGCGCGGCCCGGACCCGAGTTGGCAGCGGTTCCGGCTCCGGCACGACCTCGCCCCGGGGGCGCACCGGATCCGCTGCCGGGCCACCGACTCCGCGGGGCGGGTGCAGCCGCTCACCGGTGACCGGAACGCCGTCCACGAGATAGCCGTCGTGGCGGTGTGACGCCTGCCCGCCTCTCCGCGGCTCCGCTGTGACACCCGTCCGCGGCTCTGCCGTGACACCCGTCGGTCGCTCCGCTGTGACACCCGTCGGCCGGATTCAGCGGCTGACGGGGCCGGCGGTGATCGCCGGGCGGACCTTGGTCAGCATCAGCTGGAGGAACCGGTCGGGGTGGCGGAAGCTCGCGAAGTGGCTGGCGTCGTCGATCAGCGCGAAGTCCTTGACCGGCGCGGTCACGTCGTCGAAGAAGCGGCGGGCCGGCGCAGGCGGGGTGAGGACGTCGTCGGCGCCCTGGAAGACGAAGAACGGGATGCGGAAGTCGGTGCCCTCGGCCCGCTCGTCGAAGGTCGCGGCCTCCAGCTGGAGCTGCTCGGAGAACTCCATGGCCTTCAGGTAGGACCGCAGCCCGCGCAGGGTGTGCAGCGGTGAGAACCAGAGCGAGCGCATCACCACGGTCTTCATGGTGTCGTAGGAGAGCGGGTCGCTGGTGAGGACCAGCTTGTTGTACTCGGCGACGTCCTTGGTGGTCCACCGGGTGCGGTCGGCGCCCATGGCCAGGGCGGTGGCCAGCTCCTTCTCCTTCTTCCGGCCCGCCGCGCGCAGCCGGGCGACGAGGGCGTCGTAGGCGGTGCGCTCCCGGCCGCCGTCGATGATGTTCTGGTCGGTGCCGACGTAACCGGAGTACAGCTCCGGGTGGTTGCGGGCCAGCCGCAGGCCGAGGACGGTGCCGAAGGAGTTGGCGACCAGCAGCAGCCGGTCGACCCCGAGCCGGGTGCGCAGGTGCTCGGTGACCTCCAGGGCGTCGCGGTACAGCTGCGGGTAGCTGAGCTCGCCCTGCCCCTCCGGGCCGCCGGCGGCGAAGGTGAAGCCGGCGCCGCGCATGTCCCAGCGGACGATCGTGAAGTGCTTCTCCCAGCTGTGGGTGCGGGGGAGGAAGACCAGGTTGGAGGCGCCGGGGCCGCCGAGGATCTCCAGGATCACCGGGTTGCGGCGGTCCTCGCCGCGGACGGAGACCCACTGGTCGATGCCGCCGATCCGGACGAAGCCGGACTCCTCGATGCCGTTCGGCGCGGTGATCCGCAGCTCCTTCGCGAACGCCGCGCGCTTGAGCTGCCGGTAGCCCAGCAGTCCGGCGACGGGAGTGGCGAGGGCGGCGGTGGTGACGGTGGCGATGGTGGCAAGCATGGTGTATCCCCCAAACTGTTTACCGCGTCAGCAGATGTGTTTAAGGTATATACAGTTCTGGGTGCTGTCAACGGGCGCCGCACGGGCGCCGCGCACGGACATGGCACGGACGTCGCACGGGCGCCGCACCGACATGGCACGGACATCGCACTGGATTCGAGGAGGAGACCGGGATGGCCAAGGAGAAGGCACGCGATCTGCGTGCGGGCGTCGCACTGCTGTGGGGCGAGCAGGAGCAGCCCACCCGCGGGCCCAAGCCCAGCCTGACCCCCCAGCGCATCGCCGCCGCCGCCGTGGTGATCGCCGACGCCGAGGGGCTGGACGCGGTCTCGATGAGCAAGGTCGGTGCCGAGTTCGGCGTCTCGGCCATGGCGCTCTACCGCTACGTGCCCGGCAAGGCCGAACTGGTCGAGCTGATGGTCGAGTCCGTGCTCGCCGGGGCCCCCGACCTGTCAGCCGCCGGCGACGGCTGGCGGGAGCGCATCACCGAGTGGGCCCGCCGCTCCGCCGCGATCCACCGCGCCCACCCGTGGCTGCTGGCCGCCACCGCCATGCGCCGCCAGCTGATGGGCCCCCACCAGCTCGGCTGGCTCGACGCGGCCCTCGCCGCCCTGGAGCCCTCCGGCCTGAGCGCCGCCGAGCAGCACCGGGTCTTCGTCCTGGTCGCCGGCCTGGTCCGCACCCTCGTCCAGCAGGACCTCGACTTCGACGAGCAGCACAGCCGGGAGTGGAGCCGCCTCACCAACGAACTCCTGGCGCGCCACGCCGACCGCTTCCCCACCCTCACCCGGGCCATCGCCGCCGGCGCCTTCGCCCCCGACCCCGTCGACCCCCTGGAGTTCGGCCTCGCCCGCATCCTCGACGGCGTCCAACTCCTCCTCGACCGCCCCACCGCCCCCGCCCTGCCGGCCTGACCCGGCCCGCCTGGCCCCACCCCCGTCTGACCCCGCCCCGCCCCCGGCCCGGCCCGCCGCAGCAGCGATCCGGACCGGGGGCGGTCGCGGTCGGACGCTACTTCGCCAGCAGGATCGCGTACTCGCGGATCAGTGCGGCGGTGCCGTCCTCGATCCGGGCGAAGACGAACACCTCGTCGAGCGAGCTGAACGACCCGAGCTCCCGGCGTGCCGCCACGATGCTCTCGGCCAGGGCGGGTTCGATCGAGCAGGCCGCGGCGATCGCACCGGCCGGTGCGTGGTTGAGGTCGATGAGGCCGCCGTCGTCGTACTCGCGCGACAGGTCGGGGCGTCCGATGTGCAGGTCGCGGGCCAGCACCGGGTCGTTCTGGGCGAGGGCCCGCGCCTCGTCGCGGCGGGCGCGGGCGGCGAGCCGGGCGGCGACCACGGGATCGGCCGCTGCGGGGTGGGGCGGCCGGTCCGCTCCGGCGGCCGGGCCGAAGACCTCCCGGCGGAGCGGGACCAACTGGTAGCAGGCGGTCACGATCACGGCGATCGCGAAGAGCACGGTGATGCCGCTCAGCACGTTGCCGACCGCGCCGACCGCGTTCCCCTTCGGGTCCTTCGGCGTCAGTGAGGAGAGCACCCCGAAGACGACCGCGGCGCCCGCGTAGCACCCGGCGCGGACCAGCAGGTCCTTGCGCTGCAGCCGGGCCGCCGCGTGGGCGAACGGGACGGCGCTGAACATCCCGGCCGACAGCAGGACGACGAGGAAGTACCAGAAGCCGGGCCGCCGTTGCCGGCCCGTCGGGGCGGGCGCCTCCCCGGTCGGCTGCGGGGTGCTGCTGCTGGTGGCGGTGTGGCGGAAACCGGTCCCGGGGACGGAGAGCGTGGTCTGGACCCGGCCGTCGGTCCGCCTGGTCACCCGGGCGCCCTTCGTCCCGGCGGAGTAGCTCAGGCCCGACTTGGAGGCCGTGACGCGGAACGGGCCCGCCTTGAAGCTCTTGCGGGAGGAGAAACCCATGCGGATGGCGCCCTTCGATGGTTCGTCGAGGGCGCCAGCCTTCCAGAGCGGATCCGTGTCGTGACGGACCGTTGTCGACTTGTGATGGTCATGTGACGGCCCCGGGCCCGGGCGGGGACGACCGACTCCGGGCCTGCGCACACGTGCGATCCCGTACCGGTCTACCGTCGTCCGACGCGCGCTACCGGTCGGCGGGGGCGTCGCCCGTGCGGAGGGTGAGGACGGTGATCTCGCTCGGGGCGAAGATCCGGAAGGGCGGGCCCCAGAAACCGGTGCCGCGGCTGGTGTAGAGCCTGGTCCGCTGCCCGTGCAGGCTCAGGCCGTGCACCACGGGCTGGTCGATCCGGACGAGGAAGTTGAACGGCCAGATCTGGCCGCCGTGGGTGTGTCCGGAGACCTGCAGGTCGATGCCGGCGGCCGCGGCCTGCGGGACGTACTTGGGCTGGTGGGCGACGAGCAGGACGGGCAGGTCCGGGTCCGCCCCCGCGAGGGCGCCGGCCAGGTCGGTACGGTGCCCGGCCAGGCCGGAGGACTCCGCGGTGACGTCGTCCACGCCGGCCAGCACCAGGGTGTCCCCGCCGCGCTCCACCAGCACGTGGCGGTTGTGCAGGGGTTCCCAGCCGAGGTCCGCCATGCGGTCCAGCCAGCCCTGGGCCTCCCCGCCGTACTCGTGGTTGCCCGTGACGTAGACCTTGGCCAGCCGGGCCCGGACGGTGCCGAGCGGCGCGGACTGCTCGCGGCGCTGGGCGGGGGTGCCGTCGGCGATGTCCCCGGCGTGGACGACCACGTCCGGGTCGAGCGCGTTGACCGCCTCGGTCACCCGCGCCGACCAGTCCGCCCGGTCGATCGGCCCGTAGTGGGTGTCGGCCAGCACCACGACCCTGGTCCCGTCCAGCCCGCCGCCGAGCCGCGGCAGGTGGACGTCCAGCCGCTTCACCCGGGGCACCCGCATCGCCTCGTGGTGCCCCCAGGCCAGCAGCCCGGCCGAGACCGCGGCCACCGCCACGGCCACCGCCCTGGCCCGGTCGGCGCCGCCGACGTCGAGCCCGCCCAGCACGAGGTTCACCAGGCCGCCCAGCACCGACCAGGTGAACAGGACCCACATCACCCCGAGGCTGGTGTCCCCGAGGCGCGCCGCCCGGTCGTTCCGCCGCGATCCGTGGCCCGCGACCATCAGGAACGGGAACGACACCAGCCAGACGGCGAACACCGCCGTGCCCGCCACGACCACGGGCAGCGGCCAGCCGGCCCCGGACCCGAGGAGCGTCCACCAGGGCGGCAGGCACAGCACCAGCAGGACGAACACCAGAACGGCCACCCGCCGAACCACCGACCGCCGCCGCCCCGGCCCCGCCGCCTCCGCCCCACCCGCAGGCCGTGCGGCAGCCGCGACCGCCCCGCCCTCCGCCCCGACCCCTGCTCCCGACCCGCCGGATCCGCTGTCAGCCACTGCGTCGCCCCTCACGTCTGGACCCCCTGCCCTCCCCATCATCCGCCACCCGCCACCCGCCACCCCACGAGCCCCGGCGGTTGATCAGACCAGGTAGTTCCCGCGAGGCTCTTGCGAGATCACCAGGTTGTACTTGCCGCCGGTCGTGCGTTCCAGGCTGATGTGCAGCCCGACGTAGTCGGTCTCCCGCATCTGCGGTGCCAGGACGCCCCAGTGGAGCACGGTGGGCACGTTTCCCTGCCCGGAGATCCTCTTGGGGTCGTGGCTGATCCTGAGCTCCTGGATGTCGTGGTCCGTGCCGTCGATCCAGGTGTGGAACCCGACGACGACCTCCTGCTCCGTGTCCTTGCCCTCGGTCGGCGTCCACGGCAGGCCGCCGAAGAAGTCGTCGCGGAAATAGTGCTTGTGGTCTATGGAGGCGTTCTCCTGGCTCAGGCGCAGGTTGCCGGTCGGATTGCTCGCCGCGGACTTCACCTGCTGTGCCGCGGTGTTGTCGAGCTGCTTGATCCAACGGCGCTGAACGTCCGAGGTCGGGAAGGGAGCGGGTCCCGCAAGCGCCGGCTTCTTCGCCGTCGTGGACGTCCCGGATGCGCCCGTCGCCTTGGGCGCCGGCTTCTTCGCGGCTGTCGTGCCGGGAGCGGGTGCGGTGGCGGTGGCGGGGGCGGTGGCGAGCGAGGCGATCTTGGAGCTCAGGCCCGGCAGCTTCCTCAGGCCGGCCAGCACCGGCTTGAACAGGCCGCTGATCGTCGCCGCGGTCGCGCTGTCGTTGTCCTCCGGCGTGTCCGACTTCTTCTTCTGCACGCGCCGTGCCCGGGACTCGGAACCGATGACGATGTCCCCGCTGTTCTCCAGGGCCGTGATGAGATCCGCCGTCAGGGGACTGCACGACTTCGTCTCGGCGATCAGGCCATCGAACCACGCCGACACCTGGTCCGTGACGTCCTTGCCTTCACCGGCGTCCCAGTCCGTCCACGTCGAGGCCTCGTAGTTCCAGCCGAGCCCGCCGGCCGTGAGGTTGCTCGAACCGACGAGCAGTGAGCGTTGGCCGGGCGAGGAGGCGAAGTAGACCTTGGGGTGGAAGGTGCGTCGCGGGTCGTGGAAGACGTAGCCCTCGTCGGCGACCTGGCGGGCGAGATCCAGTCCCTCCCTGGTGGCACCGCCCTCGCTGACTCCCAGGATCAGCAGCACCTTGCCGCCCTGGTCGCGGAACTCGTGGAGGGCGTCCCAGACCCGCCCGAGGCCGGACCGCTTGGCCCAGGCCACTGCGATCTTGAGCTCGTCGAACCCCCCGTCCCTCGCGTGCTCGATGAAGTCGACCAGGTTCGGCTGGTCGGCGAAGGGCTGCCCGGCGAAGCGAAATTTCATGCCTCCGAGGTTCCCACAGGGGGTATCGCGCGCCCCGAGACGGTGGGGTAGAAGCGTGGGGTAGAGTCACTGCTTCAGTAACTGAAGTGGAAGTGGATTTGATGCGGACACGGGACGAAGTGAGCGCCGACAAGCTGCGTGGGGGGTTCTACTCGCCCGATGTCCTCGTCGAGCTCTGCATCCGCCGGTCCGCCGAACTGCTTGACGGTCGCTCGGAACTCCGAGTGCTCGAGCCGTCCGCTGGGGACGGCGCTTTTCTCCGGGGGATCGGGCGCAGCGACATCGCCCGTCGCGTCCGGACGGTCGAAGCCGTCGAGATCTTCGCCGAGGAGGCCGCCAAGGCGGCCGGTGCGTTGGATGCGACAGGCGTGCAGGGGCGCGTGGTCAACCAGAACGTGCTCCAGTGGTCGCAGGGGCGAGACTCCGACTTCGACTGGGTGCTGGCCAACCCACCCTACGTGCGGTTCCAGTTCATCTCGGACGAGGACAAGCAGCGCGCCAAGGAGATCAGTTCCGGGCTGGGCACGGCGGGGACTTCCGTGTCGAACCTCTGGATTCCCGTCTTCCTCCTGTCCCTCTCGAAGCTGCAGGACGGCGGCGTCTTCTCCGTCATCCTCCCGACCGAGTTCCTGACCGGCATCTCGGCGAACGCTGTCCGTAACTGGCTCCTGGCCAACACGACCGACCTCACCATCGACCTCTTCAAGCCGGGCTCGTTCCCCTCGGTCCTGCAGGAGGTCCTGATTCTCAGCGGCCGCACGTCGAAGGGGGCCATCTCTCCTTCGACCATTCAGTTCCACGACCACAACGGCGGTATCCGATCCTGGTCGCACACGGTCGCGCCGGGTGCGGGCACTTGGACCAACTACCTGTTGTCGCCCGGACAGAACGACGCCCTGGCCGCCGTCCGGTCGATCTCCACGGTGGGGTCGCTCAGCAGCGTCGCACGGTTCAGCGTCTCGACCGTGACGGGCGCGAACGGCTACTTCTGCGTCGATTCCGAGCAGATCAAGGCGTACGCCCTCGAAGAGTGGGCGATCCCGCTGCTGCCGCGGTCGCGTCACGCCGAGGGGCTGGTCTTCACCACTGAGGAGCAGCAGGCGCTGGCCGACGCCGACCAGCCTGCCTGGCTCCTGAGCTTCGCGGCGACCAAGTCCTCGCCGGAGGCTCACGAGTCGGCGCGGCAGTACCTCGACGAGGGCGTCCGCCAGGAGATCGACCAACGCTTCAAGTGTCGCGTGCGCACGCCCTGGTACCGGGTCCCGGTCGTGCCTGCCGGTGACCTTCTGCTGTCCAAGCGGTCCAACCGCTACCCGCGCGTGATCTCCAACCACGCGAAGGTCGTCACGACCGACACCATCTACAAGGGGCAGATCCTCGCGGGGGCGCCGATCACGGCGGACGACTTCACCGCGGCGTTCCACAACTCGCTCACGATGCTCTCCGCGGAAGTCGAGGGGCGGAGTTTCGGCGGCGGCGTTCTCGAACTCGTGCCCAGCGAGGTCAGCGCGTTGCAGGTTCCCGTCGTCCCCGGCGCTGCTTCCGAGCTGGCGAAGCTCGACGAGATCTCCCGGACCTCCGAAGACCCGGAGGCCCTGATCGAAGCCACCGACGAGGCCCTCATCCGACTCATCCCGGCGCTCGACGCGCAAACGATGAGCGCCTTGAGCGACGCACGCCTCACGTTGATGGATCGCCGACTGCAGCGCACCCAATCGAAGTTCTACGGCTGAGCCCCCAGCAAACCGAGTACCCCTCGTCCATGAGGGGTACTTCGGCCGCCAAACCCAGAGTCCATCCGCCCCAGAGGCCCCTGGGTGGGCTCTGGCCTGCGCATATGCCTCCGTGGCGGACTGCCCGGTCCTCACAGCCACGGGCTGCCTCTGACGTCGCGCGCTCCCGGACTTCCATCCTCGGCCGACGGCGGCCACACCACCCCGGAGACGACGAAGGCGGAGGATACGAGATTCGAACTCGTGAGGATTGCCCCCAACACGCTTCCAATTCTCCGGGGCGCTGTCCGCCGGGGGTTCGTGCCGGTTCTGACCTCGGATGAAGTGGGTGGGGCCCAGGCTTTGAACGTTGCTGGGCCGCAGTGAATGAGACCGGAACTGAGACCATGAGCCGGTCCCGGAATATGGGCCGACTGGGTCGCGCGCGCGGGCAAGCAGCACGAGGGCAACCTAGTCCTCCGCCATCGGATAACGCCCGTCAGCGCGGCGCCCGTGGTTAAGCGGCGCCTGGCAGTCTCCTGGTCGGCAACCCCTGACCAATCAGCTGACAAGGCTTTGCTGTCAGTACCCGGCCCTAGGCTAGCTCGATGGGATTCAGATCCAGCTTCTCGCTCCAGCGCATGGTCAAAGCAGCAAGGGGGCTCACCGAGTACGTGGTGGTCCAGCAGCGAATCGACACAGTGTTGCGCATCATGGGAACGGACCGCACGTACGGCAAGGGCCGGCCATTGGTGGACGCCCTGAACGATGTGGCCCAGGGGGCCATCCTCTGTGGGGACTTCGCGTTTGCTCAGCGCTTCCAACGGTTCGCCGGCTACGCCGACGGAGAGCTGTTCCTCGAAGTTGTGGAGGGGTACTACGACGAGGACGCTCAGCAACGTGGTGAGGAGTTCCATCGGAGGATGGCCGCTCTTGGCGCGGACCGGGCGGTTGCCGTGCTTGACGTGCTCTGTCGTGACAATCCGGACGCGACTGCCGCAGATGCCCGTGACCTCTTCCGTGGCATTGCCCAGTCCGCCGATCACCTGGGAGTCGAGGCTGGCGAGGGTGGGATCCGGCTGTCCACGCGGGAGGTGAGGAGACTCCAGCAGTACGGCCACTTTGAGCTGGTCCTGCGAAGTCTGCCGCGTCCGGCCTCTGCAGAGTCTGCCCGGCTGCTGGGCGATGTCCTGGCGGATGCCGACGCGGGGCTGTTGGCCCAGTTCCTTGAGCTGAAGGCCAGGCGAGTCGGCCTCGCGGCCCTGAGGGCTGCGGTGGACGATCCGGCCAGTTCCGAGAGCGCGCTTCACGCCTGCCTGAAGAATCAGGCGTGGATCTTTGGCGGGGCCTATATGGGTGAGCTGGCGCGCCGTCAGTACACCCCGGATACCATCCTGGACATTCCGCTCCTGCGTGCCGATGGTTCCCTGCACGTCGTCGAGCTCAAGCGGGCCAATATCGAGAGCTTGGTCATTCGCCGCAGCGGCCATCTGATGCTGGGCGCGCTACCCCATCAAGCGGTCTCCCAGGCGCAGAACTACCTGCGGACACTGGACGAGAACCGGCGGACCATTCTGGCCGACTACGGCGTCGACAGCCGCAGGGCCTCGGCCACGATTGTGATCGGCCACTCGCGCTACGTGGGAGGGGGTATTACGCCGATGGAGGTCGCGGAGACCCTGCGCACCTACAACACGCACGCCACCCGGATAGAAGTGATCACCTACGAGACCCTGCTCGATTCGGCTAGTCGGATGCTTGCACTGTCATCCGAACAACAGGAGTCGGAAGCGACTGAGGAGGCGGACTCATGACTGACGCCCATCCCTCGATCGAGCAACTCCTGGCGCGCCTGTGCGGTGGCTCGATCACTGCGAAGGACTACGTGGGCTACTTCCTGAACGAGTACGGCGAGGAACTCGTCTTCGCCCAGCGTCGAGGGGAGAAGACGGCGCGCCTCTGGCACAGCGATGCGGATTGGCAGCTGTTCCGCGTCGGCGACCACTCGATCCGGGTCGGAGAGGTCATGGACGGGATGATCACTGTCAGCGGCCTGGTCATTAACCAACCAGAGGCAACCTGGCTGGCCTCCTGCTTGGAGGCATCTCGCCACCTGCGCCGTCGGTAGCCATGATGCCAGCGGGGCAGCCCGGAAACGACGAAGGCCCGGGCCGCTGAGCGGTCCGGGCCTTCGTGAAGGCGGAGGATACGAGATTCGAACTCGTGAGGGATTGCTCCCAACACGCTTTCCAATTCTCCCGAACGCCGTCCGCCGGGGTTCACACCCGTCCTGACCTGCGCCGGAGTGAACCGCTGGGCGGCGGCTGAACCCGGCTGGACGGGGGTGAATGAGACCAAAACTGAGACCAGCTGGCTCCGCTCACCAGGCCCGACAGCCCCTGCTCACGACGCCTCTGGTCAGCTGGCTCCTGCCTCTACGCGCCATGAGGCGAGCCCGCTCCTAAGCACGGGGACTGTCCGGATCGGGGGCGGGCAGTGGCCAGTTGGGGTGGGCGAGGTGGCGGCGCAGGGCGTCGAGGCGGGCGAGGTGGTGGTCGAGGGCGGCGTTGACGGTGCTCGTGGTGGCGGCCACTCGTGCTTCGAGGTCGTGGATCCGGTCCAGGAGGTCCTGCCAGCGCCTTTCGGCGGCGGTGGCAGGGTCAGGCGCGGCGTCGGTCGCTGTCATCGCGGAGCTGGGTGGTGTGGTGGGTGAGGGCGTCGAGGCGGGTGGCGAGGTGGCCCTGGCCGGTTCCGAGGTGGGGGCGGACGGCGGCGAGGGGCTCTATCAGGTCGGCGGGGTCGGTGGCGCCGAGGGCGGCGGTCAGGGCGGCCTGGGCGGGACGGGCGCCGGGAGCGAGTGCGGCCGTGGTGATCTGGGCGGCGAGGACCCGCAGCTCGGCGGCGTTGTCGCGGGCCCAGACGGTGACCGATCGGTCGGCGGCTCGCCGGTCACGGACAGCCTTGACCCGTTCCGCGCCGGTACCGGACCGCGAAACCTCGGCGGCGGGCTTGAGGCGCAGGTAGCGGTTCTCGGCGGCCTGGCGGCTGGCGACGCCCATCGGGTGGGCGAGGTCGGCCCAGGTGGCGCCGGCTTCCCGGGCGCTCTCCACCAGGCCGGCCTCCCAGCCGGCGAGCTGGCCGCGTAGTTCGCGCAGCAGGACGAGTGCGGCCAGGGCCTGCTCGGGGCCTTCCCGCTCACCGGGGGCGGTCGGGGGCCGGGACGCGGGGTTCTGGGCGGTGCGGACGGCGTCGTCGATGGCGGCCAGCGCCGCCGCGGCTGCCAGGAACGAGACGGGCTCGACCGGCGGGCAGGCGTTGGGGGCGGCTCTGCGGGACTTCTCGCTCATGCAGTCACTCTATAGGCGACGCGGCGACTTGTCATCGGATGGATGACGCGCTAGAAAGGAGTCAGGTGAAGCGCACTGGCTCCCACAGCCCAACCACCTGGAGGTGTTTCGCAATGCTGCTGCGCACTGACCCGTTCCGTGAGCTGGACCGGCTGACCCAGCAGTTCCTCAACACGACCGGCACCTGGTCGCGTCCGACGCCGATGCCGTTGGACGCCTACCGGGCCGGCGACGAGTACGTGATCTGCTTCGACCTGCCGGGGGTTGACCCGGAGGCGATCGACATCGACGTCGAGCGGAACATGGTGACCGTCAAGGCCGAGCGCCGCCCGCGCCAGGAAGGCGAGGGCATCAAGTGGGAGCTGTCCGAGCGCCCGCTCGGCGTGTTCTCCCGCCAGGTCATGCTCTCCGACACCCTCGACCCCGCCGGGATCACCGCCGACTACGACGCCGGCGTGCTGACCCTGAAGATCCCGGTCGCCGAGAAGGCCAAGCCCCGCAAGATCGAGATCAGCCACAGCGGAAGCCGCAAGCAGATCCAGGCCTGATCCGTTCCCCGATGCCGTTCCGGCCGCCCCTGATCTCTCCCCCTCGATCGAATGGGGCGGCCGGAACATCCCTCGACCGCCGGGCCGGCCTACTTGGACCGGCCTACCAGCAGCGACGCGGAAACGCCATGAACGGCCAGAGCAACCAGCCCTTCATCGTGCGAGCCCACGGCGAGATCGACCTCGACGCCGCACCCTCGCTGCACCGTGCTCTGGCCACCGCGCTCGAGTCGCACCGGGAGGTGGTGCTGGATCTGTCGGAGGTGACGTTCATGGACTGCGCGGGCCTGGGCGCCTTGGTCCGGGCCCAGGGCCAGGCCGACCGGTGCGATGCCCGCCTGGTCCTGCGCGGGGCCGGCCGCTGCGTGATGCGGCTGCTCAAGCTGACCGGTCTGCACCGGCGCCTGGCTGTCGAGCCTTGAGGCCACCCGGGCGCGCCGGGCCTCGGTACGGAGGAAGAACCGCGATGACGCTTCGATGGGAGACGTTCCTGGAAGAGGTCCGGGAGCGCGGTGAGTACGACAGCCCGCAGGAGGCCGAGCGGGCCGCCCGGGTAATCCTGGCCCTGCTCGGCGCCCACCTGGTCGGCGACGTGCGCGCCGAACTGGCCGCCCGACTGCCCGAGACCATGGCCCTGATCCTGCTCAACCCGCTGCACGCCGCCGAGCCACTCAACCCCGAGCGGTTCGTGCGCGCGACCGCGGCCTGGATCGAGGGCGCCACCGAGGCCACGGCCCTGTGGGACATCGGCGCCGTCCTGTCCACAGTGGCCGACGCCGCCGGCGACTACCTCATGGACCAGGTCCTGCTCCAGTTGCCACCCGGCTACGACCTGCTGTTCGGCCGCCCGACCGCAGGGACGCGACCCTGACCCTGACCCTGACCACCCCTCACACGCCGCCGGCCCGCCCAGCGGCCAGCCCCTGGAAGGCTCCACGGTCATGACCCGCTACCGCCACCTCCTCCAGCAGGTCCGCAACCTCGGTCGCTACCCCACCGACGAGGAAGCCGAACGCGCCCTCGATGCCGTCCTGGCCCTCCTCGGCTCCCAGCTCACCGGCGACGAACGCTGCGACCTCGCCGCAGCCCTGCCCGAACGGGCCCGCGCCGTCCTCGCCGCCCAGATCCCCCTGCCCCATCCCGTCACCGCCCCCGCTTTCGTCGAAAGCCTCGCCCACACCCTGGGCACCAGCCTCACCGCCGCCCGCTGGGACGCCTCCTCCGTCCTGGCCGCCCTCACCACCCTCACCGACGACAACCTCACCGACTGCCTCCTCGCCCACCTACCCCGCGGCTACGCCCTGCTGTTCGGCCGCGCGGACCTGGCCGCCGTCGCCTGAAACAGCGGGCCCGACCCACCTCGCGGGAGCGCTCCGCGCTGCCCTGGCAAGCACCCAACCGCACACCGAATGAGGCGACGCGACCGATGGACAGACCCCAGCGCTACGCGGTCACCCTGCCCGGCCCGCCCGGCCGGCACGGGCCGCCCGAGGTCGTCGTCGTCCACCTCATCGGCGTGTACACCGCTACCGGGGAACCGGTGTACACAGATGAGGCGGGCGCATTCCGGGTGGCGATCGAAGGAGAGGTGGCCCGGCCGCTCACCGCGCTGCCGGGGCCCGGCCGCCATGCCTGCCTTCACGCCGTGCCACTGCCCTGACCGGATGCTCGCGGTTCTCGGTGCCCCGAGTGAAGTGCCAGTGTTCGCCGTCGTCTTGGCTGCTGATGGCGGCGCGGAGGGGTATGTTTCCGCGCATGGAGGTCTTGGTGCCCACCAGGCTTCTTATGCCCAGGCGCCGACCAACGTCGGCTCGGGCCGGAGCTTGATGCCGGTTGCGATCTCGACCTGCGCCGAGAGTTCAGTGAGGGCCTGGGCGAAGCCAGTTGCGGTCGCTCCGCCGTGGGCGGTGAGGGTGAGGGTGCGGTGTTCCGAGCAGCGGATGCCGTCTGCGATCTTGTAGCCGGGGCGGTAGCCGGTGTGCTCCAGCAGCCAGCCGGCGCTGGCCCGCAGTTGCCCGTCGCTGTCGCTGTGGACCGGGCAGCCGGCATCCGACCAGCGGGCGGCCTGGGTGGCGGTGACGGGTGGGTTGAGGAAGACCGATCCGGCCTGGCGGGCGTCGGGTCCGTGGGGGTCGAGGAGGAGTCCGCGGCGGTGGCGGTTGGCGAGGACGGCGGTGGCCACCTCGGCCACGGGCGGTCGGGCGCCGACGTGGACGCCGAGTTCGTCGGCGAGCGGCTGGTAGGTGATCGGGGCAGCCGGCGAGCGGGTGAGGTGGAACGTCGCGGTGAGGATGGTCCAGCGGCCGGGGTCGTTCTTGAAGCGGCTGTCGCGGTGGCGGAGGCGGCATGCCTGGGTGGGTAGGGTCCGCAGGCGGCCCATGTCCCAGTCCCAGGCGGTGAGGTGGTCGAGGGTGTCGGAGACCTGCTGGCCGTAGGCTCCGGCGTTCTGGACGGGGGCGGCGCCGACAGTGCCGGGTATGCCGGCCAGGCACTCGATCCCGGCGAGGTGTTCGGCTGCGGCCCACTGGACGAGGTCGGCGAGCGGGTGGCCGGCCTGGACGGTCGCGGCCACCGTGTCGTCGTCCACCCGCTTCACGGTGATGCCCCGGGTGTTCATCAGGGCGACGGTGCCCTCGTGGCCGGTGTCGGAGGCGATGACATTGCTGCCGTGGCCGAGGGTGAGGGGCGCGTCCTCCTGCCGGTCGCCGATCGTGCGGACCAGTTCGAACCAGTCGTCGGGGTCGGCGACCTGCAGGACGTCGCTGGCCGGGCCGCCGAGCCGCAGGGTGGTGAGGGACGCGAGCGTGGTGCTGGGCACGGGTGGCCCTCCTAGGGTTCGTCGGTGATCGCCTTCAGGGCGAGGGTCCGCAGCGGGGCGAGACGGGTGCGGTTGTCCTGGTGGTGGTAGACGGCGTTGGTGCAGATGGCCAGGTAGCGGCCGGTGGCCGGGGCGAGGTAGAGGCTGGTCCCGGTGAAGCCGTGGTGGTAGGCCACCCTGCCCTCGTCGGCGAGGATCCAGGCCAGGCCACGGTCGAGGCCCGCCTCGATCTCGGCCTGTGGCTGCATGCTGTGGGCGAGCCAGCGGCCCAGGGGCCCATCGGTGGCGTGCGAGGACAGCAGGTGGGTGGCGAAGGCGGCGAGGTCGGCCGGGGTGGTGAACACCCCGGCGTGGCCTGCGACTCCGCCGAGCAGGGCGGCGTTGTCGTCGTGCGGCATCCCCCACAGCCGGGGCCCGCCCGCCAGCCGCTGCTCGGTCGGGGCGACCAGGGCGGAGCGGGGCACCGGTCCGTAGGTCGTGCTGGTCAGGTCGAGGTGCTGCCAGAGCTCTGCTGCCAGCTCGTCCAGGCGCTGGCAGCGGTAGTGGGCCAGAGCCAGGCCGAGGAGGATGAAGCCGCGGTTGATGTAGCGGTGACCGGCTCCGGGCTCAGCGATCAGGTCTTCGCCGCAGATCAGCTCGGCCAGCGGCTCGGTGCGGCCCCGGTATCGGTCGAGGCGAGTGTCGGCCCGCAGGCCGGAGGTGTGGGCCAGGATCTGGCGGGCCGTCACCTCGCCGCCGGGTGCTTCGGCCGGGATGCCGGTCAGCAGGTCGCGGATCGGGGTGTCCAGGGTGAAGCCGTCCATGAGGGAGGTGCCGACCAGCGGCCAGGTGGCCAGGACCTTGGTCAGTGAGGCCACGTCGTACACCGTGTCCGGCCCCGGCCGGGCGTCGCCGCACTCGGGGGCGACGACGCCGGAGGCCAGGTAGCCGGGCTCGGTGTCGAAGGTGCCATGGGCGATGACGCCGCCAGGCACAGTGCCGTCTGCGGTCATCAAGTCCAGGCAATCACGCAGGTCGGCGAGCGCGTTCGGCTTCCACGGCACGGCGTTGGTCACGGCTACTCCTGGTCGATCGTCAGGTGGGCACCGAGCGCGGCCAACTTCGGCAGCAGGCTGCCGTATCCGCGCCGCAGGTGATACATCCCTCGGATCGTAGAGGTGCCCTCGGCAGCCAGGGCGGCGATCACGAGAGCGGTCACAGCCCGGATGTCCTCCCCAGCCACGCTGGCGCCGTTGAGGGCGGACCGGCCCCGGACGGTGATCGCCGAGCCGGTCGCGTTGACGGCAGCGCCGAACGCGGCCAGGGCGGGCAGGTGGGTGTCGCGCTGGGTGTAGATCCGCTCGTCGATGCGGGAGGTGCCCTCGGCCTGGGTGAGGAAGGCAGTCAGCTGTGGCTGCACGTCGGTCGGGAAGCCGGGGTGCGGGCCGGTGGCCATCTGTACCGGCCGCGGCCCGGCCGGGGTGCTGACCGCCGTTCCGCCGTCCAGCGGGTCGAGCTGGATTCCGGCGTCGGCGAACACCGACACCAGCCCGTCCGGGAACGCGGCCGGCGGGAAGCCGTCCAGGTGGACGGTGCCGCCGGTGATGGCGGCGGCCAGCGCGAGAGTGGCGGCCTCCAGCCGGTCCGGCGGCACGGTGAACACCCCGCCCCGGATGCGGTCGGTGCCGGTGACGTTCAGAGCCGTCCCGCCCCGCCACTCGATGCCGACGCCGGCCTGCGAGAGCAGGGCGGCGGTGTGGGTGACCTCGGGTTCCACACTGGGGTTGAGGATCGCGGAGGTGCCCGGGGTCCGGGCGGCCAGCAGCATCGCGGTGACCGTCGCACCCAGGCTCGGCCCCCACGAGCGGGTCTCGGCGTCGGTGATGAACGGCAGCCGCTTGCCGGTGAAGCGGGCCCGCACCCGGCCCCGGTTCACCTCGACCTCGGCCCCGGCGGCTTCCATCGCGGCCAGGTGCCGGTCGATGTAGCGGGCGCAGAAGGCGTCCCCGCCGGGGGTGGGGAAGGTGACCTTGCCGGCGCGGGCCAGTAGGGCGCCGCCCATCACCGCGGTGGTGCGGATGCGCCGTCCGAGGTCGTCCGGGATAACCGGGAAGTAGGAGTCGGCCGGTCGGGTGGCGAACTCGTCGCCTGCCACGGTGGCGCGGGTGCCGGTGCGGTGCAGCATGTCGGCGACGACCAGGGTGTCCAGGATCTCGGGTGCACCGGCCAGGGTGAGCGGGTCGTCGGCGAGGATCGCGGCGGCGTACAGGTGCAGGGCGATGTTCTTGCTGCCCTGGACGGCGGCGGTGCCGACCAGGCGGCGGCCCCCGGTGATCCGCACGGCCCGCTGGTCGGTCATGGTGGTGGTGTCGGTGGTGGGCATGGTCACCTTCCCTGGCTTCCGGCCGGGAAGAAGCCCCCGACCTGGGTCTTCGGGTAGAGCAGGGTGTGCGCGCCGATCAGGGTGGCGGGCTGGAGCACGGTGCCGGCGGGAACGATCACGCCGTCGCCGATCACCGCGCCGAACTTCGTCTGGCCGGTGGCGATGCGGCGGCCGTCGAGGTGGGCGCAGACCTCTTCGGTGGCCGGTTCAACGACCGGCCCGGAGGTGACCCGCAGGCCAGTGGTGGACACGAACGCGCCGATGTTGACGCCGAGGCCGAGCACGGAGTCCCCGACAAAGCTGGTGTGCTTCATGAAGACCCCGCCGGTCAGCAGGGAGCGGGTGACCTCGGCGCCGAAGCCGATCTGGCAACCGGGACCGACGACGGTGTTGTCGCGCACCCGTGCGCCGGCCTCGATCACCGCGCCGGTGCAGACAAGCACCGGGCCGGTGACGAACGCGCCTTCCGCAATGACGGCTCCGGGAGCCACGATCACGTGGCCCCGAACGGTGGCGCCGGGCTCGATGGTCCCGGTCGCCTCCGGCAGCGAGACGTCCAGGTTGCCGGCCAGCAGGCCGGTGATGGCCTTCTTGAGGCCGAACACGGTCGGGCAGCAGTTCAGCAGGTGCAGCACGACCGGGTCGGTGACGTGCTCGGTATCGAAGTAGTACGCGGGTGTGGTGCGGTAGTCGATGCGCTCCAGCTCAGTGTTCAGCGCAGGCGCGTCGGTCAGCCGGTGCATGGCTGGATCTCCTCTCGGGCGAGCGAGGAAGAAGGGGAGGGGCCGTTGCGACGGCCTCCGGGTGCCTCAGAAGGCAGGCAGATCGGGCGCGGTCGCCGAAACCTGGGGGCTGGCCTCAGCCGGCTGATTATGAACAGCCAGGCCAAGTAGGGCGAGCACGGGCAGGTGCAAGGCGGCCCAGGATGCGGTGAGGAAGGCGCCGAGCCGGTCACGATCCGTTGGGGCGGCGTGCCGCCGGTTGTCGGGCGGCGGGGAGGTGCTGGGCGTTGGCATGGGAGGGCCTTCGGCAGCAGGGGGAGGAGTGGACGTTCCCCAGTGAACTGCCGGGCGGAAGCCTGGAACCGTAGCCGGACTACGGCACGTAGTCCGGCTACGGGTCAGACGATCTGAACGCCCGCTCGGGCGGCGAAGTCCCGTACGCCGGGCAGCTTGCGCTCGTGCCGAAGCAAGGGGGTGACAAGGTCACGGACGGCACCCCGGCGGATTTCCTGCGGGGCCGCCTCCTCGGCGGCCAGCAGAGCCCGGTAGCACTGTTCGGGCTTGTTCCACTGGTCGAACGCACGGGCCACATCGGTGAAGAACCGGGCTTGCCGCTCGGCGGTCGGCAGCGCGGTGGGGTCGATCGTGGAGGCCAGCTCGATTGCTCGGCCGGCGTCACCAAGCTCGTAATGCACCGACAACTCGTGCAGGGCGACGCCCTGGATGCCGTCGACCAGGCCGGAAGCCCGGCCGGCAGCTGCGGCGCTGTCGGCAGCCTCACGGATCAGCGAGTGCGCGTAGGTGCGGTCGCCGGTCTTCGCGGCGGTATAGGCCGCAGTGGCGTACAGGTCGCCGCGGGCGGCCAGGCGGGCAGACTCGGGGACCGCGGTGTCGGCGAGGAGGTCTTCGGCGGCGACCACCACGATGTCGGTTGCTCGGGCCAGGCTGCCCTGGCGGCGCCAGGCGCTGGAGACCATCCGCTGTGCCTCGGCGACCACTAGCGGGTCGCCGCCGTCCCGGGCGGCGGTGAGCGCGCGGTCGGCGGTGATGGCCACCAGGTTGTTGTCACCGATCTTGATGCACAGCCGAACTGCGATGTTGTAGAGCCGGGCGACGTTGCGAGCCCGCTCCTCGGTGCTGCCGACCATCTGGGCGGTAGCGATCCGGCTCGGCAGAGCCTCAGCGAGCGCGTCGTACTTGGCTGCCTTGAACTCGCGACGGGACGTCAGGAGGGAGGCGGCGACTGTCTCGTGGGTGGGCTCGCTGCGGGGCGCCGGAACCCGCCCTGTCCCGTAGAGCAGCAGGTCCTCCAGGCCGGCCAGCGGTGAGGCTGCCTCGGCGTGCGCGGCCTGCTGGCCGGCAACCGGGGTGAACAGGGCGGCAGCCGCCAGGGTCAGGAACGGGCGGCGTCGCACATCGTCCTCCTCGGCAGCGGAACTGCTCGTCAGCGTAGCCGAGGTGGACTTGCGGGGGCGGGACCTCGGCCGGTCTGCGGCTGGTTGCGGTAAGGCCATCAGCTCGTTGAGCTCGCAGCTCAGTACCTCCGCGAGGCGCCGGAGCAGGGTCAGATCTTTCACCTGCTGCAAGTCCCGTTCGACCAGGGACATCCAGACCTCGCTGCGGTCGAGCTCAGTGGCGAGGCGGAGCTGGGTCCACTCCATCTCGGCGCGACGGAGCGCGATGAACTTGCCGAACGTGATGCCGTTGCCCCCCACGCTGGCCCCCGGTGCCGTGTTGAAGCCACTACGGATCGCTACCGTACCGATGCTGGGGGCCACGGTGTAGTGCTTTCGGACCGGAGCTGGCAGTGACCGCGTTGTCCGGGAAGGTGCTGCTGGTTCGTGGGCCGGCCCTGGAATGCCTGAGGCCCGCTGTGTAGGCGAGCCTCAGGCTGCGGGTCACGACCAGGTAGTGCCGGCGAGCAGGCCGTCGAAGGCAAGTGCCCGCATGGCGGTTCCGTAGTCGTCCCACTCGTGTTCGGGGCGGTGAAGTGCAGGTCGAAGTAGGCGCGGGTGAGGTCGGGCTCGTGCCACTCGGTCGCGCAGCGGCAGCGGACGAAGACCTGGTGGCGGACGTTGAGGAGGAGCCAGTCCCGGCGGGCGCGGCAGTCGGGGCAGGTGATGGGGATGCCGCGGGCGTCGAGTTCGCCGGGGTGGGGGACGGCGCGGATGACGGCTCTGTGGTGGCCGTCGTGGTCGGTGCTGGGGTTGGTCAAGTGGGGCCCTTCGGTGTCGGGTGACGGCTGGCAAGCACACAAGACGCACGGCGGCCGGGGTGGTTCCCGGCCACCGGAGAAGACATCGAACCGACATCTATGGCACGGGCGTTCGTGTGACTTGGGGGCGCGGTTCAGGCACGTGAGCATCAGCGTCGGCGGGTGGGATCGCTGGCGGCCTTGGGGCTGGTCGGCACGGCGGGCGTGGTGGGCGCGGCCTTCGCGGTAGTGCTGGTGGTGTGGGCTCGGGCGGCCTGGGCGCGCTTGTCGATGCGGTCGGCGGTGGCGTTGCGCAGGCGCCAGAGGAGGACTTCGGCCGGTCGGTCGGCGGTGGTGAGTTCCCGTTGCTGGACGGCCTCGGCGAGGGCTCGGCGGGGTGGTTGGCCGGAGGATTCGGCCTGGGCGAGCGCGGTGGCGAGGGCGGGCCAGGAAGGGTCGGCGAGGATGCGCTGGGCGTGGTCGGGGACGGCGGCCTGGACCTGGGCGGCGAGGCGGTCGGTGGTCTTGGGGGTGGGGGTGCGGCGGGTGAGGTCGGCGATGACCGGCTCGGCCGTCTGCCGGTAGGCGGTTCGCAGGTGGACGAGGGACTGCTGGGCGGCGTGGGCTTGCTGCTGGTGGCCTTGGGTCTGGTGCCAGCGGGCAATGGCGATCACGACGAAGACGGCGGTGGACAGCAGGGCGGCGGCGGTGGCGCCGTCCTCGCCGGAGCCGGCGGTGTGCAGGAGTTGCTTGGCGGCGGTGCGGAGGGCTGCGGCCTGCTGGTGTTCGGCACGGACCTTGGATCGGGTGGCGCGGTTGAACGCGGTTGCGGCGGCTCGTAGTTCGGCGCGGGTGTGGGCGGGTGCGGTGAGGGCGGCGGTGTGGAGGAGTTCGCCGAAGGCGGCGGCCTGGGCCTGGACGACGTTGTCGAACGCGTCAATGCCGGGCACGTCGGGGTGGTGTTGGTCCTGGTAGGCGAAGCGGGCGGTCTCCCGCAGGGTGGTCTCGGCCTGTCGCCAGCGGTCCGGTTCGATCGTGCCCTGTGCGGGTGTGGTGGGCTGCTGGGTGGTGAGGCGTTCGCGCAGGCGGTTGATGGACAGGTCGGGGGAGAGCTTGGAGCCGCCGAAGTAGACGGGTTCGCCTTGGGCGTTGACGTCGCCAGGGCGGGCGAGGCTGTAGCCGATGACGTCGCCGCTCTCGGGTCCGATGCGGTAGCGGACCTGGATGCCGAGGGCGGTGAGGGTGGAGAAGTACTCCTGCTCGTCGCGGACGGCGGCGGCGACGGCTTGGGCCTGTTCCTGCAGCCACTCCTTGGCGGTCTGCTGGTGGCCGGTGCGCTGGGCCTTGGCCTGCTCGGCGCTGGTGGGCATCGGGGCGGCGGTGTGGTCGCCGGAGTTGAGCTGGCGCAGGCCGAGTTCCTTCTCGATCTTGCGACACTCGGCCTGGGCGCGTTGGCCGTCGCGCTTGTTGCGGGGGCGGCGGCCGTCCTCGCGGACGCTGGTGGCCATGATGTGGATGTGGTCGTCGGCGTGGCGTACGGCGATCCACCGGCAGCCCTTGTCGTCGCCATCGGGCGCGATGCCAGTGGCGTGGACGATCCGGCGGGCGACCTCGGCCCACTCGGCGTCGGTGAGGTAGCGGTCGCCCGGGGCGGTGCGCACAGGGCAGTGCCACACGTGCTGCGGGACGGTCGCGCCCAGGCGCCTCTCGCGGGCGCGGACGGGCTGGTCAAGGTAGTCAGCCAGTTGGTCGAGGAGCTGATGGTGCTGGTCGAGGGGGGCTCGGCCGGGGTCGGGCAGGCCGGGCATGGCGAACGCGGCGACGATGTGCGGGTCGGTGTGCTCGTCGCGTCGGCCGGGGCCGAAGAGGTAGGAGAGCAGACCGCGGGTGCGCGAGCCGGTGGAGACGTCAGGCACCACGGCGGCCTCCCGGCAGGACGCGCTGGTAAGCGTGACGGGCCTGGGTCGCGCAGGCGTGCAGCTCGGTCAGGACTTCCATGGCGCGCTCGGGGATCGGGCCGCTGTAGACCTCGACCATGAGCTGGTTGAGGTTGTTGCCGGCCCGGTCGATTGCCCGCTGGTGGGTGCCGATCGCTTCGGTGAGGAGGGCGATGGCCTCGTAGTCGGGCATGGGGACGAACGCATCGAGGCGGCCGGTCCGCATGTACGCCTGGGCGACGCTCATGGCGGAATCCGCGAGGAACGCGGATCGAGAGCGCTTGAGCTTCGTGGCGACGAAGTCGAGCAGTTCCTTCTCTGCCGGCTCGACCGAGCAGGTGATCTGGTCGTCGCGCTTGGTTCCGGAACGCGGCCGGTACATGCGTTCAGCAAGCGGAGCGGTGTTGTCGTCCACCGGAAGCGCGGGGCGGTCGAGCACCGGAACGCGCTCGTGGATGAACTCGGCAGGGGTCACGGTCGGCGCTTCACGCACGACGCGGTCGTCGGCGTCGGCACGCTCGGCGTCGATGTCGTTGTGCAGCTCGGTGTCGTACGGGGGAAGTTCGTCCTGATCATGGCCGCCCTCGGTCATGACCTCCTGGTCCGGCGCGCCCTCGCGCCGGTCCTGCCCCGCCACCCCTGGGGCGGGGTCAAGCGCAAAGTCCGCGGCGCCAACGGCGTTGTGGACTTTGCCCCAGCTTGCTCCGTCGTCGTCGTGACCGTGGCCGCTCCAGGGCAGGGCCTGCTTGACGCGGGCGAATATGCCACCACGTCCGGGCTTGTCGCTACCGGTTCCGCAGGGCTGTGCTTCCTGTTCGGGCGTGGCGGAAGCAGGGGCGAGGTGGTGCTGCTGGTCGGGCACGGGGATCTTCCGGTTCTTCTGTGAGGGCAGGTGGTTGTCGGCTGGTGGGGCGTTCGCCGGATGCGGGGTGATGGTCCGGCGGAAGAGGGGTTTGGCGGTGCCGGAGTTCCGGTGTAGACGTCGCCGGTTCAGGACTTCCGGGGTCTCCGGATGGACGCTGGGGGAGTTCCGGTGAGCGTCGGTCAGCTTCGGTGAGGGGCCGCTCGCCCGGTCCGGAAGCGGTCCGGTGCTCGGGCGAGCGGCGCGGGCCTCAGGCCGCCGAGGCGCTGGCTTGCGCGGCGGCCTGCTGCCTGGCCTCTTCGTCCTTGAAGCGCTGGGTCAGCTTGCCGAGGCGGTCGCTGGCGATGGGTATGCCGGCCTCGCGCAGGACTGTCCTGATCACGGCCTGGGTGGGGCCGTGCTCCTGGACGGCAGGCCGGACGATCTCGGCCAGCTCGTCCATCGAGGCGGCGGGCTTGCGGCCGGTGCGCTTGGTGCCCACCACCGGTTCCCGGCTGTCGGGCCGGACGTCGTCGTCGGGCTCAAGCACCGGTTCGTCGGCGGGCAGGTCGCCCTGCTCCGCGTCCGTCACCGGTGCGGACTCGGTTGCCGGTGCAGGCTCGGGGTTTTCGCGGAGCGGGAGTTCGCCATCGGCGCGCTTCGGGTCGGTGGCGGTGGTGTTGTGGGCGAGGAGGGTGCCGCCGAAGAAGGCGAGGGCGGGCCATCCGGCGACGAGGATCCGTAGCCAGGCGGGGACGTGGGCGAGGTCGAGGAGGCCGGCGGTGGCGACGTTGGCGCCGAGGGAGGCGGTCAGGGCGATGGCGAACCAGGTCCAGGCGGTGCCGGCGGGGCGGCCGGTGGTGCGCAGGGTTCGCATGCGGTGCCAGGCGGCGACGAGCAGCAGGTCGACTGAGACGGGGTAGGCCCAGGCTTTCCAGCCGTGTTGTCCGGCGGCTTCGGCGATGTCGTGGAGGTGGGCGAAGGACAGGGCGCCTGCGATGGCGGCCTGTACGAGGACGGCGTCCGGGCGGGGCAGACGCGGTGGGGTGGTGGAGGTCATGCGGAAGTGGTCCTCGCGGGTCGGGCGGTGGTGGTTTGTGGGATTGCCGTCTTTGCCGTCTTGCCGTCTTGGTGCTGCGGGACGGTCTGTGGGCTGGGGCGGATTCGGCTGCCCGGGTGGTGCCTTGGACGCGGCGGAGCTCGGGTTCAGGCCGGTGCGGTATCCGTCTTGGGGCTTGTATCCGTCCCGGAGGCATGGCCTTTGACCTGTGGTTTTACGGCAGGGACGGCTGGGACGGCACAAGACGGATGTGTTTCCCGTCCCGCCACCGGGCCCGCCGCTCACGCCCCGGACGGGGGCGGCGGCGGGCGCTGGCGGGAGTGGACGGCTGCCGTCTTGGCATGGGGCCTGATCCGTCTTGGTGCGGATGCCGTTGCCGTCTTGGGGTGCCGTTCCGTCTTGGCGGCAGGTGCGGTGACCTGCGGTTTTACGGCAGGGACGGCAGGGACGGCATTTCGGGGAGGGTGGTCAGCCTCTGCTGCCCGCTGCGGTGGCGTTCACGGGGTGGACTGCGGGGCAGTAGCGCCGCCAGGCGTCGAGGAACTTGTTGCGCAGGTAGCCCTTGCGCTGGGTTCCGTCGGGCATGCGGACGTTGCCGGAGGAGATGCCGAACTCGCGGAGCATCGCGCCGAGGCCGCGCGGGGTCAGCCCGCCTCGGCTGGTCTCGGCCCAGGGGGCCTCGGGGTCGCCGTTGAGGTTGAACAGCAGTTGGTCGGTGGCGATGCTGTCCGGCTCACCGGCGGCGTGGAAGATCCGCCGGATGTCCGCGAGGATCCGCGCGCCGCCGGGGTTGTCCTCCTCGGTCTGGACCTCGGCGTCGACCATGCGCTTGCACGCCTGGCGGGCCAGGCGGGGCCATGGTCCTCCGGCGAGGTCGGCGATGATCACCAGGGGTTCCCAGGTGTCGGCGGCGCGGTCCTCGACCGGCATGCTCGGCTCCAGGTGGAGGGCCTGGTCCGCGAGGGGTGCGGTCCAGCGGGCGATCTTGTCGCGGATCGCGTGCAGGGCGGGGCGGTCTCGCGCGGTGCGGTACGGCGCGACGCGCTCGCCCTCGGCTCGGCGGCGCATGCGGATCACGATCGAGCGGTCCATGATCGTGTCGGGGAGGTCGCCGATGCCGGCGATGGCCGCCATGGCGAAGGTGGGGAACTGGCGAGGGGTGTGGTCGTTGCCGACCACCCGCAGCACGTACCGGTCGCGCTGGTGCCCGGCGTTCAGCAGGCCACGCATCTCCTCGTTCTTCTCCGCCGCCTTCGGGCTGCCGAAGATCGTGTCCGCCTCGTCCACGAGCAGGGTGGGCGGCTCCTCGCTGATCGAGCGGAAGATGGCGGCCGGAGAAGAGTTCACCGTCAGCATCGCCTGGTGGACCGTCTCGGCGAGCACGTCGAGCAGGCGCGACTTGCCGCAGCGCTTTGCCGGGCCGACCACGGCCAGGCGCGGGGCGTGCTGCCACGAGCCCTGCAGGTGGGTCGCGGCGACCCACAGCGTGGCGGCGTCCAGGGCCTGCTCGGAGGGAAGAATCACGAACTTCGCGATCAGGGCCCTCAGCTGCGCGAGCAGGTCGGCGCCCTCGGTCACCTCGGTGTCGGGCATCAGGTCGGTCCCGTCCGGGACGGTGGGCTCGGCAGGCGCCGCCTCGGCGTCGTGTCCACAGGCTGTGGACACGACGGGCTGCTGGGCGGGCAGGTAGGTGCCGGGCTCGCCGGCCTTGGCCACGGGCGGCCATGCGACGGCGGGCTTGTCCGCTGGGAGGGGTGTGGCGTGGGGCTGGGAGGCAGTAACCTCGGTCATGGAGATCCTCACTCGGCGGCTCCGGGGGGCAACCCGGTCCGCCGTAGGTCGACTGTCCTGGGATGGGCGGTGGCGAGGTTTTCGATCAGCCCCCGGTGTTCGTAGCGCCGGGGGCTTCGCGTTTTCCTGGGGGCATTCGGGCTGGCGCCCGACCCGGCTTAACCTCTTCTCGGTTGGTCGTTTCATGCTGGCATGGTCGAACGTAGCGGGATATCGGCCTCCAGTCAAGCGATTCACGCATGGCAATCTCAACCTCTCTCGGCATTTCTGCTGGCTGGACTGATTCGTGAAGGTTTGGTGAAGGTCCAGTCAACCGCTTGGCGGTTGGGCTTTTCATGCTGCTACAGTCACTCCTGTCGTCGCGCCGCGCCTGCTCGCAATCGGAAGGAGGTTGATATGGTCAACCCCATGGTGCATCGGTACAAGGCCCTGGAGGGCGAGGCCCTCGTGGCCCACAACCTGAAGGTCTTGCGCAAGGCCGCCCGCCTCTCCCAGGAGGACGTGGCCGAACGCATGACCCGGCTCGGCTTCAAGTTCCACCAGACCCAGGTCGCCAAGATCGAGAACGGAACCCGCCCGGTCCGCTTCGACGAGGTGATCGGCCTGGCCAAGGCACTCAGCGTCCCGCCGGCGAACTTCATGACCGAAGCCGTGGCCGGCCCGGACGAACCGGACTACGAGCTGCAGGAAGCAGGCTTCGCCGTCGAGAAGGCCGAGCAGGAGTGGAGAACCGCCCACGACCTCGAACAGGCCGCCAAGGCCCGGTACGACGAGGCCCTGCGCACCTACGAGGAGATCGCCGAACGGCTCGAAGCCCAAGGCGTCGACCTCGGCCCCTCCGGCGCCGAGCCCACCTGGTACCCGGCCCCCAGCTCCCAGTGGGACCCGCTCCGCAAGGACCCCTCGGCCGACCGGTAAGCGAGCCCGCCCAGCTCGCCGCCTGGGGCATCCTCGCCGCGACCCGGCCGGAATCCTAAAAAGGCCAGACCGGCGCACGCGCCCAAGATCTTTTTTCGTTTCCGGCCGGGGCCGCCGTAGTGTGCCCGTCCCGCCCACCACCCCGCTGCCCGACCCTCGGCGCTACGAACGCTGAGGGCCGCCCCAGCTCGGGATCGACGGCCTCGCGGAGCATCATCGCCGCGACCCGGCTCGCAACCTAAAACGCTCGACCCGGCCCATGCGTCCAAGATCGTTTTAGGCCCCGAGCCGAGACCGCCGTAGTGTGCCCGCCCCGCCCACCACCTACCCCGCTGCCCGTCCCCCGGCGCTACGAACGTCGAGGGCCGCCCGGCAGCCCATCAACCCACCGCCCATCCCAACAGTCGCCACGGCGGCGCGTTGCCCCGCGCCGCTGGGAGGAACACCTATGCCTGAAACGCCCCTGTCCCTCGCGCGCCTTGCCGGCGCAATCGGCCTCACGGAGCACCAGCTCCTCGCCCTCGTCGCCAGCTGCGGCACGGAGGTGCCGGACCCGACGCTCGTCGCCCTCACCGTGGAGGAAGCCGCCCGTCGTCTCGGCGTCGGCCGGACGACCATGTACGCCCTGGTCGCCTCCGGCGAAGTCCCGTCCGTGACGATCGGCCGTCTCCGCCGAGTGCCCGCCGAGGCGCTCAAGGAGTACGTGGCCGCCCGTACGCAGGCTGCCCCTTCGACCGTCGCGCTCGCGGCCTGAGCGGGGGAACCGAATGGCGAACACCCGCAAGCCCAACGGCGACTCCTCGATCTACCAGGGCAGCGATGGCCGCTGGCACGGCCGCGTCACGGTCGGGGTCAAGGACGACGGCACCCCCGACCGCCGCCACGTCAGCGCCAAGACCCGCCCCGAGGTCACGGCCAAGGTCCGCAAGCTGGAGAAGCTGCGCGACAACGGCACCGTGCCCAAGGCTGGCCAGAAGTGGACGGTCGGCAAGTGGCTGACCCACTGGATCAAGGAGATCGTGCCGGGCACCGTCAGCGAGAACACATACGCCGGATACGAGGTCGCTGTCCGCGTGCACCTCGTCCCCGGCCTCGGCGCGCACCGCCTGGAGAAGCTGGAGCCCGAGCACCTGGAGCGCTTCTACAAGAAGATGCAGGCCGCCGGCAGCGCCGCCGGTACCGCCCACCAGGCCCACCGCACCATCCGTGTCGCCCTCGGCGAGGCTCTGCGGCGCGACCACCTCACCCGCAACGTGGCCACGATCGCCAAGGCCCCGAAGCTCGAAGAGGAGGAGGTCGAGCCGTTCGAGATCGAGGAGGTCCAGGCGCTCATGGACACGGCGCGCAAGCGCCGCAACTCCGCCCGCTGGATCTTCGCGCTCGCCCTCGGCCTGCGTCAGGGCGAGGTGCTCGGGCTCCAGTGGAAGGACATCGACTTCACCCGAGGCGTCGCCTGGGTCAAGCGCGGCCGACTGCGGCCCAAGTACCGGCACGGCTGCGGCGACCGCTGCGGGCGCAAGCCCGGCTTCTGCCCGAAGAAGGAGCCGATCCGGCGCGAGACCAAGGACACCAAGTCCCGAGCCGGGCGACGCGCGGTGCCGCTGCCCGAGCCGCTCGTCGTGATCCTCCGGCAGCACAAGGAGGAGCAGGACCGCGAGCGGGCCCTCGCGCGCGACCTCTGGACGGACAAGGGCTACGTCTTCACCTCGGAGACCGGCGAGCCGCTCAACCCCAGCACCGACTACCACCACTGGAAGCGTCTCCTGCGCGAGGCCGGCATCCGTGACGGCCGCCTCCACGACGCCCGCCACACCGCCTCGACCGTCCTGCTCCTGCTCGGCGTGCCGGAGCGGATCGTAATGGCGATCATGGGCTGGTCCTCGACCTCGATGGCCCAGCGCTACCAGCACGTCACCGAGCCGATGCTGAACGACGTCGGCAGGAAGATCGGCGCGGCTCTGTGGGGCGACGTCGGATCTGGCCCAGAGGACCCCGGCGAAGACGCCGCCTGAGGCCCAGAACCCCAACTGAGACCAAAACTGAGACCACGACACGAAGAAGGCCCCGACCGGAAACCCGGTCGGGGCCTTCAACTGCCTTGCTAGGCAAAGGCGGAGGATACGAGATTCGAACTCGTGAGGGGTTGCCCCCAACACGCTTTCCAAGCGTGCGCCCTAGGCCTCTAGGCGAATCCTCCGTGGGAGAGCTTAGTACATGTTTCGGGGTGCTCGCGACCAGCTGTCCCGCAGGCTGAGGGGTGGGGGTGGCCTGTGGATCGTCGGGGCCGGGATCCGGTACTGTGGGGGTCAGCCCCTCGTGTGGCGTCATCTCTCTGAACCCCCCCAGGGCCGGAAGGCAGCAAGGGTAGGAGGGCTCTGGCGGGTGCACGAGGGGTCTTTGCGTTCCCGGGGGCGTGTGGGCCGTGGGGAGAGCGGGGCCGGGGTGAAGGGGCGACGCGTTTGTCCGTCCGTCCCGATATCGTCGGGGGTGTGTCCCTAGCCCTGTACCGCCGCTACCGCCCCGAGACCTTCGCGGAGGTCATCGGGCAGGAGCACGTGACCGCTCCGCTCCAGCAGGCCCTGCGCAACAACAGGGTCAACCACGCGTACCTGTTCAGCGGGCCGCGCGGCTGTGGCAAGACGACGAGCGCGCGCATCCTGGCCCGTTGCCTGAACTGCGAACAGGGGCCGACGCCGACGCCCTGCGGGGAGTGCCAGTCCTGTCGGGACCTCGCGACCGGTGGGCCCGGCTCGATCGACGTGATCGAGATCGACGCCGCCTCGCACGGTGGTGTGGACGACGCGCGCGAGCTGCGTGAGCGGGCCTTCTTCGCGCCGGTGCACAGCCGGTACAAGATCTTCATCCTGGACGAGGCGCACATGGTGACCTCGGCCGGGTTCAACGCGCTGCTCAAGGTGGTCGAGGAGCCGCCGGAGCACCTCAAGTTCATCTTCGCGACCACCGAGCCGGAGAAGGTGATCGGGACGATCCGGTCCCGCACCCACCACTACCCGTTCCGGCTGGTCCCGCCCGGCACCCTGCGCGACTACCTGGCGGAGGTCTGCGGCCGCGAGGGCATCCAGGTCGAGGACTCGGTGTTCCCGCTGGTCGTACGGGCCGGCGCGGGCTCGGTGCGTGACTCGATGTCGGTGATGGACCAGCTGCTGGCCGGTGCCGCCGAGGGCGGCGTGACGTACCAGATGGCGACGTCGCTGCTCGGGTACACCGACTCGGCGCTGCTGGACGAGGTGGTGGACGCCTTCGCCGCGCAGGACGGCGCGACGGTGTTCCAGGTGATCGACCGGGTGGTCGAGGGCGGGCACGACCCGCGCCGCTTCGTCACGGACCTGCTGGAGCGGCTGCGCGACCTGGTGATCCTCGCCACCGTGCCGGAGGCCGGGGAGAAGGGGCTGATCGACGCCCCGGCGGACCGGGTTGCGGTGATGCAGGCGCAGGCGGACGCCTTCGGCGCGGCTGAGCTGAGCCGGGCCGCGGACATCGTCAACACCGGGCTGACCGAGATGCGTGGCAACGCGGCGCCCCGGCTCCAGCTGGAGCTGATCTGCGCCCGGGTGATGCTGCCGGGCGCGTACAGCGACGAGCTGTCGTTGCAGGCGCGCTTGGACAAGTTGGAGCGCCGGGCCGCGGCGGGAGGCTTCGCCGCACCGGCCGGGATGGCGCCGATGGCACCGATGGCACCGGTGGCCGGGGTGGCCCCGATGGCGGCCCCCGTGGCCGTTGCGACGGCGGCGCCGGCGGTCCCCCAGGCTGCCCCGCCGGTGGAGGTGCCCGCTCCGGTGCCCGCGCCGGTCGTGGCGGCCCCCGCCCCCGCCCCCGCGCAGGCCCCGGCACCCCCGGCCCCGGCCGGGCCCGCTCCGGGCGCCTGGCCGATCGCGCGCAGCTTCCCGCCCGCCGCCGGCGCACCCGCCCCCGCTGCTGCTGCCGCCCCCGTGCCGCAGCCGCAGGCCGCCCCGCAGCCCGCGCCGACCCCGGCCCAGCCGGTCCCCGCCCCCACCCCCGCCCCCGCGGGCGCCCCCGGCGGTCAGCCGTCCGCGGCCGCGCAGCAGGGCGCCGGGCAGGTCCGGCAGCTGTGGCCGCAGATCCTGGAGGCGGTGAAGAACCGCCGCCGCTTCACCTGGATCCTGCTCAGCCAGAACGGCCAGGTGGCCGGGTTCGACGGCAGCGTGCTCCAGGTCTCGTTCATCAACGCCGGTGCCCGGGACAGCTTCGTCGGCAGCAACAGCGACGACGTGCTGCGCCAGGCGCTGTCGGACGCGCTGGGCGTGGACTGGCGGATCGAGTGCATCGTCGACCCGTCGGGCGGCGTGGGTGCGCCGGCGGCGGCCCCGGCCCCGGCCGGCGGCGGCTGGGGGGCCCCGGCCCGTCCGGCGGCCGCCGCCCCGCCGGCGGCGGCTCCCGCCCCGGCGCAGGCCGCGGTGCAGGCCCCGCCGCAGGCGCAGGCCCCGGTCCAGGCGCCGCCCCGGCCGCAGGTGCAGGCTCCCGCGCCGGTGCAGGCCCCGCCGCCGGTGGCGGCGCCCCCGGCCCGCCCGGTGCAGTCGGTGCGGCCGGAGGACGACATCCCGGAGGAGGACGACCCGGACCTCAACGAGGAGACGTTCTCCGGCCAGGACCTGATCATCCGCGAGCTGGGGGCCACGGTGCTGGAGGAGATCCACCACCGCGGCAACTGAGCGCTCCCCGGGAGCGGGGCCACGGCATCCGCCCCGGGCCCGTAGGCTCGACCGTGACGTACGACGAACCGTGTGACAGCAAGGAGTGAGCCGTGTTCCCCGGTGGTGGTCAGCCCAACATGCAGCAGCTGCTCAAGCAGGCGCAGAAGATGCAGGAGGAGCTCGCGAAGGCCCAGCAGGAGCTGGCCGAGGCGAAGGTGAACGGTACGGCGGGCGGCGGCCTGGTCGAGGCCACGGTGACGGGTTCGGGCGAGCTGGTGGCGCTGACCATCGCCCCGGCGGCCGTGGACCCGGAGGACACCGAGACCCTGGCCGACCTGGTCCTGGCGGCCGTGCGGGACGCCAACCAGGCGGCCCAGAAGATGCAGGCCGAGCGGATGGGCCCGCTGACCCAGGGCCTGGGCGGCGGCGGCATCCCCGGCCTGCCGTTCTAGGGAAACCCCGGCCGTGATCCCCGCCGCGGGGGTCGACGGTCTGGAGTTCAGACGGCGGACCCATGTGATTTCTGTGGGAGTCGGGCGTCGGGCGGTGTGTCCGGCGCCCGATTCGTTGGATGATGGCACCGGGGCACCTCCGACCAGGAGCACCACCGGACCATCCGAGGGAAGGCGCGACGTTGTACGAGGGCGTGGTTCAGGACCTGATCGACGAACTGGGCAGGCTGCCCGGCGTCGGGCCCAAGAGCGCCCAGCGGATCGCCTTCCACGTGCTGCAGTCCGACCCGGTCGACGTGCGCCGTCTCGCGCACGCGCTGCTGGAGGTCAAGGACAAGGTCCGGTTCTGCGCGGTCTGCGGCAACGTCGCGGAGGCCGAGCGGTGCCGGGTCTGCCTGGACCCGCGGCGCGACCTCGGCGTCATCTGCGTGGTCGAGGAGCCCAAGGACGTCGTCGCCATCGAGCGCACCCGTGAGTTCCGCGGCCGCTACCACGTGCTGGGCGGCGCGATCAGCCCCATCGAGGGCGTCGGCCCGGACGACCTGCGCATCCGCGAGCTGCTCGCGCGCCTCGCGGACGGCACGGTCGCCGAGCTGATCCTGGCCACCGACCCCAACCTGGAGGGGGAGGCGACCGCCACCTATCTGGCCCGGCTGTGCAAGCCGATGGGCCTGAAGGTGACCCGGCTGGCGAGCGGACTGCCCGTCGGCGGGGACCTGGAGTACGCGGACGAGGTCACCCTCGGTCGCGCCTTCGAAGGGAGACGACTGCTCGATGTCTGACCGGACGATCAACCAGCAGCCCCACGGCTCCCCGCAGCCGGAGGCCGGGGCGACCGCCCCGCACACCCACGGCCACGGCTCCGAGCCGGACGACTTCGCCGTGCAGATCGCCGACTCGGTGGAGAGCTTCGTGCTCGCCGTCACCGAGGTCGCCAAGGGCGACGAACCGGGCAGCGCGGTCTCGCTGCTGCTCCTGGAGGTCTCGCAGCTGCTGCTGGCCGGCGGCCGGCTGGGCGCGATCGAGGACGTCGTCCCCGAGGACCGCTTCGAGCCCGACGCCGGGCCGGAGCCGGACGGCGAGCAGCTACGCGAGCGCCTCGCCGTGCTGCTCGCGCCGATCGACGTCTACCACGAGGTCTTCGACCCGTACGGTCCGCCGGAGAAGCCGAACGCCTTCCGGATCTCGGACGACCTGGCCGGCGTGGTCAGCGAGCTCCAGCACGGCCTGACCCACTACCGCGAGGGCCGGGTCAGCGAGGCGCTGTGGTGGTGGCAGTTCTCGTACCTCTCCAACTGGGGCACGACCTGCACGGCGGTGCTGCGGGCGCTGCAGTCGCTCATCGCCCACGTCCGGCTGGACAGTCCGATCGGTGCGGCGCCGGACGGCGCGGACACCGACGACGACGGGCTGACCGACGAGCAGTTGGAGCAGCAGGCGGGCGACCTGATGGAGGCCGAGCTCGGCCTCGGCCGGTAGGCGGCAGGTAGCCGGCCCTCGGCCGCAACCGAGGGCCGCAACCGAGGGCCGCAACCCAGGGCCGCACCGAGGGCAGTAAGCGAAGGCCGCAACCGAGGGCCGCCGCCGGGGACCGCGGCGGCCGTCGGCGATTGTGACGAATGCCTCAGCAATCCCCCCGGAAAAGAAATCCGGCCGGGGTACCCGGTATTCGTCCGGGAATTCTTCGGAACGGCGCCCGGTGTCCCGCAGACCTGCCGGTGGCACCGCCCGAACCGCCGCCCACGTGCTGAAACGGCCGTCTCATCATATGGAAAGCGCCGGTCAGGGCACCCCTGCTCGGTAGACTGGCGCGGACCGCACCCCCCTTTCCCCCGGGGGGTACGGGGGCCTGGAGCCCCCGGAAAACGACACTAGTCGAGGAGCGCACGTGGGCCTTGTCGTGCAGAAGTACGGCGGCTCATCCGTTGCGGATGCCGAAGGCATCAAGCGCGTTGCCCGCCGAATCGTTGACGCCAAGAAGGCCGGCCATGAGGTCGTCGTCGTGGTGTCCGCGATGGGCGACACGACGGACGAGCTCATCGAACTCGCGGAGCAGGTGTCACCGCTTCCTGCCGGCCGTGAGTTCGACATGCTGCTGACCGCTGGAGAGCGCATCTCCATGGCGCTGCTGGCCATGGCGATCAAATCCCTGGGGCACGAGGCCCAGTCCTTCACGGGGAGCCAGGCCGGTGTCATCACGGACTCCGTCCACAACAAGGCACGCATCATCGACGTGACGCCGGGTCGCATCCGCACCGCCCTGGACCAGGGCAACATCGCGATCGTGGCCGGCTTCCAGGGCGTGTCCCAGAGCAGCAAGGACATCACCACGCTGGGCCGCGGCGGCTCGGACACCACCGCCGTCGCGCTGGCCGCCGCGCTCAAGGCCGAGGTCTGCGAGATCTACACCGACGTGGACGGCGTGTTCACCGCCGACCCGCGCGTGGTGAAGAAGGCGCGCAAGATCGACTGGATCGCGTACGAGGACATGCTGGAGCTGGCCTCGTCCGGCTCCAAGGTCCTGCTCGACCGCTGTGTCGAGTACGCGCGGCGCTACAACATCCCGATTCACGTACGCTCGTCCTTCTCGGGTCTTCCCGGGACGATCGTCAGCAACGACAACCCGAACAAGCCCGAAGGGGGCGAGATGGAGCAGGCCATCATCTCCGGGGTCGCCCACGACACCTCCGAAGCCAAGGTCACCGTCGTCGGCGTGCCCGACAAGCCGGGCGAGGCGGCGCGCATCTTCCGCGCCATCGCCGACGCCGAGGTCAACATCGACATGGTGGTGCAGAACGTCTCCGCCGCGTCGACCGGTCTGACCGACATCTCCTTCACCCTGCCGAAGACCGAGGGCCAGAAGGCCATCGACGCGCTCGGCCGGGTCAAGGAGGGCATCGGCTACGAGTCGCTGCGCTACGACGACGCGATCGGCAAGATCTCGCTGGTCGGCGCCGGCATGCGCTCCAACCCGGGCGTCACCGCGACCTTCTTCGAGGCGCTCTCGGCCGCGGGCGTGAACATCGAGCTGATCTCCACCTCGGAGATCCGCATCTCGGTGGTCACCCGCGCCGACGACGTGCCGGAGGCGGTCCGCGCCGTGCACAGCGCCTTCGGCCTGGACAGCGAGAGCGACGAGGCCGTCGTCTACGGCGGCACCGGTCGATGACCCGGGAGCCGGGCGGGGGCACCGGGCGGTGACCCGGCGTCCCAACCTCGCCGTGGTCGGCGCCACCGGCGCGGTCGGCGAGGTGCTGCTCGGCCTGCTCTCGCTCCGTCAGGACGTCTGGGGCGAGGTCCGACTCGTCGCCTCCCCGCGCTCGGCCGGCCGTACGCCGGTCGTGCGCGGGGAGGCGGTCCCGGTGGTGCCGCTGACCGAGGAGGCCTTCGCCGGGATCGACGTCGCCGTGTTCGCCGTCCCCGACGAGGTCTCCGCCCAGTGGGCGCCGATCGCGGCGGCCAAGGGCGTCGTGGTGGTCGACGACTCGGCCGCCTTCCGCACCGTCGGGGACGTACCGCTGGTCGTCCCCGAGGTGAACGCGGCCGCGCTGCGGATCCGTCCGCGCGGGATCGTGGCCAGTCCGGCCGGCCCCACGCTGGCGCTGGTCACGGCGGTCGGCGCGCTGCACGCCGAGTACGGGCTGGAGCAGCTGGTGGTGGCCACCTACCAGGCCGCCAGCGGCGAGGGCCGGGCCGGCACCGCGGCGCTGCGCGAGCAGACCGCTCTGGTGGCCGGCACCGAGGTCGGCCGGCAGACCGGCGACCTGCGCGCGGTGATCGCCGACGAGGGGCCGTTCGCGGCCCCGCTCGCCCTGAACGCGGTGCCCTGGACCGGCGGCCTCCAGGACGGCGGCTGGTCCGCCCAGGAGCTGGGCCTGCGCGACGAGGCCCGCAAGGTCCTCGGCCTGCCCGCCCTCAAGGTCTCCGCGACCTGCGTGCGGATCCCGGTGGTGCGCACCCACGCGCTGGCCGTGCACGCCCGCTTCGAACGCGAGGTCAGCCAGGAGCACGCCCAGGACATCCTGCGCGAGACGCCCGGCGTGGTCCTCTACGACGACCCGGCGGCCGGGGAGTTCCCGACCCCGAACGACGCGGTCGGCACCGACCCGGTCTGGGTCGGGCGGGTGCGCCGGGCGCTGGACGAGCCGGACGCTCTCGACCTCTTCCTGTGCGGCGACAACCTGCGCAAGGGGGCCGCGCTCAACCTGGTGCAGATCGCCGAGCTGGTGGCCGCCGAGCTCGCGCTCCGGGCGGACTGAGGGCGGCCGCCAGTCGGCGCTTCAGGCGGGGCGAGGGCGGCCCGAACTGACGGTGAGGAGGCTCAGGACCCGTCATCGGCCCGGTTCTGAGGGCCCCTTGTGCCCGAGGACGTCCGGACCTGTGTCCGCTCCTCGACACAATCTGTCCGGAATCCCGTGGGAATCCCCTGGAGGCCGCTTCCGCCGATGCGGAAGAATGGCCCCCGGGCTGGGCAACCATGACAGGGGATCGAGTGTCCAACGGGCGTGGCGAACGTGATGGTGGGGGCAAGGGCGGGCATCGGGGCGAGAGCCGTGGTGGCCTTTCCGGCGCGTTCCCCGTGGTCTTCGAGTAGGCCGGAAGACGACCAGATGACGGCGGCCGCACCCGGTGCGGCGGACTCCGGCGCGGGTACCGACGCGGGTACCAGCGAGGACCTGCTCACCGAGACCTACCAGGCGCACTACCGCTCGCTGCTGCGCCTCGCCGCGCTGCTCCTGGACGACCTCTCCACCTGTGAGGACGTCGTGCAGGAGGCCTTCATCCGGGTGCACGCCGCCCGGCGCAGGGTGCGCGAGCCCGAGAAGACCCTGGCCTACCTGCGGCAGACGGTGGTCAACCTGTCGCGCTCCACGCTGCGACGGCGGATCCTCGGCCTGCGACTGCTGCCCAAGCCGATGCCTGACATGGCCAGTGCAGAAGAAGGTGCCTACGATGCCTTGGAGCGCGACCAGCTGAAGGCCGCGTTGAAGGGTCTGCAACGCCGTCAGCGGGAGGTTCTGGTGCTGCGTTACTTCGTGGACATGACGGAGGCGCAGGTGGCCGAGACCCTGGGCATCTCGCTCGGTTCGGTGAAGGCGTACGGCTCACGCGGACTCGCCGCCCTCCGGACCCAGATGGAGGCCGGACATGGCTGACGGCGCCCGCCAGCGGCCAGGGGACGACCACCTCCCGGACTTCTCCGCCGAGGAACGGGCGCTGCGCGAGCTCATGCACCACGCGGTGGACCGGATCCAGCCCGGAGTCGGCGCCCTGCCGCGGATCCGCCAGGCCGTACCCCGGCGGCGGGCCGCCCGGCGCGGGGCCTGGACGGGCGCGGCGGCACTGGCCCTGGCGGTCGCGATCGCGCTGCCCGTCCTGCACGAGGGCGACCACCTCGGACTGTCCGGCGGGCCCGGTTCGGCGAACGCCGGCGGCGCGACCCTCGCCGCCCCCACCGGCAGCGCGATCGGCGGCAGCGCCACCGGCGGGGGCGTACGCCCCGGCCCCGGCGGCGCGGGCAGCACCTCCCCGACCGGCACCGGCAGCGCCTCGCCGAGCCCCGGCGCGGACGCCACCCGCACCGGCCCCGCCACCCCCACCGGGGCCCCCGGCACCGGGGACGGCGGGATCGTCCCGCTCTGCACCCGGGCCGACCTCGGCCAGGGCACCGCCCAGGTCGGCCCCGCGGACACCCAGGGCCGGATCTACGGCTCCTTCACGGTGTACAACGTCTCCGGCCGCAGCTGCCGCCTCGGCGGGCCGGGCGCGGTGGCCGTCACCGACGTCAGCGGCACCGACCGCAACCGGGTCCGCTCCGCCGACCACACCCCCGGCGACCCGGCCGGCAACCTGCCCGCGATGGACGCCGAACCGCCGCTGCTCGCCCCGCAGGCCGGGTACAAGGTGCCGTTCGCCTGGATCCCGGACCAGGGCTGCGGCTCCTCCGGCGGCGCCACCACCGCACCGACCTCCGGCACCAACCAGGCCTCCCTGACCACTCAGGGCCCCGCCGGCTCCTCCGGCGCGGCCCCGAACTCCGGCACCGGCGCCTCGGCGGCGCCGAGCTCCAACCCGCAGGCCAGCCCCTCGCCCACCTCCGGGCCCACCGCGGCGCCGAGCCCCACCGCCACCCCGAGCGGCAACCCGACCGGCGCCCCGCCCACCGCGACCATCGCCCACACCCCGGCCCCCGGCAGCCCGGCGGTCGCCACGGCCTCGCTGCCGGTCGGGTGCGGGGGGACGCTCTACCGGGGCGGGGTCCAGCCGTCCGGCGGGTCGGCGGCCCGGCCCTCGGGGACGCCCGCGGCGGGCTGAGCCGGGGGCGGCGCGGGCGTCGGCGGTGGAGGATCCGGGGGCGGCGCGGGCGGCGGCGGTGCAGGACCCGGGCTCGGCGCGGGCGTCGGCCGCGCGGCGTTCCGCGGCCGATCCGGCGGGCGGAGGCGGACCCTGTGGTCCGGCGCGGTGTGAGGAGTGGTTACCGTGGGGGGTGTGTACCGGTTCCTCCTGACTCCGCGCTGGCTGGGCGGCACCGCCCTGGCCGTGGCGGCCGTGGCGGTCTGCGTCTGGCTGGGCTCCTGGCAGCTCGGCCGGTTCGAGGACCGCGTCTCCACTCACCAGGAGACCAAGCAGTCGCTCGCCGCTTCGGGTGAAGCCCGTCCGATCGACGCGCTGCTCGGCCCGGCCACCCCGCAGGTGACCACGGAGACCGTCGGCAAGTCCGTCACGGCCTCCGGGGAGTACGACACCGAGCACCAACTCCTCGTCCCCAACCGGGTGTTGGACGGCAAGCAGGGCTACTACGTGCTGACCCCGCTGCGTACCGCCGACGGACACGCCGTCGCCGTGGTGCGGGGCTGGGCGCCCGGCGACCCGCCCGCCGACCCGTCCGGCGCCGCCCACGCGGTCGGGCCGGCCCCCACCGGGCCGGTGACGGTGACCGGGCGGCTCCAGGCCAACGAGTCGGTCGGCAGCAACGGCGCGGTCGCGGGCGGCCTGCCCACCGGGCAGCTCGGCATGATCAACCGGGCCTCGCTGCTGAACGTGCTGGAGTACGACGGCTGGTACGACGGCTGGGTCTCCGCCGACCAGGTGCCCGCCGGGCTGACCGCCGTACCGACCGTCCAGCCGCAGGGCGGGGACGGGCTCACCCTGCGGGCCTTCCAGAACTTGGGCTACACGCTGGAGTGGTTCGTCTTCGGCGGGTTCGTGGTCTTCATGTGGTTCCGCCTGGTGCGCCGGGAGGCGGAGGCGGAGCAGGACCGGGCCCTCGGGCTGGACCCGGTCCTGGACTGAGCCGCCCGGTCAGCGGGTCGGCCTGCCGGGGGGCGGGGTGGGCACCGGGGTCGGCTTGAGTGGTGCGGTCGGTGCGCCGGTCGGTGTGATCGGTGCTGCGGGGCCGGTCGGGGGCCCCGACGGGGTCGACGAGCTGCCTCCGCTGCCTCCGCTGCCTCCGCTGCCTCCGCTACCGAACGGCGTCGCCGTGTCCTCGTCCACCGGCGTGCTCCCGCCGCGGCAGTGGCCGCGCCCGGCCGACCCGTTGTTCGAGCCGTAGTGGTCGATGTGGTGGTGCGTGGTGCGACCGCCGCCCTTCGAACCGCTGGAGCCGCTCGAACCGCCGGAGCTGCTGGAGCCGTGCGAACCGCCGGAACTGCCGGAACTGCTGGACCCGCCGGAGCCGTGCGAACCGCCGGACCCGTGCGATCCGCCGCGCTCGGCCGCGTCCTCCTCAGCGCCCGGCTGGTAGGACGCCCGGAGGACCGTCGCCCCGGCCACCGGCGCGCTCGCCCGGGTCGCCGAGCCGCTGGGCGCGGGCGCCGGGTGCGCGGCGGGAGCCGTGGGTGTGGCCGGCGCCGTGGGCGTGGCCGGCACCGGGGCCGTGGCCGGGGGCGGGCAGGCGACCTCGTCGCCGTGCGAGCCCGAGCAGCCGCTCAGCACCAGCACCAGCACCCCGGCCACCGCCGCCCCCGCGACCGCCGACAGACGTCTCACCCAGCCGCTCCGCTGCCGCCGTCGGGGACCCCGAGGTGCCGCCGGACGAAGTCGATCTCCAGCCGCAGCTGCCGGATCCGCTCCTCCACCACCAGCGAGCCGTGCCCGGCGTCGTACCGGTACACCTCGTGCGGCTTGTCGAGCTGCTCCAGCCGCTCGACGTAGTTCTCGATCTGCTGGATCGGGCAGCGCGGGTCGTTGACCCCGGCGCTGATGTACACCGGCACCCGCACCTGCTCGACGTAGCTCAGCGGCGAGGAGGCGGTGAAGCGCTCGGGCACCTCCTCGGGGGTGCCGCCGAAGAGGGTGCGGTCGAGCGACTTGAGCGCCTCCATCTCGTCGGCGTACGCGGTGTGGTAGTCCGCGACCGGTACCGCGGCGACGCCCAGCGACCAGCTGTCGGGCTGCACGCCCAGGCCGAGCAGGGTCAGGTAGCCGCCCCAGCTGCCGCCGGTGAGCACCAGTCGCCGCGGGTCGGCGAGGCCGCTGGAGACGGCCCACTCCCGGACCGCCGCGATGTCCTCCAGCTCGATCAGGCCGACCCGCTCGTGCAGCGCGTCCGTCCAGGCCTGGCCGTAGCCGGTCGAGCCGCGGTAGTTGACCCGGACCACCGCGAAGCCGTGGTCCAGCCAGGCGGCCGGTCCGGCGGCGAAGGAGTCGCTGTCGTGGTGGGTCGGGCCGCCGTGGACCTCGAAGACCGTCGGGTACGGCCCCGGGCCCCCGGTCCGCGGGCGCTGCACCAGGGCGTGCACCCGCCCGCCGGGACCGTCCACCCAGACGTCCTCGACCGGGACGGAGCCGGGCGGCACCGGGCCGGGCGCCCGCAGCACGACCGCACCCGCGGTGGAGCGGACGGCGGAGGGCTCGGCGGCCGAGGACCACAGGTACTCGACGGTGCCGTCCGGGCGGGCGGTGGCGCCGCCGACCGTGCCGCGCGGGGTCTCCAGGCGGGTCAGCCGGCCGTCCGCGAGGTCGTACGTGAACAGCTCGCTGCGCGCCTCGTACTCGTGCTCGACCAGCAGCGCCCCGGCGCCGGGGCGCCACTGCGCGGAGACGTCGCCGGGCAGCTCGCGGCCCTGCTCGTCGCGGAGCGGGAGGGCGGTCTCGGCGCCGGTCGCGACGTCCCAGATCATCGGCTCCCAGCGGCCGGTGCGCTGGTGGGCGACCAGCAGCCGGGTGTCGCCCTCGACCGGGGCGAAGCCCAGGCAGGCGACGCCGCGCGGCTCGTCCCGGCCGGTGACCTCGTCCAGTTCGGCGACGGTCTCGATCCCGTCCCCGGTGAGCCGGACCACCCGGATGGCGGAGTGCATCGCGTCGCCGTGCTCGGTGTGGTCGACGGCCAGCAGGGTGGCGTCGTGGCTGAGGTCGCCGACGCCGCCGTACTCCTCGTGCCGGTAGATCTCGACCGGCGCGGCCGCGCCCGGTCGGCGCAGGTGCAGGGTGGTGCCGTCCTCGTCGGTGGAACGGCCGACGACCACCGTGCCGTCGCGGCCCAGCGCCAGGCCGGCCGAGTAGGAGGCGGCGAGGCCGGGCACGGCCTCCTCGTCCGGGCCGCCCGCGAAGGGCTGGCGGCGCCAGACGCCGAACTCGTCACCGTCGTGGTCGTCGAACCACCAGACCCAGGCGCCGTCCGGGGACAGCTCGGCGTCGGTGGTGCCGTTCGGCCGGTCGGTGACCTGGCGGTGGGAGCCGGTGGCACGGTCCCAGGCGTAGACCTCGTAGGTGCCGGTCGCGTTGGACACGTACAGCGCCCGGTCGGGGGCGTCCTCGGCCCAGTCGGGCAGTGACACCCGGGCCGCCCTGAACCGCTGCTCCCACGCCGGTACGGTGCTCTTCTCCTCGCTCATCCGACCATCCAACCCGATCGGGGGGACGGAACGGAACGGGCGGGCGGGGATCGCCCCGCCCGCCCGGCTTCCTCCGGCGGCCTGCCCGGGTCGTGCTCCTCGGCGGCCCGCCCGGGTGGTGCTCCCAGGGCGTTCTCCCGGGTCGTGCCCCCGCGACGTTCTCCCGGGTCGTGCTCCTGCGGCATTCACGAACGGCGCGGCACCAGCCGGACCAGGCCCACCAGCACCAGCTCCAGCACCGCCAGCACCGCCGTGCTGCGGACGAAGGCCGCCGTCGGGTCGCCGGCGACGTAGTAGACCAGGCCGATCAGCGCGACCCCGACGGCGCCGCCGACCTGCTGCACGGTGGCCACCGCCCCGGCCGCCGCCCCGGCCAGCTGCGGCTCCACGGCCGCCAGGGCGACGGTGGTGACCGGCGCGATCACCAGGCCCATGCCGAGGCCGTCCACGAACAGCCCGGGCGCCAGCCACCAGACGGTGCCGTCCGCGCCGGCGTCGGCGGCGAACGCGAGCAGGCCCAGCCCGGCGGCCATCAGCAGCCCGCCGACGGTGATCGTGCGCGGCTCGCCGAGGCGCGCGGTGACCCGGTGGGTGGCGTTCGAGGTCAGCAGGTAGCCGAGGCCGATCGCGGTGAACACCAGCCCGGCGCCGAGCGCGTCCAGTCCGCGGCCCAGCTGCAGGTGCAGGGCGAGCACCAGGAAGAACGAGGCCTGGCCGAGCCAGAAGACCAGCTGGGCGAGCAGCCCGGTGCCGAAGGCACGGCCGCGGAACAGCCGGGTGTCCACCAGCGGGGTGCCCCGGCCCGTACTGCGGTGCTGGTGGACGGCGAACGCCACCAGCACGGCGACCGCCGCGCCGAGGCAGAGCAGCGTCCACAGCGGCCAGTCGAGGCCCGGTCCCTGGATCAGCGGCAGCACCAGGGCGGTCAGCCCGACCGTCGCCAGCAGCACCCCGACCGGGTCCAGGCCCGGCCGCTGCGGCGCCCGCGACTCCGGCAGGCAGCGCCGGACGGCGGCCAGCGCGGCCAGGCCGATCGGCAGGTTGATCAGGAAGCAGCTGCGCCAGCCCAGGCCGAGAAGGTCCGCGCGGATCAGCAGCCCGCCGATCAGCTGGCCGAACACCGCGCCGACGCCCATCGTCAGTCCGTACCGGGCGAAGGCCCGGGCCTGCGCGGCGCCGCTGAACGCCGTCCGCAGGATCGCCAGCACCTGCGGGCCCATCAGCGCGGCCGCCAGGCCCTGCGCCACCCGGGCGCCGACCAGCGCGGACGCCGTCGGGGCCAGGCCGCAGCCCGCCGAGGCGAGGGTGAACAGGGACAGACCGAGCGCGAACACCCGGCGCCGGCCGTACCGGTCGCCGAGCCGGCCGGCGGTGACCAGCCCGACGGCGAGGGCCAGGCCGAACCCGGCCATCACCCACTGGACGACCGCCGGGCCGGCGCCCAGATCGGCCTGGACGGAGGGGACGGCGACGTTGACGACGAAGGTGTCGAGGGCGGTCATGAAGGTGGCGGTCAGGATCACCGGCAGCAGGCCCCGGGGGGCGGGTGCCGCCGGGGCGGCGGGGGTAGCGGGCGGAACGGGCGTAGCCGGGCCGGGGGCCTTGGCGGGGGCTTTCAGTGCGGTGCTCAACTCGGGTTCTCCTCTCTCGGGCGCCCCGCCCTCAGGGGGCGGGGCGCCGCCGTGGGGGTGCGGCGCCCCTGGAACCGGCCTGTCCGGTGTTCGGACGGGCGTCTGGTACGGACGTACGTATGGATTGGACGTCCGTCTTGCTCGTACGTCCGTCTTGCTGAGACATCCGCTTGGCTTGGACGCTCGTCTTGCTCGTACGCCCGTCTTGCTCGTACGTCCGTCTTCCCGGTTACGTCCGCCCGGTTCGGACGTCCGTCCCGGACTCAGGCGCCCGGCACGCGGTCCAGGAACCCGTGCACGGTGCCGATCCGGCCCGTCGGCGTGGCCGCCAGCACGTCGAAGCCGATCACCACCGGCTCGGCGCCGGCCGGGCCGAGGTTCCAGGTGAACCGGGCGATGTCGTGGTGGGCGTCCACCGGGCCGAGGGTGAACTCCAGGCCCGGGAACTGGGCCTGGGCCGCGCCGATCAGCGCGTCGATCGCGTCCCGGCCGGCCACGGCGGCCAGCGGGTCGGTGTAGCGGCCGTCCTCGGCCCACACCTCGTCGATCAGCTTGCGGCGGGCAGCCGGGTCGGTCTCGTTCCAGACCGCCAGGTAGCGCTCGGCGAGCTGCTGGAGGGCGGCGGTGGTGATCTCGGTCATGGTTCGTCTCCCGTGTGCCGGTGGGCCGTTGGCGGGTCGTTCCCGCTGCTCACAAAGGTAGGGACGGGCCGCCGCGGGCGAATCGGTCACGGATAGGCATGGGGGTACGTAGGTATTCGCACCCGCCTGTGTAGCCGTTGCGCCGGAGCGCCGGCGGTCGGCTCGGTAGGGTCGGGGCATGCTGTACGGGAGGGAACACGAACAGGTCGCGGTGGACGGCCTGTTGGCGCGGGCGCGGGACGGCGGCGCCGGGGCGCTGCTGCTCCGCGGCGAGGCGGGCATCGGCAAGACCGCCCTGCTGGACGACGCCGTGGCCCGGGCCGGGACGGCCTTCCGGGTGATCAGGGCGGCCGGCGTCGAGTACGAGGCGGAACTGCCCTTCGCCGGGCTGAGCCTGCTGCTGGCCCCCGGCCTGGACCGGCTGGACGTCCTGCCCGGGCCGCAACGGCGCGCCCTGGAGGCGGCGTTCGGGCTCGGCGAGGCGCCCGAGGATCCGGCAGCGGCACCATCTGCCACACCCGCACCCGCCCCCGCCGACCGACTGCTGGTCGGCCTCGCCACCCTCGGACTGCTCGCCGAACTCGCCGCCGACCAGCCGCTGCTGTGCGTGCTGGACGACGTCCAGTGGCTCGACCGGGCCTCCCTGGACGCCCTGCTGCTCGCCGCCCGTCGCCTCCAGGCCGAAGGGGTGGCCCTGCTACTGGCCGCCCGCACCGAGCCCGGCGCCTCCGTCGATCGCCAACTCGGCCTGCCCGAGGTGCGGGTGACCGGCCTCGCCGAGGCCGATGCCACCCGGCTGCTGGCCGAGCGGGCCGGCCCCGACCTGCCCGCCGCCGTCCGCGACCGCCTGCTCGCCGAAGCCGCCGGGAACCCGCTCGCCCTCACCGAACTCCCCGTCGCCACCGGCCCGCAGGCGCACACCGCGGGCGGGCTGCCGCTCACCAGCCGCCTGCTGATCGCCTTCCACGGCCAGGTCACCGGCCTGCCCCCGGCCACCCAGACCCTGCTGCTGGTCGCCGCTGCGGAGGAGAGCGGCGAGCTGGACGTCCTGCTGCCCGCCGCGGCCGCGCTCGGCGTCGGCGCCGAACACCTCGCCCCCGGCGAGGAATCCGGCCTGGTCACCGTCACCCCCGACCGGCGGATCGCCTTCCGCCACCCGCTGCTGCGCTCCGCGATCCTGCAACGCGCCCCGCACCACCAGCGGCTGACCGTCCACCGCGCCGTCGCCGGGGCACTCCCGGACGGCGACCGCCGCACCTGGCACCTCGCCCTCGCCGCCACCGCCCCCGACGCCGCCCTCGCCGACGCGCTGGAACGCACCGCCGTCCGCACCGGCCGGCGCGGGGGCCACGGCGGCGCGGCCGCGTACGAACGCGCCGCCCGGCTCACCCCCGACCGCGACGCGGCCACCCGCCGACTCGTGCTGGCCGCCGAAGCCGCCACCGAGGAAGGCGAGTTGGAGCGCGCCGAGGCCCTCGCCGACGAGGCCGCCGCCCGCACCGACAGCGTCCTCGCGCACGCCCTGCTGGACCACGTCCGGGCCACCGCGCACTTCTGGCGTGGCTCCTACCCGACCGCGTACCGGCTGCTGCTGGACGCCGCCCTCGCGCTCGCCACCTCCTCCGACGCCCCCGACGCTTCCGACGCCCCCGACGTCGTCGAACCCGCCCACGCCGCCCGGATGCTGTTCCAGGCCTTCCACGCCGCCTGGTACGCGGGGGAGGAGCCGGTGGCCGAGGTGCTCGACCGGCTCGCCGCCCTCCCGCTCGGCGACGACGACCCCGTCGCCCCGCTCGCCCGCTACCTCCCCGCCGCCGTCCTCCCGGCCCTCGGCCGACCCGCCGCCGCAGCGGCACCCGCCGCCCTGCGCCCGGCCCGGGAGGCCGTCGAAGCCGCCCGCCGGGCCGGCGCCGAGAGCCCCGCCGACCTGGTCCAACTCTGCGGCGCCACCCTCGTCCTGGGCCGCGACGAGGAGACCGTCGACCTCGGCGGCGAACTCGTCGCCGAGGCCCGCGCCAAGGGCACCCTCGGCGTGATGCCCACCCTGCAGTTCTTCCTCGCCGAGGCCGAGCTCTTCCACGGCCGCCACGCCGACGCCGAACTCACCGCCACCGAGGCCCTGGACCTCGCCCGGGACACCGGCCAGCACCAGTGGGTCAGCCAACTCAGCGCCCTGCTCGCCTACCTGGCCGCCCTCGACGGCCGCACCGAACGCTGCACCGAACTGGCCACCACCGCGCTCGCCACCACCGGCCCGCAGACCGCCGCCCCCGCCGCCGGCCGCCCCTGGGCACACTGGGCCCTCGCCCTGCTCGACCTCGGCCAGGGCCGCGCCGCAGGCGCCGCCGACCGCCTCCAGGCCCTCACCACCGGCCCGCACCGGCACCACGTCAGCGCCACCCGAGCCGTCCCTGACCTGGTCGAAGCCGCCGTCCGCCTCGGCACCCCGGACCGCGCCGCCGAGGCCTACGAACGCTTCGCCCGCTGGACCACCGCCGCCGACCGCCCCTGGGCCGAGGCACTACGCCTGCGCTGCCAGGCCCTGCTCGGCCCGGACGAACTCGCCGAACCCGCCTACCGCGCCGCCCTCGACCTCCACGCCACCACCCACCGCCCCTTCGAACAGGCCCGCACCGCCCTGCTCTACGGCGAATGGCTCCGCCGCACCCGCCGCCGCACCGACGCCCGCCCCCACCTCACGGCCGCCCTCGAAGTCTTCGACCGCCTCGCCGCCCACCCCTGGTCCACCCGCGCCCGCACCGAACTCTCCGCCACCGGCACCCCGGCCCCCACACCCCAGCCCTCCCAGGCCCTCCCGAACCCCCTGACCCCCCAGGAACTCCAGATCGCCCGCCTGGCCGCCCAGGGCCTCACCAACCGCGACATCGCCGCCCAACTCTTCCTCAGCCCCCGCACCGTCGCCCACCACCTCTACAAGGCCTACCCCAAACTCGGCATCACCTCCCGCACCGCCCTCCCCACCACGCTCTGACGCACCCGGGACACGACCGGGGCCCTGCCGATCGTCGGCAGGGCCCCGGGGTGTTCAGTCCGCTGAATCGTGCTTCCAGCCCTCCGAGTGGTGATCCCGGTGGTAAGCCAGATGAGCTCGGTCTATCCGATGGCTCGGAGCCTCGCGCAGCTTCCCGATCTCCGCACCCGTGGCGTGGTCAGTGATCGTCAGATCGTCCGCGATGGTCAGCATGCCGAAGTCAAAGAGCGCATGGTGGTTGGGGCACAGGCACAGGACGTTCGCAGCGACGTCCGGGCCGTTGTGCGGCCGGCCGAGCGCACGGACGTGGGCGGCTTCTGCGTAGGCACCGGTGCGGGTGGCCAGCCGTATCCCGCACACCTGGCACGTGAACTTGTGGGCCCGCTTGACGTGGTTCGCGACCTTGGTGCTCCGGACGATCCGCTGGACGATGGTCTCCAAGCGGGTCGGAGCGTCCTGCCCGACAGGTTCCTTGAGCCGGGCTTCACGGCTCGGTGACTCGTCGGCCGCGAGCTGCTCCAGTCGGTAGCGCCAGACCAAGAAACCGGACTTGCCAGTGGCGTGCCAGTAGTCCACGACCCGGAACAGCCCGTCGTAGCGGTAGATCATGCTGCCCGAGCGCCCGGAGCCGTTCGGCTCTCCCCGGATGACCCGTACCGGAACGTTCGTGGTCCTGCTGGTGACCAGAGCGGCGTTGCCGAGGGTGAGCGGCTGGTCGAAGGTCTGGATCCGTTCGTCCTTCAAACGGCCGCCCTGGCCGGTGTAGACGATGACATCACCATGGTCCTCGTCATCCTCGTACCCGCCGGATACGACGATGGATTCGGCGCCCTTCTCCTGCGTCCCGCTGATCCCGGCCTGGAGCTGCCGGTGGACGCCCGCATCGAATGCAGCCCGCCGACTGACGAAGACCTGTCCGACCGTTGTTCCCGGCACGTGGCCGAAGCCGTCGAAATAGGCAACGGCATCGAGACGGGTGTCCTCCAGCAAGTCCGAGGGCCTCTCCGCGTCGAAGAAACGGGTCACCAGCGCGCTGACCACCCGGTCCCGCGCGGTAGGCGAGCTGGCCATGAGCTCGTAGAAGCCGCGCCCCAGCCCACCCGTCGGGTTCTGATCATCGAGCCACCGCCGGACCACTGAACCCCTGGCCGGAGGAACGGGCCCCTCGTGGCCGTTCAGCTCCCACAGTTCCGACCGGCTCAGGGCAACGAAGGGGTATTCCGGAGCGGGGTCCGAACCAGGGCGTCCGTGCTTCTCGAGCAGCGCTCGCAGCTCGCCCTGTGCGACGGACCACGGGACCGTCCTCGGCTCCTGCGCTGCCGCCCGCCCGATTGCCCACAGCAGGGTGATCGGTTGGTGCCTGGCAGGCTGACCGGAAGACCGGTCAACGCGCAGTGCGGCGATCGCAGTGCAAAGATCGTTGACGTGACGTGCCTCTTGCATCGGGCCCCCGGAGTGTCGCTGGGTGATCTCTGTAGCCCGAAACGCGGGCGAGCGTGCCGCAGTTCCACGCACTGAGGACCGGCCACGACGTCCACGGCGACCCACGCCCATGTGCCGAGCTGTCATGCAACGGGGTGCTGTTCTTCTCCGACGATGCGTCGGCTGCGACGGACACCAGGATCTGCAAGTCCACCGGACCTTCGCAGCTCCCCAGTTGGCCATGCACAACGCCAGAGGGCCCACCGGATTTCTCCGATGGGCCCTCTGTACTGGGTCGGGGTGGCGGGATTTGAACCCACGGCCTCTTCGTCCCGAACGAAGCGCGCTACCAAGCTGCGCCACACCCCGGTCATTCTGTTTGTCGCTCCGTCTCCTTCGCGACGAGTAGAACTCTACCGGACGCTCGCCGAGACACGAAATCCGGTTTCGGGCGGGCGTCCGGTCGGGGTCAGCGGGGGGCCGGGGTGAGGGTGAGGAGGGTGGCTTCCGGGGGGCAGGCGAAGCGGATCGGGGTGTAGCGGTTGGTGCCGCAGCCGGCGGAGACGTGGAGGTAGGAGCGGTGGCCGCCGGCCTTGTGGGTGGAGAGGCCCTTGACCCGGCGGGTGTCGAGGTCGCAGTTGGTGACCAGGGCGCCGTAGAAGGGGATGCAGAGCTGGCCGCCGTGGGTGTGGCCGGCCAGGATCAGCGGGTAGCGGTCGGCGGTGAAGGCGTCGAGGACGCGCAGGTAGGGGGCGTGCACGACGGCGAGGGAGAGGTCGGCGTCGGCGGAGGGGCCGCCGGCGACGGCGGCGTAGCGGTCGCGGCGGATGTGCGGGTCGTCGAGGCCGGTGAACTCGAGGTCGAGGCCGTTGACGGTGAGGCGGCCGCGGGTGTTGGTCAGGTCGAGCCAGCCGGCCGCGTCGAAGCCGTCGCGGAGCTTCTCCCAGGGGTTGTGCACGGCGCCGCTGATGCCGCGGTTGCCGGTGCCGTCGGGGTTGTTCATGCCGTGGACGCCGCTGCGCATGGCCTGGAGGTAGCGGGCGGGGTTCTTGCGGGCCGGCCCGTAGTAGTCGTTGGAGCCGAAGACGTAGACGCCGGGGAAGTCCATCAGCGGCCCGAGGGCGTCGAGGGTGGCGGGGACGCCGAGCGGGTCGGAGAGGTTGTCGCCGGTGTTGACCACGAGGTCGGGGCGCAGGCCGGCGAGGCTCTGCAGCCAGCGCTGCTTCTTGCCCTGCCCGGCCACCATGTGGATGTCGGACACCTGGAGGACCCGGAGGGGCTTGGCGCCGTGGGGCAGGACGGGGACCTCGACGCGGCGGAGCCGGAAGGCACGTACCTCGTACCCGACGGAGTAGGCGAGGCAGGCGGCGCCGGCAGCGGCGACACCGAGGGGGACGGAGTACAGCGGTCGCATCAGCCCATGCTCTCAGACGGTGGATCAGCTGGTGAACGTCCGGTGGCGCGGTGCGGACACGGCCACCGTGACCTGCACCGGGTCGACCGGGGCAACCGGGGCAATCGGGTCGACCGGGCCGGCGGGGTCGGTGTCCCGGCGGGCGCGCAGGGCCCGGACCTTGTTGCGGTTGCCGCAGCGCTCCATCGAGCACCAGCGCCGCCGCCCGGGCCGCGAGGTGTCGACGAAGAGCAGCCGGCAGTCGTGCGCCCGGCATTCCCGGATCCGGTCGGCGTGCGGGCCGGTGAGCAGGGCGATGGCGTCCCGGGCGAGGGTGGAGACGAGCTGGGCACCGTCGGCGGGCAGCGGGGCGGCCGCGGTGCCGTCCGGGGCGATCCGGGGGACGAGCGAGGGGTGGGCGGCGGCCCGGTTGAGGGCGGCGCGGTCCGCGGGGTCGCCGGGGCGGCCGTGGGCGCGGTCGGCGGCCAGGCGCCAGAGGGCGTCGCGCAGGGTGCGGGCGGTGCCGAGCTGGCCTTCGGTGATCCGTACGGTGCCGGCGGGCAGCCGCAGCCGGGAGCGCGTGAGCCAGTCGGTGAGGTCGGACGGGCGGTGCAGCACTTCGAACCGGGCGTAGGGGCCGGGGCCGCCGGTGGTGAGCAGTTCCAGGCAGAGGGCGCCGGGGTCGAAGTGGAAGCGGGCGCCGGCGGCTGTGGTGAGGACCAGGCCGGTCGGGTGTTCCGCTGCGCGGTCTCCGTCGGTCATGTAACCAGGGTAGGTGGTTACGGACCCGGCGGTCGCGGCCGACCGTTGACGGCGGTGCTTGACGGCAGCCATTGACGGCAGCCGTTGACGGCAAGCGTTGACGGCAGTCGTTAATGGCAAGCGACGGAACGCCCCAGGTGGGAGACTCGGGCCCATGACGACGCTCAAGGCGCAGCTGCAGGAGGACCTCACGGCTGCCATCAAGGACCGGGACGAGTTGCACTCGTCCACCATCCGGCTCACGCTTTCCGCCGTCACCAGCGAGGAGGTGGCGGGCAAGGAGAAGCGCGAGCTGTCCGACGCCGAGGTGCTGAAGGTGATCACCCGCGAGGCGAAGAAGCGCCGCGAGGCGGCCGAGGCCTTCGACCAGGCCGGCCGGGTGGAGCAGGCCGCGCGCGAGCGCGCCGAGGGCGAGGTGCTGGCGGGTTACCTGCCGAAGCAGCTCTCGGACGAGGAGCTGGCCGCGATCGTGGCCGCCGCCGTGGCCGAGAGCGGGGCGAGCGGTCCGCAGGCGATGGGCGCCGTGATGAAGCTGGTGAAGCCGAAGGTGGACGGTCTGGCCGAGGGCGGCCGGGTGGCGGCCGCGGTGAAGGCCGCGCTGCTCTGAGCTGCACGTCACCGCCGCCGTCACCGCCGCCGCCGTCACCGTCGCCGCTGCCGCCGCAGTGACGGCCGTACCGCCGACACCGACACGGCGAAGGGGCGCCCTCCGGAAGATTCGGAGGGCGCCCCTTCGCCGTCGTACCGGGCGGTGCCGGGTCGGTCAGTGCCTGCCGCCGTTGCCGTTCCCGTTGCCATTGCCGTTACCGCCCCCGCCGATCATGCCCGGCGGGAGGGTGAACCCTCCCCCTATCACCCCACCGGGGTTGCCGGGGTTCCCGCCGCCCGGTGCGGGCGGCGGCGGGTTCTGGGCGCCCGGCTGCTGGGCGTTCGGGTCGGTCGTCGGGCTGGCGCCCGCCGGCGGGGTGGCCGGCTGGGGGTCCGGGATGTTGGTGGTCTGGATGGACTCCAACGGCGAGCCCTTGAGCGCCTGGTTCATGGCCATCTGCCAGATCGGGCCGGGGCCGTCGGCGCCGAACACCTCGTCGAAGTGCTTGCCGCCGATGTTGATGTTCTTCATCTTGACGCCGCCGGCGGGGCCGCCGAGCCAGACCGCGGTGGCCAGCGACGGGGTGTAGCCGTCGAACCAGGCGGCCTTCTTCTCGTCGGTGGTACCGGTCTTGCCGGCGATCTTGCGGCCGTCGTCGAGGCCGAGGGCGGCCGCGGTGCCCTTCTCGGTCACGTTGAGCAGGACGGTGTTGAGCGAGTCCGCGGTCGACTCGGAGAAGGCCTGGCTGCACTGGGACTGCGGGACCTTGAGGTCCTTGCCGTCCACCGTGGTGATCTTGTTGATCGCGATCGGGGTGCAGTACTTGCCGCGGGCGGCGAAGGTCGCGTAGACGTTCGCCATGGTCAGCGGGGAGAGCTCCAGGGTGCCGAGGACCATCGAGGGCACCTCCTGGAACTGGTCGCCCTTCGCCGACTGGGTGATGCCCAGCTTGTTGGCCATCTGCTTCATCGCGCAGAGGCCGACCTGCTGCTCCATCTGCACGAAGTACGTGTTGACCGAGAGCGCCATGGCCTGCTTGAGCTCGTACGGGCCGACCTCGCCGGTCGACTCGTTCTTCACCGTGGCCTTGGGCTTGTCGGTGTTCTTCCAGGTGCTGTTGCAGGTCGACATCTGGGGGTAGTCGATCTTGTTCTCGGACGGGAACGACTGGGTGTTCGACATGCCCGCCTCCAGCGCCGCCGCGGCGAGGATCGGCTTGAAGGTCGAACCGGTCTGGAAGCCGTTGCCGCCGCCCATCGAGGCGTCGACGTTGAGGTTGACGACGGTCTGGTTCTTGTTCGGGTCCAGGCCGTACGGGCGGGTCTGGGCCATCGCCAGGATCTTGCCGGTGCCGGGCTCCATCATGGTCGCCGCGGCCGACACCTGGTCGGTCACGTTGACCTTCTTGGTGACGGCGTTCTGGGCGGCGGCCTGCTTGTCCGGGTCCAGCGTGGTGTAGATGTTCAGGCCGCCGGTGTCCCACAGCTTCTTGCGGTCGTCGGCGTTCTTGCCGAAGGCCGGGTCCTGCTTGACCACGTGGCGCACGTAGTCGCAGAAGAAGCCCATGCCCGCCTGGGCGGTGATGCAGCCGTTCTGCGGGTCCTTGTACTTGAGACCCAGCGGGGCGGCCTTCGCCTCGGCCGCCTGCTGGGGGGTGATGTGCTTGTTCTCCAGCATCTTGTCGATGACGACGTTGCGGCGCTTCACCGTGTTGTCGGGGTAGCGCACCGGGTCGTACTGCGACGGGTTCTGGACCACGCCGGCGAGGGTGGCGGCCTCGGCGACGGTCAGGTCCTTGTTGCTCTTGCTGAAGTAGCGCTGGGACGCGGCCTCGACCCCGTAGGCCTGGTGGCCGTAGAAGGTGATGTTGAGGTAGTTGGTGAGGATCTGATCCTTGGTCAGGTCCTCCTCCAGCTTGATCGCGACCTTGAGCTCCTGGATCTTGCGGCCCAGGGTCTTGCGCTGCGCCTCCAGGACGGCCGCCTGGTCGTCGCCGGCCTTCTCCACGTTGACGTTCTTGACGTACTGCTGGGTCAGCGTGGAGGCGCCCTGGGAGGCGGTGCCGCTCTCCGCGTTCTTGCCGACGGCGCGCAGGACGCCCTTGAGGTCGACGGCGCCGTGCTCGTAGAAGCGGGCGTCCTCGATGTCCACCTGGGCGTGCCGCATGAAGGGCGACATCTGGTCGGCGGTGAGGACGGTGCGGTCGCGCTCGTAGACCTTGGCGATCAGGCCGCCCTTGGCGTCGAAGATCTGGGTGGCCTGGGTGAGCGGCGGGGTCTTGAAGTCGTCGGGGATGTTCTGGAAGCTCTCCGCCGTGTCCTTGGCGGTCAGGCCCATGGCACCGACGGCAGGCAGGGCGAGGCCTGCCAGCAGGACTCCGGAGAGCACGCTGACGCCCAGGAACTTCACGCCGTTGCCGACGTGGTCCATCGGTGATCCGCCGCTCTTGCGTCGCGGAGCTCCGGGATTGCCTGGGGGCTGGGGTGCCGATGGGCGCTTCGGTGCCATGGGGAGAACCCTACGTCCCCGATTCCCGTACATCGGGGCAGGTGTTCGCCTAGGCTTGTCACAAGCTTGCGACAGCTTCGGTGCGTCAACATCGCTCACTCTTGTGAGTGCGGAGACTTGCCCGAATTGCTCACCCTTGTCCGGGTTTTGAGGCAGCTGTGGCCTGTTGTGTTCGAGTGAACGGTTGCGCTGCGTGACGGCGCCTGTGGCGAGAGTGGGGGCCTCACGGCTCGCAAGTGCCGCGACCTGCGATCACTCCAACGAGTGAGATGACAGATACCCATAGTCCGATCGGGTCATTCGAGATTGAGCCCGAAGGGGCTGTTGCAAGCAGTCCATCTTCCGTAACGTCCTCAACTGGCAACGGTGAATATGCCGTTGCCGCCGTGGGGGAGCCTCGAATCATCGGGAGAGGACGGCGCCGGCATGGGCTGGGTTGACGACTGGAGTGCGCAGGCCGCCTGCCGCACGAGTGATCCGGACGAACTGTTCGTCCAGGGGGCGGCACAGAACCGGGCGAAGGCGGTGTGCAGTGGGTGCCCCGTCCGGACGGAGTGCCTCGCGGACGCGCTGGACAACCGGGTGGAGTTCGGGGTGTGGGGCGGGATGACGGAACGCGAGCGCCGGGCGCTGCTGCGCCGCCGCCCGACGGTCATGTCGTGGCGGAGGCTGCTGGAGACCGCCCGCACCGAGTACGAGGAGTCCCTCGCGACCGGCGTGATACTGACGGACTACGCCCAGGCGGGCTGACCCGGGCCGCACCTCGCGGTCCGGGGCTCCCCCCGTTCCGGCCCGGACCACCCGGCCGGAGTGCCCGGACCACTCGGACCGACCCCTACCCGGCCCGGACTGCGCCGCGCCCGGACTGCGTCGCGCCACCAGCCGGCCCCCACCGGCCCCGGCCCGGACTACGCCGCGCCGCTGAGCCGGCCCCCGATGGCCCGCAGCCCGTCCAGGTCGTGGACGTCACCCGGCAGCGCGGCCACCTCCACGATCGGCACGTCCGGGTACACCGAGACGAACCGGTCCCGGGTCCGCCGCTCGCGCCCCATGATCTGCATCCGCTCGGCGTGCAGCCGCAGCAGTCCGGCCGCCAGCAGCTCCGCCTCTGGCGAGGAGTGCTCCGAGCCGTTCTCCTCCAGGGCCTCGGCCGCCGCCAGCGCCCGCTCCGCGGTGAGCTGCGGCGCGCCCGTGCTGTGCACCCGGTTGAGCACCAGTCCGGCCAGCGGCATCCGGTCCGCGGCGAGCCGGTCCACGAAGTACGCCGCCTCGCGCAGCGCGTCCCGCTCCGGCGCCGCCACCACCAGGAACGCCGTGCCCGGCGCCTTCAACAGCTGGTAGGTGCGGTCGGCGCGCTCGCGGAAGCCGCCGAACATCGAGTCCATCGCGCTGACGAAGGTCTGTACGTCGGTGAGCAGCTGGGCGCCGAAGATCTTGCCCAGGGTGCCGGTGAGTAGGCCCATCCCGGCGTTGAGGAAGCGCATCGCGCTGCGGCCGCCGACCTTGGCGGGCGCGGTCAGGATCCGGATCACCCGGCCGTCCAGGAAGGACCCGAGCCGGTTGGGGGCGTCCAGGAAGTCCAGTGCCGAGCGGGACGGCGGGGTGTCCACGACGATGAGGTCCCACTCCTCGGCGGCGCGCAGCTGCCCGAGTTTCTCCATCGCCATGTACTCCTGCGTGCCCGCGAAACCGGCCGACAGGGACTGGTAGAACGGGTTCTCCATGATCGCCTTGGCCCGTTCGGGCTCGGCGTGGGCCAGCACGACCTCGTCGAAGGTCCGCTTCATGTCGAGCATCATGGCGTGGAGCCGGCCGTCCCCGGCCACCCCCTTGACCACCCGGGGGGTGTTGTCCAGCTCGGTCAGACCCATGGACTGGGCCAGCCGCCGGGCCGGGTCGATGGTCAGCACCACGACCTTGCGGCCGCGCTCGGCGGCCCGCAGGCCGATCGCCGCGGCGGTGGTGGTCTTGCCGACGCCGCCGGAGCCGCAGCAGACGATGATCCGGGTCTTCGGGTCGTCGATCAGCTCGTCCACCGCGAGCCGGTTCCCGCCGTTGCCACCCCGGCCGACGCCACCACCACCCCGGCCGACGCCACCACCACCCCGGCCCTCGCTGCCGCCACCGCTGCCGCCGTTCGCCGGAGTCACGCCGCCCCCTGCCGCTTGAGTTCGCCCGCCAGCCGGTACAGCCCGCCGAGGTCCACGCCCTCGCCCAGCAAGGGGAGTTCGTACGTCGGGAGCCGCAGTTGCTGCAGGTCGGCCCGTTGCGCCCGCTCCAGTTCGACCCGTTCGGCGTGCTCCCTGGCCTGCTCCAGCAGCGGGTCGATCAGCGGCTCGACCGCCGCCCGGACCGTCTCCGCCTTGCGCGAGCGCCCGCCCAGCCCGGCCTCGCCGAGCGCCAGCGCGACCTCCTCGCGGTGGTCCCCGTCCACTGCGGCCACCGCGGCCGCGTCCAGCAGCGGGGGCCGGACCATGTTGACCATCACCCCGCCCACCGGGAGCTTCGCCTCGCGCAGTTCCGCGAAGCCGTCGACCGTCTCCTGCACCGGCATCTCCTCCAGCAGGGTGACCAGGTGCACCGCCGTCTCCGGGGACCGCAGCACCCGCATCACGGCCTGCGCCTGGGTGTGTATCGGGCCGATCCGGGCCAGCCCGGCGACCTCGGAGTTGACGTTCAGGAACCGGGTGATCCGCCCGGTCGGCGGGGCGTCCATCACCACCGCGTCGTAGCGCCGCCGCCCGTCCGGGCCCTTGCGGCGGGCCGCCTCGCAGGCCTTGCCGGTGAGCAGCACGTCCCGTACGCCGGGGGCGATGGTGGTGGCGAAGTCGACGAAGCCGACCTTCTGCAGCGCCTTGCCGGCCCGGCCGAGCTTGTAGAACATCTCCAGGTACTCGAGCAGCGCCAGCTCGGTGTCGATCGCCAGTGCGAGCACCTCGCCGGGCCCGCCCTCGCCGGCCGGCAGCCCCAGTTGGGGGCGGGAGACCGAGGCGATCCGGCGCTCCTCGTAGGGGAGGGCGGCGATCCCGAACAGCTCGGCGATGCCCTGCCGCCCCTCGACCTCGATCAGCAGCACCCGACCGCCGTCGGCGGCCAGGGCCAGCGCCAGCGCGGCGGCCAGCGTGGTCTTCCCGGTGCCGCCCTTGCCGCTGACCACGTGCAGCCGGACCCCCTCCCAGTCGGGGTCGCGCCGGGTCGCCTGGCCGGGGGTGCGTGCCACGCTGCGTCTCCGTCCGTCTCCGTCCCTGCGGGCGCCCCTCCTGCGGGGTGCCCCTGCCGAGGGGGCCGCTCGCGGACGAGGGCGCCCCTCCACGAGGGTGCCGCTCCGTACGGACGCCCCTCCCTGCGGGTGCCCTCTCGCGAGGACGCCCTCTCGCGAGGGTAACCAGGGAGCGCTCCCGATGCCCGGAGCACCTGGGGTGCCAGGACTGAATCATGCCCCCTTTGTGCTCCACCTCACACGCCGGTCGGCGAGGGCCCGTACGGCGGCCCAGGCGGCGGCCTGTGCGGCGGCCCGTACGGCGGCCCGGGCGGCGGCGATCGCCGGGACACCTCGTCTAGAGTCTGGCCATGACCAAGTGGGAATACATGACGGCGCCCCTGCTGGTGCACGCCACCAAGCAGATCCTGGACAACTTCGGCGAGGACGGCTGGGAGCTGGTCCAGGTCGTGCCCGGCCCGAACCCGGAGCAGCTGGTGGCCTACTTCAAGCGGGAGAAGAACGCATGAGCAAGGTCGAGTCGAAGCTCGCCGAGCTGGGCCTGACCCTGCCGCCGGTGGCCGCCCCGGTCGCCGCCTACGTGCCGGCCGTCCGGTCCGGTGAGTTCGTGTTCACCTCCGGCCAGCTGCCGGTCGTCGGCGGCAAGCTGGTGAGCACCGGCAAGGTCGGTGCCGAGGTGTCCCCGGAGGAGGCCAAGGAGCTCGCGCAGACCTGCGCGCTGAACGCCCTGGCCGCCGTGAAGTCGGTGATCGGCGACCTGGACCTGATCGAGCAGGTCGTGAAGGTGGTCGGCTTCGTCGCCTCCGCCCCCGACTTCATCGGCCAGCCCGCCGTGATCAACGGTGCCAGCGAGCTGCTCGGCACCGTGCTGGGCGAGGCCGGTGTGCACGCCCGCAGCGCCGTCGGCGTCGCGGTGCTGCCGCTGGACGCCCCGGTCGAGGTCGAGCTCCAGGTGCGCGTCAAGAGCGCCTGACCCCGAGCGTGATCACGAAGGCGGGGTCGGGCCTGTCCAACCCCGCCTTCGTGCGCTTAGCATCCGGGCATGGACCATCGAGCAACGACGCTCCCGATGCCGCCCGGCTGGCCTGCCCGGATCCGGGCGGTCGACTCCGGCCTGCTCACCCCGGCGGTGGCCAGACCCGCCGCGACGGTCGTGCTGCTGCGCGACGCCGCCGACGGGCCGGAGGCCTACCTGCTGCGCCGCCGCACCTCGATGGCCTTCGCGGCCGGGATGTACGCCTACCCGGGCGGCGGGGTGGACCCGCGGGACGCCGAGGTCGAGACCGGCTGGGCCGGGCCCTCGCCCGAGGAGTGGGCGCAGCGGCTCGGGGTGGACGCCCGGACGGCGCGGGCGGTGGTCTGCGCGGCGGTGCGCGAGACCTTCGAGGAGGCCGGCGTGCTGTTGGCCGGACCGGACCCGGAGAGCGTCGCCGCGCCGCGCGACTGGTCCGCGGAGCGGGCCGCGCTGGAGGCGCACGAGCTGTCCTTCGCCGAGTTCCTGCGGGACCACGGCCTGGTGCTGCGCAGTGACCTGCTGGGCGGCTGGGCCCGCTGGATCACCCCGGAGTTCGAGGAGCGGCGCTACGACACCTGGTTCTTCGTCGCCGCCCTGCCGGCCGGGCAGCGCGCGGCGCTGGAGGTCGGCGAGGCCGACCGGGTCGCCTGGCTGACGCCCGCCGAGGCGGTCCGGGGGCACCGGGAGGGCCGGTTCGGCATGCTGCCGCCGACGGTCACGGTGCTGCGGGAGCTGTCGTCGGTGCGGACCGCCGCCGAGGCACTGGACGCGGCCGCCGACCGGGTGCTGGAGCCGGTGCTGGGCCGGGCCGAGGTCCGCGGCGACCGGATGACGGTCCGCTGGCCCGGGTACGACGAACTGACCATCGACGGGGAGTTCCCCGCCGAGGAATCCTGACCCCCCTCCGTACGAGGACCCCTCCGTACGGACCCCCTCGTACCAACCGTTGTACGAACCCCTCGTACGGCCCTCGTACGACCCCTGGTACGAACCGTTGCACGACGACTTCGAGAGATGCCGACCGGAAAGGACCGACGACCGATGGACCACGACGATGTGGCTCGCCGGACGGCCCCCGAGCTGCCCGCCCGCCGAGTGATCCCCCGTTCCGCGGCCTGTGACGGTCCGGTCCCGTTCGTCGAGGTCGCCCAGCGCGCCCTCGTCCGGGCCCTGCCGCTGCGGGCCCTGCACCGCGGCCTGGAGGGCAACCGGTGAGCGGGCGGAGCGGGCGGATCGTCGAGGGGCGCGTGGCGGCATGAGCGGAGTCCTGCCGGGCGACCCCGCCGCGGTGGTGGGCGGGGAGGCCACCGCCCGGGCGCTGTGCGTGCTGGCGCCGAACCCGTCGCCGATGACCCTGGACGGCACCAACACCTGGCTGCTCTCCGAACCCGGTTCGGACCTCGCGGTGGTGATCGACCCCGGCCCGCTGCACGAGGGCCACCTGCGCCGGGTGCTCGACCTCGCCGAGGAGCGCGGCAAGCGGATCGCGCTCACCCTGCTGACCCACGGCCACGCCGACCACTCCGAGGGCGCGGCCCGGTTCGCCGAGCTGACCGGCACCGAGGTGCGGGCCCTGGACCCGGCGCACCGGCTGGGCTCCGAGGGCCTGGTCGGCGGCCAGCGGCTGGACGTCGGCGGCCTCGACCTGCGGGTGGTCGCCACCCCCGGCCACACCTCGGACTCGCTGACCTTCCACCTGCCGGACGACGGCGCGGTCCTCACCGGGGACACCGTGCTCGGCCGCGGCACCACGATGGTCGCCCACCCGGACGGACGGCTCGGGGACTACCTGGACTCGCTGCGCCACCTGCACACGATGGCCTCCGCGCACGGCGTGCGGACGGTGCTGCCCGGCCACGGTCCGGTGCTCGCGGACGCGCTGGGCGCGGTCGACTACTACCTGGCGCACCGGGCCACCCGGCTCGCCCAGGTGGAGACCGCGGTCGAGGCGGGCTGCCGGACGGCCGCCGAGGTGGTCGCCCGGGTCTACGCGGACGTGGACCGGGCGCTCTGGCCGGCCGCCGAGCTGTCGGTGCGGGCCCAGCTGGAGTACCTGGAGGACCACGGGCTGATCCCGGACCAGGGCTGACCCCGGTCCGGGACCTCACCGGCCCCGGACCGGCCCCGGACCGGCCCCGGACCGGTCCCGGACCGGTCGGGGAACGCCGAAGGGCCCGTCCGGCTCGGACGGGCCCTTCGCGGTGCTCGGAGCGTCAGCGCGAGCGGCGCGACAGCCGCTCGACGTCCAGCAGGACCACCGCGCGTGCCTCCAGCTTCAACCAGCCGCGGCCGGCGAAGTCGGCGAGCGCCTTGTTGACCGTCTCGCGGGAGGCGCCGACCAGCTGGGCCAGCTCCTCCTGGGTGAGGTCGTGGGCGACGTGGATGCCCTCCTCGGACTGCACGCCGAAGCGGCGGGAGAGGTCCAGCAGGGCCTTGGCGACACGCCCGGGCACGTCGGAGAAGACCAGGTCGGACATCACGTCGTTGGTGCGGCGCAGTCGGCGGGCGATGGCCCGCAGCAGCGCGATGGAGACCTCGGGGCGGGCGTGCAGCCAGGGCTGCAGGTCGCCGTGGCCGAGGCCGAGCAGCTTGACCTCGGTCAGCGCGCTGGCGGTGGCGGTGCGCGGGCCCGGGTCGAACAGCGACAGCTCGCCGATCATCTCGCTGGGGCCGAGCACGGCCAGCATGTTCTCGCGGCCGTCCGGCGAGGCACGGTGCAGCTTGACCTTGCCCTCGGCGACGACGTACAGCCGGTCGCCCGGGTCGCCCTCGTGGAACAGCGACTCACCACGGGCGAGGGTGACCTCGGTCATGGAAGCGCGCAGCTCGCCGGCCTGTTCGTCGTCGAGTGCCGCGAAGAGTGCGGCGCGCCGCAGAACGTCGTCCACGTGCTTCCTCCTTCTCGGCCGTCCGGCGGGTGGGCCGTCCGGCGCAAGTTCCGTTCAGTGTTCTGCATCACCAAGCATGGCGCATGTCGCTCCGATCATATGAGGAGGGGGTGTGTCCGGGTGTGCCGTGCGGGGCCATTCGTACCGGCGGGTCACGGGGCGGGGCGCCCGGCGGCGGCCGTCCGGTCGCCTTCCCGACCGTCCTGATCGAAGAGGGAGTCGCCCACGGCGGTGCGGGCGGAGAGGACGGCGTGCCCGGCCCGGTGGGCGCTGGTCAGGCCGGCCGTACGCAGGGCGGTGAGGTGCTGGGAGACGGCGGCCGGGGACAGCCCGGTCCGGCGGGCCAGCTCGGTGGTCGAGGCCGGGGAGTCCAGTTCGGCCAGCAGCCGGGCCCGGGAGCGGCCGAGGACGGCGGCCAGCGCGTCGGTGCGCGCGGCCGAGCCCGGGCGCTCCTCCCAGAGCGCGGCCGTGCCGCGCGCCGGGTAGACCAGCTGCGGCGGGTCCGGCGGCAGCACCCGGGTGAGCACCCGCGGCCAGGCGAAGGCCGAGGGGACCAGCAGCAGTCCGGCCGCGGCGTTCAGCCGGTTCACCGCGCAGTGGCGGTCCTCCAGCCGCAGTGCGGTGCCGTCCCAGCGGACCGTCCCGTGCAGGTCGTCCAGCATCCGCGCGCTGCCGTGCTCGGCGGCCTGCCGGGAGCGGTGGAAGACGTCCGCGGCCAGCAGCGCGCTGATCCGGGCCCAGTACGGGGCGAGCGCCAGCTCCCAGTACGCCTCGATCTCGGCGGCCAGCCGGGGCAGCTGGCCCGCCGGGTCGCGGTGCAGCGGTTCCAGGCCGGCGGGCAGCCTGCCGCCGGCCTCGGCGGCCAGGATGTCGAGGTCGGCGCGGACCTGCCCGGCGCCGGTCGCGGTGATCGCGGCCAGCTCCTCGGCGAGGGTGGTCGAGCAACCCGCCGGGGCGGGGTTGAGGAAGTCGGGCAGGTGGCCCTCGGGCGGGACCATCGCGGCCAGTCGTCCCCGGTCGAGTCCGGCGGCGACCAGCCGTCCGCGCACCTGGCCGGCCCAGCGGCGGTGCAGCGCGGGGACGGGGGAGCGGGCCAGGGCGCGCAGGCTGGTCACCACCTCCTGCATCGGGCTGACCGCGAACCGGGTCAGCGCCAAGTCCTGGGTGGAGAAGTGGAGTTCCGTCCGCACGCCGTGGCTCCCTTCGGAAGATTCGGCCCCAGCTTAATCACTGGTGGCGGGCCCGGAGCGGGGCGCAGGATGCCTGTGTTCCCACCGATCCGTACGAAAGCCGGTGACCACCATGTCCACCATCCCCGAGGCCCGCGAGCGGGCGCTGCGGCTGCGCGAACTCCTCGCGGAGGGCGTGCTCGTCCTGCCCAACGCCTGGGACGCGGGCAGCGCCGCGGTGATCGCCTCGGCCGGCGCCCGGGCCATCGCCACCACCAGCGGCGGCGTCTCCTGGTCGCTCGGACACGGCGACGGCCAGCGGATGGACCGGGCGGCAGCGGTCGCGGCGGCCCGCCGGGTCGTCGCCGCGGTGGACCTGCCGGTCACCGTCGATGCCGAGGGCGGCTACGGGCCGCTGCCCGCCGACGTGGCCGCGACCGTCACCGAACTGGTCGGCGCCGGCGCGGCCGGGGTCAACCTGGAGGACTCGACGGCCGTCGGCGGGCCGCTGTTCCCGGTGGCCGAGCAGGCCGAGCGGCTGCGCGCGGCCCGGACGGCGGCCGCGGCGGCCGGACTGCCCGAGCTGCTGGTCAACGCCCGGACCGACGTCTTCCTGTTCGGACTGGGCGGGCTCGACGACGTCCTGGACCGGGCCGAGGCCTACGCGCAGGCGGGCGCCGACGGCCTGTTCGTCCCCGGGCTGCTGGACCTCGACACCCTCACCGAGCTGTGCCGGCGCTCCCCGCTGCCGGTGAACGCGATGGCCGGGCCGGGCGGGCCGGCCGTCGCCGAGCTGGCCGCCACCGGGGTACGGCGGATCAGCGTCGGCACCGGCCTCGCCCAGGCCGCGTACACGGTGGCCCACCGGGCCGCCGTCGAGCTGCTCGGCGCCGGGACGCTGGCGGAGCTCGACGGGGCGCTCGGCTTCGGGGAGCTGAACGGGCTCTACTGACCCGCTACCGGTCGGTACGGGCCGTACGGGCCGTACGGGCCGTACAGCCCGTACCGGCCTACAGGCTCTGTGAGAGCTCAGCCCGTGAAGCCCAGCCCGGCCAGGCTCTGCTCGATCCGGGCGCGGTGGGCGGCCTCCCAGTCGTCCAGGGTCTCGGCGGCCTCCTTGGCCAGCTTGGCCCGGGCCGCCTCCAGGACCGCCGTCCGCTCGGCGGCGGGCACCGCCACGACGCCCTCCTCGTCGGCCACCACGATGTCGCCGGGAGCCACCAGCACGCCGCCGCAGCGCACCGGGACGCCGTGGGCGCCCAGCTGCTTCTTGGCGCCGGGGATCGGGATGACGCCCCGGGCGACCACCGGGAAGCCCAGGTCGCGGACCTCGGCGAGATCCCGGATCAGGCCGTCGGCCACGAAGGCGGCGACGCCCCGGCGCTGGGCCACCGCGCAGACGTTGCCGCCGGCCAGCGCGTAGTCCAGGTCGCCGGACTCCACCACGATCACCGCGCCGGGCTCGGCCCGGTAGATCGCGGCGTGCAGCATCAGGTTGTCGCCGGGCGGGCACTGCACGGTGAAGGCCGGTCCGGCCACCCGGGGCATGCCCGCCCACAGCGGACGCAGTCCGATGTCCATGACCCGGGCGCGGCCCAGGACGTCGGCCAGGGTGGTGGTGGGAATGTCCGCGAAGTCCTTGAAGTCCCCGTCCATGCTTCCTCTTTCCTCGATCGTTCCCTCGGTGGTCGGACGATCGGAAGACTAGAACGGGCCGGTCGACGGAGCACCGGAACCCTGGCGCCCGTCCGCGCCCGTACGCGCCGGCACCCGCCCGCCACCTCCTCGGCCGACCCGGAGCACGGCCGTCCGCTCTTCCTCCTTGATCCGCCCCAAGCGGTCCGCCGCTCGGCGTAGCCTTCGTGCATGGCAGAGAGCAAGGCCCGGAAGACCGCGACCAAGCCGGCCGCGGAGCCCGCTGCGAAGACGGCCGCGAAGAAGACGGTGGCCGAGAAGACGGCCGCGAAGAAGACGGCGGCCGCGAAGACGGCGGTGAAGCCGAGGAAGCCCGAGTCGCACCTGGCGATGGTGCGGCGGGCCCGGCGGATCAACCGCGAGCTGGCGGAGCTGTACCCGTACGCCCACCCGGAGCTGGACTTCGAGAACCCGTTCCAGCTGCTGGTGGCCACCGTGCTGTCGGCGCAGACCACCGACCTGCGGGTGAACCAGACCACCCCGGCGCTGTTCGCGAAGTACCCGACGCCCGAGGACATGGCGGCGGCGAACCCGGAGGAGCTGGAGGAGATCATCCGCCCGACCGGTTTCTTCCGGAACAAGGCGAAGTCGCTGATCGGCCTCTCGACCGCGCTGCGCGACGAGTTCGGCGGTGAGGTCCCGGGCCGGCTGGCCGACCTGGTGACCCTGCCCGGGGTCGGTCGCAAGACCGCCAACGTGGTGCTCGGCAACGCCTTCGGAGTCCCCGGGATCACTGTGGACACCCACTTCGGGCGGCTGGCCCGCCGGTTCGGCTGGACCACCGAGGACGACCCGGTGAAGGTCGAGCTGGCCGTCGCCGAGATCTTCCCGAAGTCGGAGTGGACGATGCTGTCGCACCGCGTGGTCTTCCACGGCCGGCGGATCTGCCACTCCCAGAAGCCCGCCTGCGGGGCCTGCCCGATCGCGCCGCTCTGCCCCGCGTACGGGGAGGGCGAGCTGGATCCGGAGAAGGCCCGCAAGCTGCTCAAGTACGAGATGGGCGGCCAGCCCGGCCAGCGGCTCAGGCCGCCGTCGGACTTCCCCGGCGAGGCTGCCGCCCGCGCCGACGCGACCGCCCACCAGGGGCGGGTCGCGGACCAGGGGGTGGAAGCGTGACCGAGGGTGTTGTCGAGCGGAACGACCTGCCGGGCTGGCTGGAGCCGGTCCGGGACGCGGCCGAGCGGGTGCTGCCGGAGCAGCTGAGCCGCTTCCTGCCGCCGAGCGAGGGCGGTCGGGCGGCGGCGGTGCTGATGCTGTTCGGCGAGGGCCCCGACGGGCCGGACCTGCTGCTGATCGAGCGGGCCCGCTCGCTGCGCTCGCACGCCGGCCAGCCGTCCTTCCCGGGCGGCGCGCTGGACCCGGAGGACGGCGACCCGGACGGCTCCGGCCCGATCGCGGCGGCGCTGCGCGAGGCCTGGGAGGAGACCGGCCTGGACCCGGCCGGGGTGCAGGTCTTCGCCGCGCTGCCCCGGCTGTACATCCCGGTGAGCCGCTTCGTGGTCACGCCGGTGCTGGGCTGGTGGCGTGAGGAGTCGCCGGTGCGGCCGGTGGACCGGGGCGAGACCGGCGCGGTGTTCCGGGTGACGATCGCCGACCTCGCCGACCCGGCGAACCGGGTCCGGCTGCGGCACCCGTCCGGGCACGTCGGGCCGGCCTTCGCGGTGGCCGGGCGGCTGGTCTGGGGGTTCACCGCCGGGGTGATCGACCGGGTGCTGCACCACAGCGGGCTGGAGCGGCCGTGGGACCCGTCCCGGGTCGTCGACCTCTCGGACGACGCCCTGGCGCTCGTCCAGGGCGACCTCGAGCACTCCCGGGTCCTGCCGGGCGGCGGCGCCGACGGCTCGTGACGGACCGTCGGCGCGGCACGGTCGCGAAGCGTGGGAGGGTGTCGGAGTGAACGTGCTGGATGTGCTGCTGGTCCTCGCCGCCGTCGGATTCGCCATTTCGGGCTACCGGCAGGGCTTCGTGGTGGGCGTCCTGTCGCTGGTCGGCTTCCTCGGCGGCGGCCTGCTGGCCGTCCAGCTGCTGCCGCTGCTGCTCGACCACCTCAGCCCCGGCACCACGGCCTCGGTGGTGGCCGTGGTGGTGGTGATCGTCTGCGCCGCGATCGGCCAGGCGGTCACCGCGCACTACGGCTGGAAGCTGCGCGGCCACATCGACCGCCGTCCGGCCCGGGTGCTGGACGCGTCCGGCGGCGCGGTGGTCAACGTGATCTCGATGCTGCTGGTCGCCTGGCTGATCGGCTCCGCGCTGGCCGGCACGTCCCTGCCGACGGTCTCCAAGCAGGTCCGCTCCTCGGCGATCCTCAGCGGCGTCCAGGAGGCGCTGCCGGGTGACGCGCCGAACTGGTTCTCCGACTTCTCCAAGGTGCTCGCCCGCAACGGCTTCCCGCAGGTCTTCAACCCCTTCGAGCACGAGCCGATCACCCAGGTCGACACTCCGGACCCGGCGCTGGCCAACAGCCCGGCGGTGGCCCGGGCGCGGCAGAGCCTGGTCAAGGTGGTCGGCACCGCGACCTCCTGCGGCAAGACCCTGGAGGGCAGCGGCTTCGTCTTCGCCCCGCACCGGGTGATGACCAACGCCCACGTGGTGGGCGGCGTCGACGAGCCGACCGTGCAGATCGGCGGCGTCGGCCAGCTGTACGACGCCACGGTGGTCCGCTACGACTGGCAGCGCGACATCGCCGTCCTGGACGTGCCCAAGCTCAACGCGCCCGCACTGACCTTCGCGGGCGAGGCGAGGACCAACGACAGCGCGATCGTCGCGGGCTTCCCCGAGAACGGCGCCTTCAACGTCCAGCCCGCCCGCATCCGCGGCCGGATCCAGGCCAACGGCCCGGACATCTACCACCGCGGCCAGGTGGTGCGCGACGTCTACTCGGTGCGCTCGCTGGTCCGCCAGGGCAACAGCGGCGGCCCGCTGCTCACCCCGGACGGCCAGGTGTACGGCGTGGTCTTCGCCAAGTCCCTGGACAGCGCCGACACCGGGTACGTGCTGACCTCGGCCGAGGTGCGCGAGGACGCGACGGCGGGCAGCACCGCGAGCGGCCGGGTGGACACCCAGGGCTGCGCGCTCTGAGAGGGTGTTCGGTAGGGGAATCCCCCCAACTGTCCGGCTTTCACTGGCGCGGCACGGACTCGGTTCCAGGATCCCGTAGCGGCCGGGCCCG